>PLXL01000132.1 GCA_003153215.1 Candidatus Dormiibacterota bacterium
GCATCTCCCTGGAGACGACCATCCGGGCAGGGGTGGCCGCCCTCGGCGGCAACGCCGAGGCGTCCATCGTCACCGCCCGCCGCCGGGCGGAGCTGGCGAGCCCGGCGTCGGCGGTGCTGGAGGGCTGATCCGGCGGGCGCGAGCGGCGCGGGAGCGGGCCTGATGCGCCATCGAGTGCGGCCGTCGCCGCCTCGGCCGGTGGCGAACCGGGTATCCTCGGCCTTCGCACTGGAGGGCGCCACCGGGCAGGATGCCGCGAGAGCGCCGACGGGGCGGCGTGCCGAGGTAGCTCAGTTGGTAGAGCACGGGTCTGAAAAACCCGGTGTCCCCAGTTCGATTCTGGGCCTCGGCACCACCCTTTCCAACGACGATGCTCCGAGGCTCGGCGTGCCGACGCCCCAACTCAGTCAGAATCCTGGAGCGCCGCATTGCCCGGAGCGGGCGCCGACGACACTGTTCGTGTAACCGTCATCCGCGGGCACCGGGCGGCCCGAGGTGCAGCTGATGCCGCCCCGCCGATTCTCGGCCCTTGCGGTCCCGTACTGCATGGGGGATCCGCAGCCGGAGTTCGCAGTCGAGGATGCTCCTCCCCTGACCGCAACCCCGCGCGGGCAAGGGGCAATGCAGCGCATGGCGAGCATCCTCGACAGCGTCGCGGCGTGGGTGGCTGAGAGGGTCCCGGCACTGGTCCACGCACCCGACTGCATGGCGCCGATCGGGGTGGTGGCCGGGCTCCAGCGCGCCGGCCTCGATCCCGACCTGATCTGGCTGGACGCCCATGGCGACTTCAACACCCCGGAGACGACGCCGTCGGGCTATCTCGGCGGTATGCCGCTCGCGATGCTGGTGGGCCGCGGGGACCAGTCGATGATCCGCAGCCTCGGGATTCGCCCCCTTTCGGAGAGACGCGTCGTCCTCGTCGGCACTCGCGACCTCGATCCCGGGGAGGCCACCGCACTGGCCGCGTCCGACGTCCGACGTCTCTCGCTGGCTGAGCTCTCCGCCCTGCCGCTCCCTTATCGGCCGCTGCAGGTCCACCTGGACCTCGACGTGGTGGATCCGGACGAGCTGCCCGGTCTCCTCTACCCGGCGAGGGGTGGCCCCAGCCTGGCGGCTGTCGCGACGGCGCTGCGCCACCTGGCCACCGCTCCGTGGATCGAGGCCGTCTCGGTGGCTCACACGTACGAGCAGAGCGCCCCGACGACGGCGGCGGGGCGGCGCGCGGCCGCCGACCTGGCAAGAGCGCTGGCCGGCGGCTGCCCGCCGGTGGGGTCCAACCGGTGCGCGCGCTCCGCTGCCCGGTGGGCGTCTACACTCAAGACGCCGGCTTTGACCTGATCCCCGGCAGCCAGGTGGTCCGCGTCTGACGGGCTGCTCCTGTTGGCCCAGAACACCAGACGCACTGAATCGGACACCCCTCCCCCATGCCTGTCATCGAGCGCAACGACATTCGCAATGTGGCGATCATCGCCCATATCGACCACGGCAAGACCACGCTCATCGACGCCCTGCTCAAGCAGACCCACAGCTTCGCCGACCACGAGGAGGTCGGTGAGCTGATCATGGATTCCAACGATCTGGAGCGGGAGCGGGGCATCACCATCCTCGCCAAGAACACCTCGATCCGCTATCACGACGTCACCCTGAACGTCATCGACACCCCCGGCCACGCCGACTTCGGCGGCGAGGTCGAGCGGGTCCTCTCGATGGCNNCCCACGACCTCCTCCTGGAGCTGGCGACCGACGCCGCCCAGCTCGACGCCCCGGTGATCTTCGCCACGGGGCGCGAGGGGACCGCGACGACCTCGCTCAACGTCCCCGGTGTCAACCTCGAACCGCTCCTCGACGCCATCGTCGCCCATGTCCCCGCCCCCCGAGGGGACCCCTCCCTCAGCCTGCAGATGCTGGTCAGCTCGCTCGACGACGACCCCTACCGCGGCAGATTGGCCCTGGGCAGGGTGCAGCGGGGCACACTCACCAGGGGACAGGAGGTAGTCGTCGCCACCGCCGACGGGTGGAGCGGCCGTCAGGCCATCACCGGGATCCTGGTGTGGCGCGGTCTTCACCAGATCGAGGTCGCGGAGGCCACGGTCGGGGACATCGTCGCCGTCTTTGGACTTCCCGACGTCAACATCGGCGACTCGATCTGCGCCGCCGACTCTCCGGAGGCGCTGCCCCGGATCGAGGTCGGGGACCCCACCCTGCGAATGCAGTTCACGGTCAACACGTCGCCCTTCGCTGGGCGCGAGCAGAAGCTGAGCAGCACCTCTCGCCAGCTGCGCGCGCGTCTCGACAAGGAGCTGCGCACCAATGTGGCGCTGCGCGTCGCCGACGGGGCCACCGCAGACGGCTTCGAGGTGTCCGGCCGGGGCGAGCTGCACCTGGCCATCCTCATCGAAACGATGCGACGCGAGGGCTTCGAGTTTGAGGTCTCCCGNNCCGAGCTGCTCGGAGCGCGGGGAGCGGTCATGCAATCGCTGCGGACGGATGCGGGCGGGGGGATGCGCCTCATCTACCACGCTCCCACGCGCGCGCTGATCGGCGTGCGCAGCACCCTGCTCACGCTCACCCGCGGCACCGGGGTCATGGCCACCCGGCTGCTCGGCTGGGAGCCGTGGCGTTTCCTGCCGCGCGCGCACCGGATGGGTGTGCTGACCGCCAGCCAGCCGGGCATGGCCGTCGCCTACGGCCTGCTGACGCTCCAGGAGCGGGGACAGCCCCTCATCGGTCCGGGGACCCCGGTGTACGAGGGGATGGTCGTCGGCATGAACCGCCGTCCCGGGGACCTCGCGGTCAACGTCGCCAAGCAGAAGCAGAAGACCAACATCCGCTCCTCCACCTCGGACTTCACCATCACCCTGACCCCGCCCCGCACGCTCTCCCTGGAGGAGTCGCTCGACTTCATCCAGGACGACGAACTGGTCGAGGTGACCCCGTCCAGCCTCCGACTCCGCAAGCGGGTCCTCAATGCCAACGACCGCAACGCGATCCGCAAACGCGAGGCGCTCAAGGCGTAGCCGGACAGCCGCCTCACCGGGGTCGTGGCGCGTGGCATGCGCCGCCCGGTGGGCTTACCCCTCGCGCTGGATCGGATGGTCGGTTGGCGTACCGACGGGTCGCGCCGCCTCTCGGGCTTCCCTGCCTCACCGGACTCCGAATGCAGGTGATCGCTGGTGTACTTGCATCAAAGACGCCGCAGCCGAATCTGGGCAGCTTGGCGCCCGGCCGCCATCATCGAGGGACAGTCAGCCGGAGAGTGAGGCACCGCG
>PLXL01000197.1 GCA_003153215.1 Candidatus Dormiibacterota bacterium
GGCTCCCCCGGCCGCCGCCGCTCCCGCGGTTGCCCCGGCCAGAGCCCCCACGCTCTCGCCGATGGCGCGCCGCCGGGCGGCCCTCGCCGGCATCGCCGCCGCCGCCATCCGGGGCAGCGGGCCGGGCGAGATGATCCGCGCCAGCGATCTGAGCGGAGGCNNTCCCTCCCCACTGGCCCGTCCACTGCGACCGCCGCCTCGGCGCCGGCTCCGTCAGCCGCACCAGCCCCTGCCGCCGCCGGCGCGCCACCCGTCGCAGCACCCCCCGCCGCTCCGGCTGACGGCGAGGCGGTGACCCCCATCCGCGGCCCCCACGCTGCCCTGGTCGAGGCCATGGAGCGGAGCCGCGAGATCCCCACCGCCACCTCGATCCGGACCATCCCGGTCGGTCTCCTCGACAACCGGCGCCGCCAGCTCAACGTGGCCCTCGGCCGCGACGGGGCCGGGGTCAAGGTCTCCTTCACCCACCTCATCGCCCACGCGATCGCACGGGCGGCGGGGGGCATGCCCGAGATGCTGGTCCACTTCACCCGCGACCCCCAGGGCCGGCCGCTCCGGGTCGGGTCCGGGGTCCACCTCGGCCTCGCGGTCGACACGCGGCGAAAGGACGGCAGCCGCTTCCTGGTCGTCCCCGTGCTGCGTGACGCCGCGCTCCGGGACTTCGCCGGATTCCGCGCTGAGTACGAGCGGCTCGTGGAGGGCGCCCGCACCGGCACGCTCACCCCCGACGAGCTCCAGGGCGCGAGCCTCACCCTGACCAACCCCGGCGGGCTCGGGACGGTCGCGTCCGTGCCCCGGCTGATGCCGGGACAGGGCTGCATCATCGCGATCGGCGCCATCGGCCACCCCGCCCAGTACCGCGGCGAGAGTGAGGCCCGCCTCCGCGATCTGGGGGTGGGCAAGGTGATGACGATCACCTCCACTTACGACCACCGGGTCATCCAGGGCGCCGACTCCGGGGAGTTCCTCGGCCGGATCGAGGCCCTTCTGGGGGGCGCCGACCGCTTCTACGCGGACGTCTTCGAGAGCCTCGGGCTGGGGGCGCCGGTCGCCGACGAGGTCCCCGTCCGGCTCCTGGACCGCGTCCTCCCCGCGGGAGCCGTGCCCGAGCGCGACCGGGTGCTGCTCGTCGCCGTCCAGGGGGCCACCTCCCTGGTCCAGGCCCACCGCACCCACGGTCATCTGGGGGCTCACCTCGACCCGCTGGGCGCCCCGCCGCCCGGCGACCCGGCGATGAAGCCCGAGACCTACCAGCTCACCCCCGAGCTGATGGCTCGCATCCCCTCCGACGTGCTCGACGTCCACGTGCCGGGGGCGACCCTCGTCGAGGTCCTGCCCAACCTGCGCCGCACCTACTGCGGCACCGTCGCCTTCGAGATCGAGCACATCTCCAGCCANNCCTTCATCGGCCAGAAGACCTTCAGCGGCGAGGGCCTCGACATGCTGGTGCCGATGCTCGAGAAGCTGCTCGGTCTGGTGGCCGAGGACGGCATCTCCCAGGTGGTGATGGGGATGGCGCACCGCGGCCGCCTGGCGGTCATCGCCCACGTGGTCAACCGCCCCTACGAGCAGCTCCTCCAGGCCTTCGAGAAGGGCGAGCTGCGGGTCGACGACCCGACCGGCGACGTCAAGTACCACCTCGGCGCCACCGGCACCTACATCACCGACCGGGACCGGCGCATCGACGTCCGGCTGGTCTCCAACCCCTCCCACCTGGAGGCCGTCAACGGGGTCGTCGAGGGCTGGACCCGGGCCCTCCAGTCGCACCGCGAGGGGGCGGCGCTTGAGCTGGACCCCGAGGCCGCGATCCCCATCCTCATCCACGGTGACGCCGCCTTCAGCGGACAGGGCGCGGTCCAGGAGGTGCTCAATCTCCAGTCCCTGGCCGGATACACGACGGGCGGCACCGTCCACGTGATCATCGACAACCAGCTCGGCTTCACCACCGACCCCTCCGACCTCCGCTCGACCCGCTATGCCAGCGACCTGGCCAAGGGGTTTGACATCCCGATCGTCCACGTCAACGCCGACGATCCCGAGGGGTGCGTCACCGCGGCCCGCTTTGCCCACGACTACCGGCGCACCCACCATCGCGACGTCCTCATCCACCTGGTCGGGTACCGCCGCTTCGGGCACAACGAGACCGACGAGCCCAGCTACACCCAGCCGCTCATGTACCAGCGCATCCGGGAGCACCCGACGGTCCGCGAGCTCTTTGTCCGCCGCCTGATCCAGGAGGGGCTGATCACCGACGAGGAGGCCCAGCAGCAGTCCGAACAGGTCATGGCCCGGATCGCCGGCGCCCACAAGCGGATCAAGGCGAACCTCACCACACTGGTCGACGAGGACACCTCCAACGGCCGCGACGATCCCGACTTCGAGGAGCCGCCGGCCCCTCTCACGCGGGTCGATGCGGCCGAGCTCAGCGCCCTCAACGAGGGGCTCTTCCGGGTCCCCGACGGCTTCACCGTCAACCCCAAGCTCGCCCGTCAGCTGGAGCGCCGCCGCGCCTCGCTGGAGCAGGGCGGGATCGACTGGGGCCATGCTGAGGCCCTCGCCCTGGGCTCGCTGCTCCAGGAGGGGGTGCCGGTCCGGCTCACCGGCCAGGACACCGAGCGCGGCACCTTCAGCCACCGCCAGATGGTCCTCCACGACGATCAGACCGGCGCCGCCTGGGCCCCGATCCAGCACCTGGAGGGGGCGCGCGCCACCTTCGAGGTGCACAACAGCCCGCTCAGCGAGGTGGGCGCGCTCGCCTTCGAGTACGGGTACAG
>PLXL01000070.1 GCA_003153215.1 Candidatus Dormiibacterota bacterium
CCGGGCGGTCACTCGCTCACGCGGGAGCCGTCGCTCACCGGCGCGGTGCGGCTCCGAGCCGTTGGGTCACTCCGGTGATGCTGGTGGTCGCCAGAGCATAGCCCCGGTCCGAGGTGGTCGTGCTCCTCGCCAAGGTGACGACGGGCACCTGCCTGAGGTGCAAACCCACCGCGACGACGAGGACCACCCGAGCCCCGACCGTCTCCTAGCGGGACGCGACCTTGTCCTGCGCCCGCGAGGTGTCCGTTTACTTCCGACTCGCGGGTGTCGACCGCCTGCGATTCTCCGTCAGACGATCTTCAGGGCGCTCACCGACGTCCTCTTGCTCCAGCCCGGCCATCCAGGTACGGGGTGGGGTCACTCGTGGTGGTGCGCGCTGAGCGACCGCGTTGACATCGGGGCCACAGCCCGTTCCTCCCTTTGGACCGCCCGCCGGAGGAAATCCGTCACCGCCGGAGCCACCGCGATAAAGCGGTCGATGTCACCGTGATCTGCGTCGGGGACGACCAGGAGATCCGTGCCTGGGGGTGCGGTTCGGTGCAACGCCTGCGCGTCGGTGAGGGGGATCACGGAGTCGATCGCGCCGTGGATCAGCAGCACCGGCATGCGCAACTGCGCGATGGTGGCGATGGGAGCGAACTCCGGGAAGCGCATGCCGACGGCGCGCTCGATCTCTCTCAGCACGAGCGAGATGGCGATCGCGGGCACGCCGCGCCGACGCATCGCCTGCCCCATGTACGCGGCGGCATCCGCCATTGAGGAGATGCTGACTACGGCGGCGATCCGTGGGTCACGGGAGGCGACCAGCAGGCAGGCCCCAGCTCCGACCGAGTGCCCCACCAGGACGATGCGATCCGGTTTGACGCGCGAGTCCTTCCGTAGCCAGAGGAGAGCGCGCTCGACATCGTCAGCGAAGCCTGGCATGGAGCTGACGTCGCCGCCGTCGCTGCGCCCGTGACCCCGAGCATCGAGCAGGAGGACGTGGAGGCCCGCGGCGTGAAGCGGCGAGGCCACCGGGAGCATGGAGCTGGCGCTTGCACTCCAGCCGTGGAGCACCAAGGCAACGGGCTGAGGGCCGGCCGCGGGCGCCGGTATGAACCAGGCGCGCAGGTGCCCCCCCGGACCGGAGATGGTCACGTCCTCTGCCTGCAGTCCCATGGCGGCGGGAGTTGCACCGGAGTGAACGTGGGGAACGCGAAAGAAGCGGATCAGGGCCCAGCGAAGACCGTGCCGGATTGCGGCCCATCCGAGGAGCAGCCCCGCGGTCCAGGCCAGGGCACGGGCTGGCTGAGACGTCAGCCACCCCGGGCGAGGGGGCTCAGCGTCTCGCGGCTTGCGAATCCGGATCCTCCTCCCAGACCGATTCAGCGGCGAGCATTCCCGGTACATCGCGATAGCGACCTCTGGTCGCAACGGCGGCCTTGGCAGTCTCGGTGTGATCAGCAGGTACCCCAGGGGTATATTCCCCCCTCGGCGGCTACCTGAGGGGTATCCGGCCGTGGGAACAGAAGGACACTCGGAGGTCACCGTGAGCCGGCTAGGCGTTCGAGTGGCAGGGCGGTCATGCGGCTGGGGCCCGCCGCGTCCCCCTCGGGGAGCTCGAGGGGCTGTTTGGTGGGGCGCCCCGCCGTCGACGCCTGGTGATTGGGTGGGGCTCGGGCACGGCCCTGCGCCGGCGACTGCTCACCGTCCCCTTTCCGGATTCGAGGCAGTGAAACGGAACTGGGGCTCGGGGGTGGGCGCGGCGGTCGGCCTGGCCGTGGAGACCCGCAAGGCGCTGCTGGTGTGGGGGTGAGGCTGCTCCTTGCCCTTCCCCTGGGGCTGATCATCGGGCTGGCACTCGGTGCCCTGGGGGGGGGCGGCTCGATCCTGGCCGTGCCCACTCTGGTCTACGTCGTCGGTCTCGGCCCAGAAGAGGCGGTTACGACCTCGCTCGTTGTCGTCGGGGTGGCTGCCCTCGGCGGCATGGTCGGCCACTGGCGCGCCGGGCGTGTCCGGGTGGCTGCTGGCCTGTGGTTCGGCCTGGCTGGCGTGGTGGGATCAGTGCTCGGGCACCCATCTCAGCCAGACGGTCAACCCCGATGTTCTTCTCCTGGCGTTCGCGTGCGTGATGCTGCTTGTCGCGTGGCGCATGTGGGTGACCGCACGCGCGTGTGGCCACACCACGTCCGGGGCGTCGTCAGACAGCAACGCTCCCGCGGGGCCGGCCATCGAAGGCTTGGCGCCCGCGGGTACGCCGCCACCCGGCCGTAGGATCGGGTCCCAGGTCTCGACGGTGGCCAAGGTGGTCGCCGCCGGAACGGCGGTCGGGTTCATGACCGGGTTCTTCGGGGTCGGTGGCGGGTTCCTCATCGTTCCGGCACTCGTGCTCGCACTTCGTTTCGACATGTCGGTCGCCATCGGCACATCGCTTCTGGTGATCTTCCTCAACTGCGGTGAGGCGCTCGCCTCACGGCTCGCCACGACCGGGGTTGAGTGGCACGTCGCACTGCCGTTTGCGGTGGCGGCCCTGATAGGCGCGGTGGCTGGCAACCACATGGCGAGCCGAGTGCGGTCCTCAACCCTTCAACGCTGGTTCGCTGTGCTGCTGGTGGCAGTCGCCATCTACACGCTGGCCCGCTCGGCCGTCGCGCTATGAGCTGCCAGACTGCCGGCTGAGCCACGCGGGCACGGTGGAGGATCTGGCGGCTTGGGGCCCCAGGCAAGGCCAGATTGCCCCCGGGTGCTTCGCCGGACCTCAGACTGCGCCGCGTCCCACCTGGCCGCGCTGCCGCTTGCCTTACCAGGCGATGGGGTTGTTCTGGGGTTGACAGTATACCCCATGGGGTATATCGTGATCAGGGTTGTGAGCATCCCCCTAGGGGTTACACTTGAGGTGATCATGTCCACTATCGCGCTCAACGCGAAGACCTTCGCCGAGACGGTGAACCAAGATGGCATCGTCCTAGTCGACTTCTGGGCGGCCTGGTGCGGCCCCTGCCGCGCCTTCGCGCCGGTGTTCGGCGCAGCGGCGGAGGAGCACCCGGACATTGTGTTCGGCAAGGTCGACACCGAGGCCGAGCCCGCTCTGGCGAGGTCCCTCAACATCATGTCCATTCCCACCCTCATGGCCTTCCGTGACGGCATCCTGGTGTTCTCCCAGCCGGGGGCACTGCCCGCCGCCTCACTGGCCCAGCTGATCGGCGCGGTGCGAGACCTGGACATGGACGCGGTGCGCAGCGAGGTGGCCGCCGCCGAGGCGACGGCGAGGACGGCATGACCGACGACGCTAAGGCGAGCCGCCGGGTACGAGTCGACTATGAGGCCGGGGACCGGTTCCGCATCGCGGTCCGTCAACACACCATCACCGTCGATCAGCCGGCATCCGACGGTGGCGAGGACACCGCCCCCACTCCGACCGAGCTCTTCATTGCCAGTCTGGCCTCGTGCGTGGCCTTCTACGCCCGCCGCTTCGCCTCCCGGCACGGCATTCCGACCGAGGGGCTCGCCGTCACCGCCGAGTTCAGCATGGCCTCGCACCCGGCTCGGGTGGGCGAGATCACGCTTCAGCTGCATGTCCCGGGGGAGCTCTCGCCCGAGCAGCAGGCCTCTCTCCTCGCCGTCGCCTCGCACTGCACAGTCCACGGCACCCTGATGCGACCTCCCGAGGTTCGCCTCGAGCTGGCCGCGCTGACACCCGGGGCAGCGTGAGCAGCCCCGGCGACTGGGACGCCCGCTACCGCGCCAGCGACCACCTGTGGCCGATTGCCCCGAACTTGTGGGTGGCCGAGCAGATGGCGGACAGTGTGGCCGGGCGCGCGCTGGACCTGGGGGCCGGGGAAGGGCGGAACACGCTCTGGCTGGCCCGTGCCGGATGGTCGGTGATGGCCGTCGACTTCGCCGCCGTGGCCCTGGAACGCGGGCGCGCCAAGGCGACCGAGGATCCGACGCTCGCTCGACGGATCGAGTGGGTGCCCGCAGCCCTG
>PLXL01000119.1 GCA_003153215.1 Candidatus Dormiibacterota bacterium
TTGTGCCCGTGCAGGTCCACACACTTCCGGAACAGGCGCCGGTTCTCGTCGTCGGACAGCTCTGGATCACATAGCTGGTGCGCAGCATTGTCCGATTCGCGGCGTCTGACCATAACGGTTATCAGCCCGGTCCTCTTTCGAGAGTTCTCAGAGAAAGAAGATACATGAGTGAGCTGCCACGCCCTCAGCCGCTCGCGGCCCTTAAGCGCGATCGCCGCAGGATTTGGTGCCCGTGGTAACGGCGGCCCCGCCTCATGCTGCAGTCTGTGATCCATTGGCCGCGTTCGCCTTACTTCGCCTTCGTCCGCAATACCGGAGGCGTTGACGAGGCCGCCTGACAGGGCCTATGCTCACCGGGGTTACGGGCCTTCTGGCGAATACGGGGAAGCGGTCGAACGCGGTAAGGGCGGCGAGCAGATTTTGCGAGCGCCTTGGTAAGGCGTAGGTCGTGGGTTCGATTCCCACCTTGGGCTACCTTGGGCTCGAGTTACGGCGAGGCTGTTTGTGGTCCAGCTGGTTCGTTTCGGTCAAACGGGCTGGTCGGTGCGGGAAGCAGTCAGCGCCACCGCCACGCAGAGCAGTCCGAGGAGCAGGGCGACCGGTCCCATGAGGACGCGTTCCCACGTGCTCGAGGAAGCAAAGTTTGCGAGGGCGGAAAGACCCATCGCTCCGCCTAGCAACCATGTGCCCCAGCGACTGAGGCGGAGAGAGACGTTAGGGATCCGGTATCCAGCGCGACGCAGGACCATGAGAGCCGCGAGAATCAGAATCGCCGCCGCAGCGGCGCTCGCCGTCCGCAGCTCGGCGGGCAAGACGCTATCGGCGCCGCCCCAAGCGGCGTGGCCGAGCGGGGCGCCGAGAGCGAGCGCCGCTTGGAAGCCGGCCATCGCGAGAAAGCCGGTGGCGGCCGCACCGGCGGCTCGTCGTGTCACAACATACTTTGGCACCAGTGTCGAGCGAACGGTTGCCGTACTCATGTGCGATTCTCCTTGTTGAGATGCGTGCTGCTCGGTTTGGTTGAATCAAGCTGATCAAGAGCGGCTACGACCTCGTTCGCCCACGCGATCGCGGCTCGGGCGGTGTGCTCTCCGAACGCCAGCGTGAGGAGCTGATAGGGACGTTCGCCGGCCATTTCGGGCGCCTGCGCAATGTCGGCCCGGATGGCCACGTACTCTGCCAGGCGGCGCTCTGCCTCGGCTCTCGCGTCGAGCACCAGCGCACGACACGCGGCCGGCCCGAGGTGGCGTCCGAAGAATAGCCGGAGAAGGAGGCCGTTGCGAGGCGGATCGCGCTGGATCGGCTCCGACAAGAGCTCCCTCAACTGAGCAGTCCCCGACGGTGTGATCCGGAAGGTCGACGAACCGTTCCTCGCTGACTCACGCCGCTCGACATAGCCATCACGTTCGAGCTCGGCAAGCGCTGGATAGATCTGGCCGAAGCTCTCGCTCCAGAAGTGCCCAAGCACCTCCCGGATGGCCTCCCTCAGCGCGTACCCGGTCATCGGCATGACGCTCAACGCGCCGAGGACCGCGGTCCTCGTCTGGCTCGATCTGGCTATCCCTGGCATATCTCACAGATATATCTACCAGATAGTCAGCGCCATGTCAAGCGCCAGATCCAACCCGGCCAAGCTCCTCGTCTGAACCGCGTCTCTTAAGCCTGGTGCGGGAGGCTCCCGTTGACGGCCTGGTACGCTACCGGGCACCGGGTCGCTGAGCAGCATGGCGGGGGAGAACGCGCGTTAGTTCCGAGGGAGGTTCTTGACAGGCGAGGTCGTTCCCCGCGTAGTTATCACTCGATCACCCTCAACACGACGTTCCCCGTCTTCTGCTCGGTCTCGACGTACCTCGTCGCCTCGATCACGTCCTCCAGCAGGTAGTAGCGATCGATGACCGCGCGATACCTCCCGGCTTCGATCAGCCTCCTTGATGAGCACGGCGTCCTTCCTCGAGTACTGCGGTGGTATGACCATCACCGTTCTCAGGCCGCTGATGTGGACCGGTGACAAGGCCATGAGCACATTGCGCAGCCCGTCCGTCCCGATGTAGACGCCGCCCGGCTGCAATGAGCCGCGACACCGTTTGAAGGAGTGTTTGCCGACGGCGTCGAAGATGATGTCGTACGTCTGGCCGTTCTCGGTGAAGTCCTGCTGCGTGTAGTCGATGACCTCATCCGCGCCGAGCCCCTTCACGACCTCGACGCTCCTCGTGTTACACACCGCTGTGATGTGCGCACCAACCGCCGCGGCGAGCTGCACGGCAGCGGTGCCGATGGACCCCGAGGCTCCGTAGATGAGCACGCGCTGACTGCTCCGCAGCCCCGCCCGCCTCAGGTTCATCAGGGCGAGGAGCGCGCCGTCGTAGATGGCCGCCGCCTCCTCAAAGGTGATCCCGTCCGGCTTGTGGGCGATTGGAGCACTCTCCCGAACGCACACGTACTCCGCGTGCGTGCCGAACCTCCACGGGTTCAACCCGAAGACGCAATCGCCGGTCTTGAACTCGGTCACCGCGGCGCCCGCGTCGGCAACCTCTCCGGCAAACTCCGTGCCGAGGATCCGTCGTTTCGGCCGGCGCAGCCCGGTGACGAACCGAGCCGCGAAAGGCGTGCCGCCCCGAAGTCCGGTGTCCGTCCTGTTGACGGTCGTCGCGTGGACTCTGACGAGGACCTCGTCGTCCCTGGGAACGGGCTGCGCGACCTCCTCGAGACGCAGCACGTCAGGGGGCCCGTACGTATCGTGGACAACCGCCCTCATGCGTCACCACCACCTCAGCCGTCGTGCATCCCAACCGATGGTACGCCTGCGCGAAACTGTTCATGATCATGAACGGCGTGCTGCTCGGCATCGATCACCCCGGAACCGTCGAGGTGGGGGATCTGAAACTCATCGACAGGCCTGGCCGTGGCTCCGCTCAGCGACTTCCAGTCGGTGGGGTTGACCCCGGAGAAGCTGATCCGCACCCGCACCTCGCCGGGTCCGGGCTCGGGTCGGGGGATGTCGGTGACCCGCAGCACCTCGGCGGCAGCGCCCCGACGGTCGTACACCACAGCCTTCATCTGCCACGCCTCCCGCAAGCTCTCAGGCCCGACCCGGGCGAGCCCGAGAGCTCAGGCTGGGCCGGCCGGACTATGGAAGTGCAAACCCGATGGGTCTCAGCATGATCGCATTGCGGTCCAGGGGGGTCCCCTCCAGCACCGACCCGAACCCCGCCATCGGGAAGTTGGCGGCGACCTCGCGATGGAGGGACTCAATCAGATGCTGCCCCTCAA
>PLXL01000041.1:0-20886 GCA_003153215.1 Candidatus Dormiibacterota bacterium
GGAAGAAGAGGTGGCCGCGACCGTCAAACCAGTAGCGGCGCGCTCCGGGGATCAGCTTGGTGAGCGCCTCCGCGTTGGCGAGCGGGACCAGGACGTCCTCGGTGCCGTGAAGGACGAGGGCGGGCACCGCGATCTCGCCGAGCCGCTCGCCGATGTCGGCGTCCCGGGAGGCGCGAAACTGGGCGGTGAAGGCGCGTCCCGGAATCGGGTGGGCGGCACGGTAGGCCACCTCCCCGTCGATGAACTCGGGATGGTCGTGCTGGAAGCGCTGCGCGTAAAGGACGGTGCAGGCCATGCGGTAGGCGTCGGCCGGCGTCCGGGCACCCCGCCCGAGGAGTGCGGCGATCGCCTCGGGCTGCGCGGGGACGGCCGTGTGCCGCCCGGGACCGGTGGCGGCCAGGATCAGGCGGGTCAGGCGATCGGGATNNAAGGTCTCCGCCCCGCAGGCTGAGGCCACCTCGACGCAGTCCAACGCCAGCCGGGTCATCGGGTAGGGCCCGGGAGGCACGTCGGAGCCGCCAACACCTCGGGGGTCGTAGACGATCACCCGGTGGTGCCGAGCCAGCGCCGGTACGACGGGGGCGTAGACCCGCCGGGTCGCCCCCAGCCCCGGGATCATCAGCAGGGGCTCGCCATCCCCCTGGACGCTGACGGCGAGCCGGACGCCATCGCTCGTGACCACATGCCGGTCGAAGGTCGGCGGAGCCACGGCTCCGGATCGTAGGGCACGCCGCGGCGCGGCCGGAGCGGCATAGTCACCAGCAGTCGCAGCAGGAGCGAGCGGACCATCCGCGGGACATCGCCGCGGAGGGGGTCGGGTGGGTGTCGGCACCGCGGCTGACGTCGTGGCGGGTACCGGCGCCGGTGCCGGGGTGAGCGACGCGGCCTGGCTCCGGCCGGCATGGCGACCGCCGCCACCAGCGCTGCGAGACCGCACCGNNGCGCAGTCAGCGCACTTGACCACGGCGCATTTCTCCCGGCAGTTTCGCCGTGCGTTTGGAGAAACACCGCATCAATACTTGCTTTCTCGTCGCTTGGAACGCGCCGCCGCGCTATTGGCCAACACCGACTACACCGTGACGCGCGTCTGTGAGCTCGTTGGCTTGTCGAGCGTTGGTTCATTTAGCACTGCATTTCGACGCGCGTATGACGCATCGCCCACGACATATCGAGCGCGACATCTCCCAGCTTTAGCCCACCGCGTGATTCCCCCGTGCATTCTGCTTGCGGTGGCGCGCCCGCAACTGAGCAGGATTCGAGAAGACGCCGCCTATCCAGCCCACGTACGATGAGAGTCAACCACGCCAGAGTTGATCTGGAGAGGGAAGGACGCTCCTGAACGACGGCGCGTTGCGCCAGCAAGGGTGTGCTCACCGATGAGAAAACGACGTCAAGGAGTGGTGCCATGAGCCTGAAGATCGGATACACGACCCTCTGGGTCCGCGATCAAGACGAAGCGTTGTCGTTCTTCGAGAAACTCGGATTTGAGGTTCGAGAAGATCTGAAACATGGTGACTACCGATGGCTTGCCGTCGCATCGACCGAGCAACCCGACCTTGCGATCACACTCGCGAGGCCTGGGTACCCCATGGACGAGGCCACATCGCAGGCCGTCGCATCCACAGTGGCGAAGGGCATGTTGAGCACGCTCGTGTTTACGACGGACGATTGCCTCGCGACAGCCGCGGCGCTCAAGGCGAAGGGGATCGAGTTCACTCGCGATGCCGGCGAGCGCGGGTACGGAGTGGACGCCGCATTTCGCGATCCGTCGGGGAACGAGTTCCGGCTGCTCCAGGCGGCCTCGCAGCCTGCGAGAAGCTAGTCGACGCATCGCCTGCCACCTGTAAAGGAGGTGATCACCATGAAGACAATGACATGTGAACAAATGGGTGGACCATGTGATGCCCCATTCCACGGGACTAAGGCTGATGAGGTCATCAAGGCGCAAGACAGCCATTTAAGGGAAATGGTCGCAGGGGGTGATGAATCGCACAGAAGCGCCCTGAAGAGCATGCGGGATAGGTGGAAACATCCCCTCTCAGGAATGGGGTGGTACACCAAGACAAAGAAGGCCTTTGCTGCTCTTCCCGAAGACTGATCCGTTTGCCTCTCCCACTCCTGGACGGCGGAGCCGCGCCTGCCGAGGACCGGCACCGTGGAGGCCGGCCGGCTGGTGAGCTCGCCAGCGGGCAGTTGGTGGACCACCGGGCCGCGCTCGGGACCTGGGGCACCGTGACCGCACAGCTTGCTGCGACGTCGGGTCAGCGAGGTCGGCGACACCTCCCACACGGGCGCCGCGGAACGCGCCACCATTGGCGGGTGCCACGTCTCTTCGTCACCCGGGACCAGATCGGCAACGGCACGCTGGTGGTCGAGGGGGACGCCGCCCACCATCTCGCGGGGCCCCTCCGCGTTCATCGCGGTGAGCTGATCCTGGTCGTCGATGACGCCGGCGAGGAGCACGGGGTCCGGGTCGCCTCGGTGGAGAGGGCTCGAGTGACCGGCTCGATCGTCTGGTCACGCCCCGCCTCGGGCGAACCCCATCTCCGGCTGGACGTCGTCCAGGGGCTGGTCCGCGAGATCGACGAGCTGGTGGCAGGCCTGGCCGAGGTCGGGGCCGCCACGATCCGCCCGGTCGTCGCCATGCGCAGCGTGACGCGGCCCGACCCGGAGAGGGCGGCGGTCCGGCTCCGCAGGTGGGGCGAGATTGCCCGCGAGGCCGCCGAGCTGGCCCACCGTGGCGCCGTCCCCCGTGTGGCAGCCCTCACCGACCTGGCCGGAGTGCTGGCCGAGCTGCCGGAGGGCGCGCGTATCCTCGTCTGCATGGTGGACGCAGCCGTCCCGCTGGCCCGGCTGGACGTCGACCCGGCCCGGCCGGCGGCGCTGGTGGTCGGTCCGGAGGGTGGATTGGACTCCGGCGAGGTCGACCGCCTCCGGGATGCCGGCGCCGAGATGGTCCACCTGGGACCCCGGGTGCTGCCGGCGCGCCGGGCAGCCATCGTCGCGGCCGGCCTTCTCCTCGCCCGCGCAGGGGACCTCGACCACGGGCGCTGAGCTGCCGACGGGGCGCGGCGCGGCCACTGCCGGACCGCTGCGGGTGGCCCTCACCACCCTCGGGTGCAAGGTCAACTACGCGGAGATGGCCGAGCTGGCCGGGAGGCTCGCGGGTCTCGGCTGCGACATGGTCCCCGAGGACGAGCCCGCCGACGTCCGGGTGCTCAACTCGTGCGCGGTGACGCTCCAGGCCGACGCCACCACGCGGCAGCGGCTCCACCGGCTGCGTCGCCGCGACCCCGGCTGCCACCTCATTCTCACCGGCTGCTCCGTGGACGCCAACCCGGATCGATATCTGGTGGCCGGGAGCGATGGAAGGCCAGGCGTCGCGGGGCTGGATGCCGTCTTCGCCAACACCGAGAAGCTGCGCATCGCTGACCACGTCGCCGCCCTCGCGGCGGGACGTGCGGACCCACTCCACCGCCTCCCGCCGGCCGGGCTGCGCAGCCGAGCCTTCCTCAAGGTTCAGGACGGTTGCGACCACCGCTGCACCTACTGCGTGGTGTGGCGGACCAGGGGAGCGTCGACGAGCGTTCCCGAGGAGGTGGTGGTGGCGCGAGCTCAGGCCGCGGTGGAGGCCGGGCACGCCGAGGTGGTCCTGACCGGCGTCGACCTCGGCAGCTACGGTCGGGACCGGGGATCCGACCTGGCGACCCTGGTCAGCCGCATCCTCGAGGGTCTCGACGGGACGGCGCGCATCCGCCTCAGCAGCATCAACGCAAACGACATCCCGGAGCGGCTCGTCGAGCTGAACGGCGATCCTCGGTTGTGCAGCCACTGGCACATCCCACTCCAGAGCGGGAGCGACCGGATGCTCCGGGCCATGCACCGCGGCTACCGGCGGCAGCGATACCTGCGGGTGGTCGAGGGCCTGCGCCGTCAGAACCCCGACACCGAGCTGACCACCGACGTGATGGTGGGCTTCCCGGGGGAGAGCCCGGAGGACCACGAGGCCACGCTGCGCCTGATCGAGGAGGTGGAATTCCTCGGCTGCCATGTCTTCCGCTACTCGCCCCGCCCCGACACGGAGGCAGCCCGCCTCCCCCAGCAGGCCGACGACGCGACCCTCCGATCGCGCAGCGCCGAGGTCCGCCGCGCCGCGGCGGCGAGCGCTCGGAGGCGGCGGCAGCGAGCGGTCGGCCGCCAGCACCGGGTGGTCTGGGACCGGGTGGCGCCGGGGGAGGCGCACGGCCTCACCGACGGGTACCACGAGGTGGCGGCGGACCCCGTCCCGGGGACGAGGACGGGCGGCATGCAGACCGTCATGGCCACGGGGGTCGAGGGCGACCTGCTGCGCGGATCCATCCTTCCCGAACCCGGCAGGGACGAGCACTGATGCGCGTCGCGGTGGTGGTCCACCCGAGAGCTGGGAGGGAGGAGCTCACCTGGGACGGCCGGGAGCTGCGGCTGCGCATCACCCAGGCGCCGGTCGAAGGTGCCGCCAACGCGGCCGTGCTCCGGCTGGTCGCCGGCTGGGCCGGCGTGGCACCCTCGCGCGTCCGTCTGGTCGCCGGCCACCGGGGTACCCACAAGCAGGTGGAGATCGAGGGGGTCGACGTCCTTCCGCACTGAAGGNNCCCCATGCTCGATGCGGTGGGGTCGGATGACAGAGTGCGTGCACGCCCCCGCGGCCCTGGCGGCCCGTCTCCCGTTCGCCGCCACGCGGCCCGCGCGCCATTCGGCGGGTCGCGCCGGGCGCTGCAGCCTCGGCAGGGTCCGGTCGCCATCGCCGTGAACTCCCAAGACCTGATCGGGCACGGCTCGAGAGCCGACCGCCCGCTCCCCGTCGACCCGTCGGCGCCGGCAGCGCGCGCGCCGGCGGCCTACCCGCCTTCTGCCACTGCCCTCCCCAGCCCCGGCACGGGCCGCGGACGCGGGATCGGACGGCGGCGCACCGCGGCCCTGGTGGCCGCCGCGGGGCTGGCCTGCCTGGTCACGGTTGCCCTGCTCAGCACCTCCCTCGGCGGGTCGGCCATCACCGACCAGGTCAACACCCGCCTCTCCAGTGCAGGCAAACAGGCGGCCGGCTACCTGGTGCAGGTGATCTCCGGCCGTGTCGCCGCTCTCGACAGTACCGCCGATGAGCTCCCGATCCTGGCTCTGGCGGAGGGCAGCACCACGGCGAACCCGGCGGCCACCGCCGACCTCACCGCCCTCTCCATGGCCGAGACGGAGAGCCAGGGCCTGGTCCTTACCAACGCCGCGGGATCGCCGGTCCTCCGGTCCGGCAACCAGGACCCTCTGGACGGTCTTCCCCCTGGGTGGGGCGCGAGCACGGCTCGCGCCGGCTCCCTCGCGGTGGCGGCGCCGTCGTCGCTAGCCGCTCCCGCCATCGACGTGGCCGTCCCGGTCCTCGAAGGGGGCGGAACCGCCGGCGGCTTCCTGGTCGAGCAATACGGGCTCGGGGGCTCTCTCTCGTCACTCCAATCACTCGCCGGGGCCCAGGCGATGACGCTCCTGGTGCTGGACCGGGCCGGCGGCCTGGTGTTGGGCGTGGAGGCAGGGGGTTCGGGTGGCGTGAGCGTCGTGACCAGCNNGCTGCCCAGCTCAGCCCTGGCGGCGGTGGCCAGCCTCAGAGTGGCGGTGTTCAGCATCTGTGCGGCCCTGGCGCTCCTCTTTCTGGCGGCGGTCGTCATGGTCAACCGGACGCTCCGAGGCCGGGAGCAGACCGAGACGGCACTGATCTTCCAGTCGGCGGCGATGGAGCACGCGGCCATGCACGACCCCCTCACCGGTCTGCCCAATCGCCTCCTCTTCAACGACCGGCTCCAGCACGGCATCTCCAACGCCCGCCGTTCTGGCCGGCCGTTGGCCCTCTTCGTCCTGGACATCGACGGATTCAAGAACCTCAACGACGCCCTGGGGCACAGCGCCGGCGACGCCGTGCTCAGGGAGACGGCGGCCCGCATCCAGGCATCGGTTCGCGTGTCGGACACGGTCGCCCGACTGGGAGGCGACGAGTTTGNNGTCAGAGGATGGAGGAGCCGATGAGCGTCGACGATCGGCAGGTCCCGGTCGGGCTCAGCATCGGTCAGGCGGCGTTCCCCGAAGACGGCGGCGAGCCGGCGCAGCTGCTCCGTCGCGCCGACGCCAACATGTATCGGGACAAGCGCGCGAGGAAGATCACACCCGCCTGAGGCGGTCAGCCGGAGGCCNNTGGTCGAAGAAGCCGCGCCTCACCTCGACCGGCTTCCCGTCGCGCCCCCCCAACTCCTCGTAGAGCTTGCGCTCCTTGGCAGAGACGTGAGCGGGCACCACGACCCGGACGACGCAGATCTGGTCACCGCGACGCCCGGTGCGGAGATGGGGGACCCCCTGGCCGGCGATCTTNNACCGGCAGCTCGTAGACGAGGTCCTGACCCCTGCGGATCAGCTGGGGATGGGGCGCGACCCGGAAGCTCAGGTAGAGGTCGCCGTGAGGCCCGCCCTGCGGTCCGGCCTCGCCCTCACCCGAGACCCGCACCTGGACGTCGCCATCGACCCCCGCGGGGATCGCGACCTCGATGGTCTTGCGCGCCTCCACCAGCCCCCGGCCGCGGCAGCGCGCGCAGGGGTTGTCCACCAGCTTTCCGATGCCGCGGCAACGCGGGCATGCGGTCACGTTCATGACCTGGCCGAAGATGGATTGCATCGCCCGCCGCACCTGGCCGCTGCCGCCGCAGTCGGGGCAGGTGTGCGGCGTCGTCCCCGGCGCCGCGCCGCTCCCGGCGCAGTCGGGGCAGGTGTCGGCACGCGGCACATCCACGGTCCGCTTGGCGCCGAAGATCGACTCCTCAAAGGTGATATCGACGGACATCCTCAGGTCGGAGCCACGCTGCGGTCCTGATCCGCGTGCGGAACGCCGCCCTCCCCCGAAGAACATGTCGAAGAGGTCGAAGGCCGAGTCGAAGGAGAACTGCCCAAAGTCGGGCATCTGCTGACCGCTGTGTCCGTACGCGTCGTATCGCTGGCGCTTCTGGGGGTCGCTGAGGACGGAGTAGGCCTCCCCCACCTCCTTGAACTTCTCCTCGGCCGCCTTGTCACCCTGGTTGCGGTCGGGGTGGAACTCCATGGCCAGCTTGCGGTACGCGCGCTTCAACTCCTCGGGTTTGGCGTCACGCTTGACACCGAGGACCTCGTAGTAGTCGCGCTTGACGGTGGCCATCAGACCTCGGGTACGGCCGTGGCGCTCGGGCCGCGACGCGGATGCACGACCTGTACCAGCGCGGGACGGAGGAGACGGTCATGGAGCCGGTAGCCGGGTTGCAGCTCGGCGACCACCGTGTCCTCGCTCACCTCGTCGGACTCCTCGCCGCCGATGGCCTGATGGACCGACGGATCGAAGCGCGCGCCGACCGTCTCGACGGGCGCTACCCCGAGGGTGCTCAGTGCCTGCTCGAACTGGATCACCACCATCCGAAGCCCGTCCAGGAGCTGCTGGCCACCGGCATCCCCGGCAGAGTGGCCAANNCCTTGCGCCGGCGGAAGTTCTCGAAGTCGGCGGCGAGGCGCAGAAGCTGGTCACTCCGCTCGGCGAGCTCGGCCCGCAGGCTCTCGACATCCTTCGCCGCGACGGATTCCGGGGCGGTGGCCGCCACCGCCGCGGCGTCAGGAGGAGCCTCGCCGGCCGGGACGGCCGCGGGTGTCCTGCCGGCTCCCCGCGCACCCGGGCCGGCGGCCCCGGAGGCGGTGACACCGGGACGGGATGGCGGCTGGCCGTGGGAGGCGCGAACGGGTCTCCCGTCCACACTCCGCCTGGGGTGGTCGCTCATCCTCGGTCTCCTCGATCACCGGACATGGTCAACTGAGCACCCGTGTCACCGCTTCGCCAACCCGATCGGCCACGAAGCGCACCCGCGGGGCAACCTGCGAGTACGGCATCCGGGTGGGGCCCAGCACCCCCACGGTGCCACCCCTCCCCCCTCCAGCGCGATACGTGGTCAGCACCAGGCTGCAGCCGCTCAGCTGGGAGATCCCGGACTCGGTACCGATGACGACGGTGACCGGACGTCCGGCAAGCGCGATCCCACCCGCCATTCCCTCGTCCTCAGCGGAGCCGGCCTCCTCGAACGCCGCGGCGAGCAGCTCGCCGAGGACCCGCTCCTCCTCGACCAGCTCCAGCACCTGGGCGAGCCGCTGGACGTCGCCGAACTCAGGCTGGTGAAGGAGGTTGCGCACCCCGTCGTGGACGATCAGGGTGTCCTGCCGGGACTCCACCGAGTGGAGGAAGGTGGCGATATCGCCGACGACCTCGGAACGGAGCGAATGCACCGGATCGCTGCCCGTGCTGGCCTCGATCTGGGCCCCGTCGAGCCCGACGATCTCCGCGTTGAGCCCGCCGGCGAGCCGGCTCAACTCCTCCTGGTCGGCCTCACGGCTGAGGGCCATCGGGTGCTGCCGGATCACGTTGCCGTCCAGCACCAGGATGAGGAGGGCGTGAGCGGGATCGAGCGAGACCAGGTCGAGGTGCTTGACGGCGACACTGCGGGCCCGGGGGCCGGTGACGATGCTCAGAGCGTCGACGGCCACGGCGAGCACCTGGGCGGCCAGCTCCAGGACCCCCTCGATGTCGGCGGGCATGACCGCCAGGCGGGGCTCCAGCTGGCGCCGCACCCCTCCTGGGAGCTCCTCCTCCTGCATCAGGAAATCGACGTAGTACCGGTAGCCGCGATCGCTCGGCACACGGCCGGCGGAGGTGTGGGGCTGGAGGAGGTAGCCGACCTCGACCATGGTCGCCAGCTCGTTGCGGATGGTGGCGGCAGACCAGGTCGCCAGGTGCAGAGCGAGGGCGTGCGACCCCACCGGCACCCCCGTGGCGGTGTAGTCCGCGACCACCGCCTTGAGGATCTGCTCCTTGCGGGTATCGAGAGGGATCCAGCTCTCCATGGCTCTCCCGNNCCGCCCAGGGAGCCGAGACCGTGGCCCCGCGAGTGGAACTCGGGGGTCCAGCGGTGGCCTTCGCCGAGGTGAGCGGAGTGGAGCAGGTCGAGCACCTCCTGCGCTTTCCAGCGCTCCATGGCGAGCACGGTGCTCCGGGAGAGCCCGGCACGGAGGAGCTCCGTGACGACGGGTTCGGGCACAGGCTCACGGCCTGGAGAGCCAGGAGTACGGCGCATGGTTGATGCAATCGTGGGCTAGCCGCATGCCCGCCCGAAAGCCCTGCGGCGACACTGTGACCCCTCCGTCTTGACCGGGCATGGCGCCTCAGCGGCGGCGTTACAGATGACCACAGCGGCGCTACCCGACCCGATACCGGTGCGCTCCGACAGCTAGGCGACGAGCTGGCGGATCACCTCGTCGAGGACCTCCTGCCCGTGCGCAGTGGTACCGAGGCGGCCGTCGCGACGCCAGAGCAGGTCCGCGGCGACGAGCGCATCGGCGCGCTCGCCGAGCGGCCTGGAGACCGCGATCCCTTCGGCAAGGCGCAGACCCAGCAGGATGCGCTCCGCTTCGGCATCGGCAGCAGTGACCGCCTCGGAAGCCTCGATGGGGAGCGCGCCGCCGCGAGAACCCTCCACGTAGGCGGGGAGGCTGCGCCCGTGCCAGTAGCGGAGTCCGATCGCGCCAGGCGGCACCGGGATGTCGACGAGGGTGCCGATCCCGGCCGGGAGGTGCCCGTGGGCGCCGAGCCCCGCACCGAGGTAGTGGCCGCGCCGCCAGTAGACGAGGTTGTGGCGGCACTCCTCGCCCGCCTGCGCGTAATTGCTGACCTCGTACTGGTGGAGACCGGCCGCATCGAGGACGGAGACCGCGATCCGGTGCTGGCGAAGAGCGGCCTCGGGATCCACGGCGGGCTTCTCGCCGCGGCGCACGCTCGCGTGCAGCGGGGTCCCCGCCTCGACGGTCAGCTCGTAGGCGGAGACGTGGCCGGGACCGAGGGCCGCGACCCGCTCCAGGGTCGAACGCCAGCGGGCATCGTCGAGGCCGGGGACGGCGTAGATCAGATCGCAGCTGATCCGCGAGAAGCCGGCACGGCGGACCTCCTCGACGGCGGCGAGGGCCCGCTCCCGATCGTGGACACGACCGAGAAAGGCGAGGATGTCCGGCTCCAGGCTCTGGATGCCGAGACTCACCCGGTTGAAGCCGGCCTCCAGCCACGCCGCGGCACGCGCGTGAGAGGTGCTGGAGGGATTGGCCTCGAGCGTGACCTCGCAACCGGGGGCGAGNNGCAAAGCCCGCCCGCACCTCGTCGAGGACGCCGGCGAGCCGGTCGGGGTCGACGAAGCTCGGCGTCCCGCCGCCGACGAAGACGGTGTCCAGCTCGAGGCGGCCGAGCCGGACGGCCAGCCCGCGGACCTCAGCCCGGAGCGCCTCGACGTACTCGGCCTCCCGATCGCGACCGGGCAGGGAGACGAAGTCGCAGTACTCGCAGCGCCGTTCGCAGAAGGGGATGTGGAGGTAGAGCGACCGGATGCCCGCGCGGCCGGCCGCGTGGGCATCCGTCATCTCACAGGGGCTCGCCGGCACTCACCGGCCAGCCCGTCCCGGGACCTGCCGCGGTCGCCGCGGAGGCCGGCGGAACCAGCGCGCGACCGGCGGGAAGATGAGCGGGACGAGCACGAAGCCGGAGACTGCGGCGATGATCTCGGCCACCGCCACGCCGGTGCCGGTCGTGGAGCCGATCGTGCTCACCTCCAGGTAGTAGACGAGGGTGTCGACCACCGCCACCAGGGCACCGAAGACGAGCACCTCCACGACCCGGGGACGGTCCCGCTTCCGGAGCCGGGCTGCCATCGGGCGCGCCACCAGGGCGGCCACCGCGAGCACCACGATGGAGATCTCGGAGATCGCGAGGCCGACGATGCCCCCGATCAGGCTGCCGGGCGTGTACAGCTGCTGGGTGACCGCGGTGCCGGCGGCCGGCGGCGACGCGAGCGGGCTGGAGAGGGTGATCCGGTAGGTGGTCGTGTTGACGGACTTGACCGTCGCCGGCTGACCGTCGATGAGGATGCCGGCGGCGACGAAGTCCACTCCGGCCCCGCCGGCCAGGGTGAACTGGGTGGTGGTGGGCGCCGGGCTGGCCGCCACGGCCGCGCAGACGTCGAGCGTTTCCGGGCCCACCGTGCTCTGGCTGATCGCCGCGCCGGAGGCGGGCGCCGCGCCGAGCGGTGCCGTGAGCGTGACCCGATCGCCGTTGATCGCCGCGACGTGGGCCTTCGTCCCGCCGACCTCGATGGGGGCGTCCGCACCGCAGAGGAGCGTCTTACCGGCGCCGCTCGCCACCGTGAAGCTGGTCGCGGTCGGGGCCGGGTTGGCCTGCACCGTGGAGCTGGTGGTATCGGTCAGGCCGATGACGATGCCGATGACCAGGACCACCAGCGCGGTGAAGCCCGAGAGCGCGTAGTAGTCGAGCCGGGTCCACATCGGCCCGAGGTTGGCCGCGGGACCGGCCACCGGCCGCATCGGACGCGGGGAGGCCGTCCGCGGGGGCCCCAGCAGTGTCGACATGAGACCCCGGCGAGGGGGCGGCCAGGGGGCCTGCTCGGGCTCGGCCACCGGGGCGGGGGAGCTGACGACCCGGGAGGGCCGGCGCTTGCGGCGGTGGCGGGGCGGAGCCACGCTCAGGCGCCTCGGCCGGAGAGAGCGGGCGGGGTCGTCGACGTTGCTGCCGATGGTGTCGTCATCAGTCCTCGTCCATCTGCAGGACGGCCATGAAGGCCTCCTGGGGGATCTCCACGCTGCCCACCCGCTTCATCCGTCGCTTCCCTTCCTTCTGCTTCTCGAGCAGCTTGCGCTTGCGGGTGATGTCCCCACCGTAGCATTTGGCCAGGACGTCCTTGCGCATCGCCGACACCGTCTCGCGGGCGATGATCTTACCGCCCACCGCCGCCTGGATCGGAACCTCGAAGAGCTGCCTGGGGATGAGCTTGCGGAGCCGCTCGGCGAGCTTGCGCCCGTGGAGGTTTGCCCGGTCGCGGTGGACGATCATGGAGAGGGCGTCGACCCGCTGCCCTCCCACCATGATGTCGAGCTTGACCAGGCGCTCGGCCCGGAACCCGGTCAGCTCGTACTTCAACGACGCGTAGCCGCGGCTGCGCGACTTGAGCTGGTCGTAGAAGTCGTGGATGATCTCGCCGAGGGGGAGGTCGTAGGTCAGCGACACCCGGTCGCCGGCCTGGTGCACGAGGTTGCGAAACTCGCCGCGCCGGTCCTGGCAGAGCTCCATGACGGTTCCAACATGGGCGCTCGGCACCAGGATGGTCGCCGTGCAGCGGGGCTCTTCGATCTCGTCGATCGCGGACGGGTCGGGCAGCCTCTCCGGGTTGTCCACGGGGATGATCTCGCCGGTCCGCAGCCGGACCCGGTACTCGACGGTCGGGGCGGTGGTGATCAGGGAGAGATTGAACTCGCGCTCCAGCCGCTCCTGGACGATCTCCATGTGGAGGAGCCCGAGGAAGCCGCAGCGGAAGCCGAAGCCAAGGGCCACTGAGGCCTCCGGCTCCCAGACCAGCGACGCATCGTTGAGGTTGAGCTTCTCGAGCGCCTCCTTGAGCTCCTGGACGTCGTCGGAGTCGATCGGGAAGATGCCCGCATAGACCATTGGGGTCACGCTCCGATAGCCGGGGAGCGCCGCGGCGGCCGGGCGGTCGGCCAGGGTCACGGTGTCGCCGACCTTGGAGTCCCGGACGTTCTTGATCGACGCGATCAGGTAACCGACCTCACCAGTGGTCAGGCCTTCGGTGGGTGTCATGACCGGCCGGAATACCCCCACCTCGTCGACGACGAACTCCTTCTCCGTCGCCATCATGCGGATCCGCTCCCCGGGGCTGATCGAGCCGTCCACCACCCGGACGTAGACGACGACGCCCCGGTAGGCGTCGTACTTGGCGTCGAAGACCAGCGCTTTGAAGGGGGCCTCGGGGTCGCCCTGCGGCGGCGGGACCCGGGCGACCACCGCCTCGAGGATCTCCTCGATCCCGATCCCCTGGCGGGCCGAGGCCAGGATGGCACCGGCGCCGGGGAGGCCGATCACCTCCTGGATCTCCCGGCGCACCAGCTCGGGGTCGGCGGCAGGAAGGTCGATCTTGTTGATGACCGGGATGATCTCGAGGTCGTGCTCCAGGGCGAGGTCAACGTTGGCCAGGGTCTGGGCCTCGATCCCCTGGGTCGCGTCGACCACCAGGACGGCGCCCTCGCAGGCGGCCAGGGCACGGGACACCTCGTAGGTGAAGTCCACGTGGCCGGGAGTGTCGATAAGGTTGAGCTCGTAGGGACGTCCGTCCCGAGCCGTGTACTCCATCCGCACCGCCTGGGCCTTGATGGTGATGCCCCGCTCCCGCTCCAAGTCGAGGGTGTCCAGGAGCTGGTCCTGCATGTCCCGGAGAGCGACCGTCCCGGTCACCTCCAGCAGGCGATCAGCCAGGGTGGACTTCCCGTGATCGATGTGGGCGATGATCGAGAAGTTGCGGATGTCGTCGCGGCGAACCGGGGGCACCGCGGCATCGTATTCCCGGTGTTGCATCGGCCGCACCGGGCGAGCGGGACGGCGTTGCCCGAGGGGCACGCTCCACCCGCCCCGGGCACGGCCTGTGCACGCGCTCAGAACAGATGGTTGACGATCCCGTCACGGTGCCACGGGCTCTCAGCCGGATCTGAGCCTGCGCAGCACAATGGGGGATCATGACGATCGAACCTCGTGGCCGCGTGATCGGCCTCGATATCTCGGGGACTTTCGGGGGTGGCATGCGGGGGGCGCTGGTCGACGGCACGGGATCGCTGCTCGCGCGGAAGGACGCCATCACACCCAGAATCAAGCCGGAGGACCTGATCGAAAGCCTGGTCACCATGGCCAGCCGGCTCGCGGAGCAGGCCCAGCGGGAGGGCGCGCCGGCGTCGGCTATCGGGGTGGCTGTCCCGGGCCTCATCAACGAGGCCTCGGGGATGGTCCACCGCAGCCCGAACCTCCCATTGCAGAACGTGCCGCTGGGTCAGATCCTTCGGGATCGGCTGAAGATGCCGGCCTTTTTGATCCACGACGCCAGCGCCGGCGCCCTCGCCGAGTACGCCCTGGGGGCCGGGCGGCCAGTGTCGGACATGATGATGGTGGTGATCGGAAGCGGGGTGGGCAGCGCCGTCGTCAGCGACGGCAGGATCCTCCGCGGGGCGCACGGAACCGCGGGAGAGATCGGGCACATCGTGATCGACCCGGCGGGAATCCTCTGCGGATGTGGTGGCCGCGGCTGCGTCGAGACCTTCGCCTCCGTGACCTCGATCGCCCGCCGCTACACCTTGGCCGCCAAAGAGGCGATCCTCGCCGAAGAGGTGGTCGCCAAGGCGGCGGCCGGAAATCCCGCGGCGGCCCGCGTCTGGAACGACGCCCTGGGGGCGCTCGCGACCGTGATCGCCACCGCGGTCGCCCTCATCGACTGTGCGCTCGTCGTCCTCTCCGGGACCATGAAGCTCCCCTCGGAGGCCCTGGCGCCCCTGGGAGCGCTGCTCGCCAAGAGGATCAATCTGGTCCAGCTTCCGCGCGTGGAGGTGGGCGCTCTGGGCGAAACCGCCGGCATTCTGGGGGCGGCGGCCATCGCCTTCGAGCGCGCCGCCATGGGCGACGCCACCCACGAGTGGCGGCAGTCGAGCCGGTAGCCCCGCAGCCAGGACGTGACGTCAGGCGTGGCCTTACGCAGCGCTCTGCGACCTCATAGCCCGCCCCGGAGCGCCGGCTCTCACGCTTGACATCGAGGAGCCCGAACCGGCTGCCGGCGCCCTCAGTACACGCAGCGGTACTGACCGCTCCTCCGCTCGGACCGGGAGCCGTCGGCTCCCGTCCTCGCTCCGTCACGGTCAGTTGATGTCGACGTGAATCAGGTCGAAGGTGCTCTTGTAGGCGCTGCCGTTGCTCACCACGTAGCGCAGCTCCAACCCGGAGACGGCGGTGGCGCTGTTGATCACCGAGACCACCGAGACGGTCTGGGTGGCCATGGTGGTGGTCTCGTTGGCGATCGAGAAGGCGGTCCAGGTGGAGCCGCTGTTGGCGGACACCTCGATGTAGGTGGTGGTGCCATTGCCCGGGGCGGCGCTGGCGTCGGACACCAGGGTCACCACCGCCGAGGTCACCGGGGCCCCGCTGGCCACGGCGGGGGTGAAGGTCCACTGCAGGTACTGGGTGGCGACCGGCGCAAACCAGGTGGAGCCACCGTTGGTGGTCTCCCGGAGATAGCCCGCGCCGCCCGTCCCCGACGAGCCCACCGCGTAGCAGTTGAGCGCCGACAGGCACTCGAAGCCCCAGATGTCGTAGGTGGTCCCCGAGGTCTGTGCCGACCAGGTCGTGCCGTTGGTGCTGGCCACGATGACCCCGGCATCGCCCCCCGCCCAGCAGGCGGTGGCCGAGTAGCACTCGATGGCGTAGAGGGCATCGGTGGTGCCGGAGGTCTGAGCGGTCCAGGTGGTCCCGCCGTTGCTGGTGGCCCGGATCACGCCGGCGCCCCCCGCTGCCCAGCACTGGGTGGTGGAGACGCAGCTCACCCCGTAGAGCTCCTGGGTGGTGCCCGAGGTCTGGGCCGTCCAATTGGTACCCCCATTGGTGGTGGCGACGATGACGCCGGCATTCCCCACCGCCCAACAGACGGTGGTCGAAACGCAGCTGACCTCTTCGAGGGCCTGGGTGGTGCCCGAGGTCTGCGCCGTCCAGTTGGTGCCCCCGTTGGAGGTCACCAGGATGACCCCGGCATTCCCCACGATCCAGCACTGGGTGCTCGAGACGCAGTCGATGGCGTTGAGCACCTGGTTGGTGCCCGAGGTCTGGGCGGTCCAGGTGGTGCCGCCGTTGGTGGTCGCCACGATGGTGTCGGTCGCCCCCACCGCCCAGCCGTCGCTGGCGTTGTAAAACCAGCCGCCGTACCATACCGGATGCGACGGGGTGGTCTCCTCGGTCCAGGTGGCGCCGCCGTTGGTGCTCGCCCAGATGTACCCCTGGTAGGTGTACGCCCAGCACTGGCTCGAGTTCGCGCAGCCCATCCAGTCAGGGGACTGGCCGCCGAGGAGGGTGGCGGCGGCGCCCCAGTTGGTGGTGTCGGTGTAGGTGGTGCCCCCCGCCGTCTGCATCGCGGTCAGGTTGGCGGCGCTGAACGCGGTCCCCCCGGTGCCGATGGTGTCGTCGGTGCCGGCCGTCGGGTCCAGCGACAGCGCCATGTCCACGTCGGCTGCGGGCATCCAGGTCGGGGTCCCCGAGAAGACCTCGTAGTAGTACTGGGTGTTGTAGGCAGCCGTGCTGTCGCTGTACGTGATCGCTGCCCCCGCCAGCGTCGCGATCGTCGAGTACAGGCCGGCCGGCGCGGTGGCCCGCTGGACGGTGATGCCGGTGCTGCCGGGCACCGCGGTCCAGGAGATGGTCACGGTCCCCTGGGCGTCGGTGCAGGTGGTGGGGTAGGCGGGGGTGAGGCCGCTGCAGTGCACCGAGTGGACGGCCACCGCGCTGGCAGCGGCCGCGGTCACCATGTTGGTGGCGTTCTCGCTCAGGCCCTGCCAGGCGCCGAGCACACCCCCACCGGCCACGCCGATGCCGACCACGATGGCGACCAGGCAGGTGGTGAGCACCTGCCAGGGCCCGGGCCGCCGATGGTGTGCGGATACAGACATGGCACCCTGACACTAGGCCGGCCATACGACATGGCTGCTGCCCATCCGTGACGGTCTCGCAAACATCCGGCGCGCACGGGTCGCAACTGGGGCGGGACACAGCGGGGCTGCCGGCGCCGGCAGGCCGCGATCAGCCGGTCATCAGCGCCCGGACAGCGAGGAGCAGCGCCACCAGGAAGCCGGCGGCGAAGGTCCAGGCCTCGCGCCGCGGCGCCCATCCGCGGGCAAAGAGCACGGTGAGGGGGAGGGAGACCAGGGCCAGCGGGCCGTACATGAGATGGAGCCCCTCGGCGGGGCGCTCGCCGGCGAACAGCAGGCTGATCCCGGCGATCCCCTGCAGCACGAGGGCCGCCACGGCGAGCCAGAGGTAGGCCCGCACGGTGGGCAGCCGCCGCGCATCCCGGACGGCGAGGAGGGCGAGGACGAGCCCGGCGGCGAGGACGATCAGGAGGGCATAGCCCAGCCGCTCATGGACGGTGGTCAGCACGCCGGCCGCCCCCGACGGTCCGGCCACTCCCAGCGCGAAGCCCACGCTCACCGCAGGACCACCGCGAGCCCGCTCGAGGGGAGGGTCGTGTAGACGGAGGCCGAGCAGTCCCACGCAGTCTCGGTCCCCTCCGGGACCAGGAGGCCGAGATGGTCGCCGATGCGCCGGCGCCAGCCGAGTGGCGAGCCGGGCGGCGTCAGCTCCACCGGCTCCCCGTCGACCAGGGCACCGTGGGTGGCGTCCACCGCGACCGCGAAGGCGTCGACCAGCTCCCACCAGGAGTCCTCGTCCACACAGGGGACGACCTCGTCCATGGCGGGCAGGGCGAGGGCAGCCTCCACCACCTCCCCGCCCGAGGTGACCACCGACTCGAGGTGGACGGGGAGCCCGTGCCACTCCGCCTCCTGGGAGTGGAGGATCGGCCGGCCCCTGCCGGTGCCGAGGCTCCGGAAGCGCTCGGTGGGCCGCACCCCGAGCCGCCCCAGCTCGACCAGCGCGGTGGTGAGCGGCCAGGGACCGCTGCCGGCGGATTGCCGGCAACGCACCCGGATGCAGCTCTCCTCGACGGTCGTGATGTGCACCCGCCAGACGGGGGCGGCGGGCGGGGTCTCCCCGGCGACGGCGGCGTCCCACCCGGTGCGCGCACCGTCTCCGCGGTCCGGGAGCTGCTCGCGGGCCGGGATCTGTTCGGACGCTGGGAGCCGGATCATGAGCCCTGGGTGGTGTCGGGAGGCACGCAGATGTTTGCACGCAGGGCGCCGGCACCGGCGGCCATCCCGCCCCCGAGGGGCAGGGCGACGGCAAAGGTCCCGTATTCCCCCCAGGTCACGTAGCTGGTGGCCCGGATCGGCGGGTAGATGAGGATCACGGTGATCGTCTGCCCCGGGTCGACGTTGACCGAGCAGCTGCCGTCGATGGCCACCGAGCTGAGGCCGGCGAGCGGGTAGGCGGGGTAGTAGAACTTGTTGAAGGTGGACTTGCTGAGGCCCTCGGGGCAGAGTGCCCCCGCGGAGCCGTTCTCGCAGGTGGCCCACGATGAGGAGGCGATCTGGAGCGAGTCGAGTTCTGGGTTGCTACCCGCCAGACCGGAGTTGGTGAGCTGGAAGCCCACGACGGTGAGGTCTCCCAGGCCGCGGAGCGACGCCCACTGGCTCCCCGCCCCGAGCGTCTGGGCGAGCGGCTCCATGGGGATTCGCCCGACCAGGGTGACGTGGATCGGATCGGGGTTGACGTAGATGCCGCCGTCGGGGCTGGTGTCGTAGGTGGCGGAGGCGAGGGTGTGCGGATGCCCGGCCTGGGGCAGACCGAGCTGGGAGGCGGAGATGCTCGGTTGGCCGCCACAGGCCGAGACGATGGCGACGACGCTCACCAGACCCAGGGCCAGGCGCGGAAACGGCCGGCGCCGGGCGTGCCGAGAGGGGGATGCCGGAGACAGGGTGTGCCGGGTCACGGCGTCGGCCCCTTCAGCGTCGCTCCAGCAGCGGCCGGCTGAGCAGCCCGATCGCGGCCAGGACGACCACGATGGCGGCGGCGCTGACCAGCAGGACGATCGCCGAGGAGAACGCGGGGGTGCCGCCCAGGGCGCCGATGAAGGCGCTCCCCAGCTGGCCGAAGGGGTCGATCGTGGCGACGGTCCAGCCCCACCCCAGGCGGGGAACGCCGGTGAAGAGCCCGCCGAGGAAGAGCAGAGGCGCCAGCAGGACGCAGACGTCGAGGAGCACCTCCCCCACCCCGCCGGCCAGGCAGGCGACCACGCATCCGAGCAGGCTGCCGGTGAGCAGCCCGGCCATCACCGCGAGCAGCAGGCCGGCCCACTGGTCGGGGGAGGCACCCCCGGCGACCGCCACCAGGACGATCACGGGGAGGAGCTGGAGCAGGTCGACGATGGCTCCCGCTCCGACCACGCCCCCGACCACCCTCCACCCGGGGCGGGGCACCAGGGCCAGCCGCACCAGGAGACCGGACTGCCGGGCCCGGGCGAGGTTGACCGCGGTGCCGACGGCGCCCATCATCGCGACCAGCACGGTGAGGAGCATCCCGGCCCAGAAGGTCGGGGCACCGCCGATGATGAGCGGCAGCGCCAGGACCAGCGGGATGCCCACCTTGAGGGCGAGGGCGCGGCGCCGGGCGGCGACCACCAGCAGCTCGCGGCCGAGGGTTCCCCGGGGCATGACGCGGGCCAGGACGGCCCGGCGAGGGGTCGCACCTGGGAGCGCGCTGCGCGCGGCCCTGCGGCGGATCGGCATGGCCGCGTTCATCGAGAACCTCGGGCCGGGAGCACGGCCGGCGCACCCACCTCGCTCCCGTCTCCCTCCCTCTCCACCAAGGCGTGGAAGCACTCGCGGAGGTCAGGACGGCGCACCTCGAGGCTGCGCACCCCCGACCCGACGGAATCGGCGGCCGCCACCAGCTGGGCGAGGGCGGCGTCCTCCTCCAGCTCGGCGACCACCAGGCCGTCGGCGGCCGAGAGCAGCACGACACCGGAGAGGCTGGCCAGCCTCTCCGCCACCGCCAGGGTCAGCGCCTTCTGCGCCCACCCGGGCCCACGGTCATCGGGTGCCCCACCCGGCGGGGCCGACCCCGTGCCGGGCGCGGCGGGGGCGCCGCTCCGACCCTGAACGGCCTCGCCGACCCGCAGCTCCACGATCCGCCGCCGGGGCACCTCGGCGAGCAGCTCGGGAAGCGGGGCCACGCGGAGGCAGCGACCCTGGTGGAGCATGGCCACCCGGTCCGCCACGCCCGCCACGAACTCCGGGTCGTTGCTCGCCACCACGGTGGTGAGCCCCGCCGCCGCGCGCGCCCGCAGCGCGGCGGTGACCACCGCCGCGCCGTCCGGGTCCAGCCCGGCGCTCGGCTCGTCGAAGAGGGCCAATGCGGGCCGGTGAGCCAGCGCCTGGGCCAGCGCCAGCCGGCGCCGCAGGCCGTAGGAGAGCGTGCCCACCGGCTCGTCGGCACGGTCGCCGAGACCGAGGCCGTCCAGCGTCTCGGAGGTCAGCCGCCGGGCCAGGTCGGCATCACCGACCCATTGGCGGCACCAGAAGTAGGTCGACTGGCGGGGGGAGAGGGTCGTCTCCTCGATCGGCTCGTCGGCCGCGTATCCCATCCGCCTACGGGCCCGCCGCGGAGAGGGATCACCCCACCAGCTGACCCGACCGCCGTCGGTCCGGTCGGCGGTGGCGAGGAGGCGGAGCAGAGTGCTCTTGCCGGCACCGTTGGACCCCATGAGGGCGAGCACCTCGCCCGCACGGACGTCGATGTCGATGGGCCCGACGCTCCGCCCGCCCGGGTAGCGCCGGATGGCGCCGCTCACCACGACGCTCGGAGGTTGACCGGCCGGGCTCGCGGCCTGCGCGCGCCCGGCGGCGACCAGCGCGGTCACCTGCCCACCCCGAGCAGGGTCCGCACCTGGGCCGCCACCACGGTCGGCTTGAAGGGCTTGCGGATCACCCCCGCCGCCCCGGCACGGACGGCGCGCTGCGCGCCCGCCTCGTCATCGTGATCGCAGATGGCGAACCAGCCCACGCGGGGGCCGGCGCCGTCCGCCATCCAGGCCCGGGAGTCCCCGCCGAGGTCGACCTCGACCAGGGCGACATCTGTCTCGGGGGTGACCGCACCCGCCGTCCGGAGCCAGGTCACCTCATATCCCTCGCGGCGGAGCTTGTGCTCGAGGATGCGGCCGACCATCGGCTCGCCCTCGAGGATCAGCAGCTCGCTCATCCCCCCTCACCTCCCGGGACCGTTGCATGGGTGGAGCCGAGCTCCCACGGCTCGTAGAGGCGCACCAGGCT
>PLXL01000041.1:20940-22177 GCA_003153215.1 Candidatus Dormiibacterota bacterium
CCCGGTGACCACGTCGACGTGCGAGCTCTGCAGGGCGTGCAGCTCGTAGAGGTGGCGCATCCAGACCGGCCACGGCGGCGCGATGGTCTCGGCCAGCTCCTGATCGGCAGGACCGAAGAGGCGCATCCGGAGGGCGATGCTGCCCGTGGGCAGCTGCACGGGTACGGTGCTCATGGCCCGATCGGACGCTGGTTGAGCGGGATGTCGGGCGCCGGCTGCTGGAGGATCACCTGGTGGTTGATGGTGATGTTCTGGTTGACCAGGTAGGGGCTGCGTGAGCTCTCGCGGATGACCCCCATGATCAGCATCATCAGCCCCACCACCACGGCCATCCCGATCAGCAAGCGCTGACTGCCGCGGGTGGCCTGGCCCATGCTCATGGGGGTCCGGACCCGGGCTCGGATGTAGGACCAGAGAGCGAAGAGCGCGATCATCATGTCCGCGATCAGCACCATCACCTTCCAGGGGAAGAAGAAGCCGAGCGGATCCTCGAGGCCGCCATCCCAGAAGGGCTTGGCGAGATGGGCGGCCACGATGTCGGGATAGGAGCCGGCCAACCAGGCCGGCTGGATGCCGAACAGCCAGAGGAGGATGAGCAGGATCAGCAGGATCTGCTGACGCCGGGCGCCCGCGTGCTGGCCCGCCGCCTTGAGCCGCTGCCAGAAGTAGGCGACCCCGAGGATGAAGATCAGCCCCAGCCCGGCGAACTGAGCCAGGAAGATGTTGGAGATCCAGCCGTACATCATCTGGTACCAGCTGTCCAGGGAGTGGAGCTGGATCTCCTTGGCGTAGCTGTAGCCGACCCAGATCTGGACGATGGTCAGACCAAAGGCGAAGAGCATCCCCCACTGCCCCGCCCAGTCCCAGTAGGCGGCCTCGCGGTTGCGCTCGCGCACCAGCTCGCCCTCGGGCATGGCTCCCAAAGCCCGCACCGGCTCCCGCCGTCCCGGCGCCAGCGCCGGCGCCTCCTCGCGCCGAGTCACCCGCAGGTACTGGTAGGCGGAGACCACGGCGACGATCGCCCCCGCCCAGGCGATGTTGCCGATGGTGCGGTGGATGGTCAGTGGGAGGTTGGTGGGGTTGAGGAACTGGAGCAGGTAGCCGGTGTTGACGGTGGCGCCCTGGACCGTCGGGGTGAGCATCTGCGAGGCGATGACGTCGATGAAGAACATCTGGAACCACTGGTCGATGTTGAGCAGGATGACCATGCCCAGGCGGGCCAGGCGGTAGGCGCGCA
>PLXL01000231.1 GCA_003153215.1 Candidatus Dormiibacterota bacterium
TGTTCGCCCTCCTGCTGCAGTATCCCGACCCGGAGATCCTCGATGCCCGAGCTGAGATCGCGGAGGCGATCCGGACGCTTCCCGAACCAAGGCACGGCGAGCCGGGGCTCAACCGCTTCCTCGCCTGGTGGCTGGAGACGCCGGGCTGGGAGCTCCAAGCCACGTACGTCGACATCTTCGACCTTGGCCGGCGATGCAGCCTCCACCTCACCTACCCGCTCTTCGGCGACCGCCGGGAGCGGGGGATGGCGCTGCTTCGCGTCAAGCATCGCTACGTGCTGCACGGCCTCGAGCTCAACGACCGCGAACTCCCCGACTTCCTGCCGGTGATGCTCGAGTACGCCGCCGGCGAGCCGGACGGAGAGGCGCTTCTCGCCGAGCACCGCGTCTCCCTGGAGCTGCTTCGGGCAGCGCTCGACGATCTCGGCAGTGCTTACGCGGATCCCGTCGCCTCGGTGTGCGCTCTGCTCGGCCCGCTGAGCGATGCAGAGCGTGACCAGGCCAGGGAGATCGCCGAGCACGGACCGCCGATGGAGACGGTGGGGTTGGAGCCGTTCGCACCGCCGGAGGTGATGCCCGCCGCCCCCGCCGACGCAATCGGCACGACGGAGCAAGGCCGGCGCCGGTGAGCGGGCTCAACCTCGTCCTCTGGGTCTTGCTCCCGTACGTCTCGGTCACCATCTTCGTGGTTGGGCACATCTGGCGGTATCGCCACGACCAGTTCGGCTGGACCTCCCGATCGACCCAGCTCCTCGAGAACCGTCTCCTGCGCTGGGGGAACCCGCTCTTCCACTACGGAGCCCTGGCGGCCATCGGTGGCCACATCCTCGGCCTCCTCATCCCCGAGCAGGTCACCGCGGCTGTCGGAATCTCAGAGAGTACCTACCACGTCATCGCCATCTCGGCCGGGACCGTGGCCTGGGTAGCGGTGATCGCCGGCCTCCTCATCCTCTTCTACCGCAGAGTGATGTCGCCGCGCGTGCGCGCGACCACCACGCCGGTCGACCTGGCCACCTACGCGCTCCTCTTCGTGGTCATCGCCCTGGGCATCTGGGAAACTTTCGGCATCAACACTCTGGGGACGCCCTACAACTACCGCGTCACGGTATCCGTCTGGTTCCGCGGGCTCTTCATCTTCCAGCCCCAGCCCCAGCTGATGGCGTCGGCGCCGCTCATCTTCCAGCTCCACATCATCACCGCCTTTCTCCTTTTCGCTCTCTGGCCGTTCAGCCGGCTCGTCCACGCCTGGAGCATCCCGCTCAGCTACCTGGGGCGCGCCCAGATCCTCTACCGCAGCTACCGCGGCACAGCGTCTCACCCGCGATCGCGGACCGACCCCGGCCGACCCGACATCCGTGTGGAGACGCTCGATGAATGACGCGTTCCCATCAGGTTGACACCTGCGTATCGAGCCTTGGCTGGAACAGCTATTAGGGCTCTCCTGCCCGATCCAGGGGCCCGGCCGCAACGCCTGCGGCGGCCCTCCACCTTGACCAACGTTGCCTCCTTGGTCGCACCCGACACCATCGACACCATGCCCGAGGCCGCCCTGTTGAGCTTCGGGCAGCACGGGATGGTGGGTCGTCCTCGGCAACCGGACCACGGCTGGGCTCGACGGAGCGGGTAATCCCCGCCCTGGCCGCGCGCGGGGTGGATGTCGAGGCGCTCGGGGAACCCTGGCAAAGCCATGGAGCACGACGATCCAGCGCGGACTGGGTTGGTGGAGGTTGTCCAACCCCGATCGGGGCAGCTGCAGCCGCTCTCCGACCGGCTCGCCACACCCGCCACGCCACTCCGCGCAACCGCCCACCTGTCAGCTGCGATCGTCGGGCACCGCCTAGGGTACCCGCCTCAGGGTGAGGCGCCGTGAAATAATTGCACAATGAAACTAGTGTTAAAGCGTCGAATGTGATCAGACCCCAGCGCTCTCCGCAGATGTGGTTGCCTCTGAGCTATCTCGCCACCGGCATGCTGGCCTGGGTCCTGGCGGCGGCCGCCGTGCCCGTGCTGGCTTCTCACCTCGTCGCCAACTTCGATGATCCGAAGATCTTCGCGCTCACCCACCTCATGGTGCTGGGGTGGGTCACCATGACCATCATGGGGGCGCTCTACCAGCTGTTCCCGGTCGCGCTCCAGGCGTCGCTGGCCGTGCCCGCCGTCGGCCGCTGGAACTTCATCGTGTACGCCGCCGGAGTCGCCGGCTTCGTGCCCAGCTTCTATCTTGACTGGGCGCCCGGGGTGGCCATCTTCGGCACCCTGGCGGTGGTCGGGATCATCATCTTTGCGATCACCCTGCTGCTGAGCTATCCGAGTATACGGGCACGGCACCCCATGGGGCCATTCGTGCTCAGCGGACTGGGTTGGCTGATCGTGGTCATCGGCTTCGGGCTCACCTGGGCACTGGACTGGCAGTTCGCGTGGTTCAACGTCACCCCGAGCCTGCTGGCAGCGCACGTCCACGCGGGCCTGGTGGGATGGCTTGGGTGCACCCTGATGGGAGTCTCCTACAAACTGATGGAGCTGTTTGCGCTCGCCCACCGGCGCACCTGGAGGTTGGCCTATCTCATCCTGGGCCTCTGGAACGCGGCCCTGGCAGTCCTGATCCTCAGCTTGCTGCTGTGGCCGGGCA
>PLXL01000261.1 GCA_003153215.1 Candidatus Dormiibacterota bacterium
GGGGTGGGGGTCACCTGCTCTCCCGTATTATAGCCGACATTATTCAGCGGTGCTCTGGGATGGCTCTCCGGCGCGCGAACGGCGGCGACGGTGGGGCCGGCGGCGACCTCCGCCGACCGCACCATCATCCGCCTTCCTCATGGATGGCGTCCGCGCTCTTCGACCCCGTGCCGGGGTCACCACCAGAGCAGTTGGTCAAGCTGCAACCGGGTGACTCCCAGCTCCTCCGCTGCCGCTCCCGCCACGCACAAGAGAGCTAGATCGGAACCGTCACCCAGCGGAAAAAGCAGGCTGCCGAGCGCTTCGCGGACCCTGACGTCAGGTTTGATCGCATCCGCCCCACAACGCATCCGCAGGTAGGCGAATGTGGCAATTCCTATCCCCTTGATCGACCCTACATACGGTTCGTCGTCTTGATGCCGCTCGAACGGAGCGGCTCCTTCGGCCCAGCTTCGGACAGCCGCGTCGTCATCGAGGCCGTGATCTTGGCGGAACCTTTCAAGGCCGGCGGCCGCTCGCTGAATGACCTCAGCGTCGCCTCGCAGAAACGGGTACGGACGAGTCGCACCAGCTAGGCCGGGCCCGCGCTCCGCGAGTGCTCGGAGTGAGACGGCGTTTGGCGTCAATCTGAATTCGGCTACCAGAGGCAGTACCACGCTCTCGTATCTGCGGCGACGACTCATCACGCAGTCAAAGACCATCGCGGCCCTCGACCCTGCGTAGACGTTCCCATAGGACGCCGCCCGTTGGGTGGCAACCTCACCTCGGGCGGTCCACTCTGACTGAAGGTTGTTCATGGCAGAAGACCAGCTTGCCGACTTGAGTCGCCTGACGAGCTCGCTGCAAGACAGCGATCCAGTGGCTCTAATTGTCGCCGCCATGCTCAGCCCCCTTCAGATCTCATCGAAGAAGGTGCTGACCACTTCTACGTCTTCCTCGATCCGCTCTCGAGTCTCCACCCCGAGATTGAACTCCTTGAGCAGATCGCACAGACGGTCACCGTCGATCAATTCAACTGGCGGAGCGCCATCGCGGGTCGCCTCAATCAGCGCCTCACGAGTGAAGCTGCTCGTCGTGAGCAGAAGGCCTTTCTCGCCGCGCCCTGACATCGCGCCGCGAAAATCGCGCACGGGACCGGGACCAACGGGATCGGTGTACCGCTTGCACTGGAAGAAGACGGGGAAGCTCACCAACCCTTGCGACAGTCGGTAGACCCCGACGCCATCGAGACCCCGGTCACCAGAGCGCCCAGTCACCGTGACATTGGTGAATCCAGCCTCGCGAAGAAGACGCTGCGCAAGGCGCTCAAACGCATCGGAAGTTAGGAGCATAAGACGAGCAATCAAGTCGTCCTTCCAGGTCGTCTCCAGGTCCTGCGTTGCGTCGACGACCTCCTCGCTGCCCAGTCCCGTCACATTCCCCTTGCGACGAGCTGCGAGAACCACCCGCCACTCTTTGTCAGCAACCAGCACGGACTCCGGTGTCAGGGACCGGCCGTACTCGGTCACTGACCAGACCCCGCGAGAGCTGTTGTCTGTGGCCCCTAGCCCCTTGAGGTTGGTCCGCGCCCATGCGAGTCGGTACTCAATTTCAGACCCGCGCCCGGAGCCGTGGGGCACTGCCTGCTGCTCCTCGGAGAATCCTTCGGCTGGGATCACCTGCTCGTTGATCTCTTGGATCGTTCCAGAGCCACCGAGCTTCTTGAGCGCATCCAAGACCGGCCAGAGCAGCTCGTGGTAGATCGGCATGGGAACGTCACGGGCTTGCCGCCGGCGAGGTCGAGGATCCATCGGGCGAAGTCTAGGCGCCGACCTACGGCCCAGGAGGCGCGAAAGGCCTACATCTGACGCACCGAACATCTCGCCCGAACCTATGATCGCCCAATCTGCTACAGTCCCTTGGAGTCGCGTGCGCACAAGGCGCACGCCCGAGACAAAGGGGGAAGACCATGCCCCACACCGGCGAGAAGTGTCCGACGACCGGAACCTGGCGCGGTGACGACGAACACAGGACGGAGATTCACATCAGCGCCGGGGAGACGTTCCCACCCTGCAGCCACTGCCACCGCTCCATCAACTGGACGCTGGTTCGAGCTGCATAAGAGGTCCGAGGCGGCCAGCCGGCGGAAATCTGAGGGACGTCTGGGCCACTTGCGCACCGCGCCGCCCGAGTGGCTGCTGTACCTCATCCCCGTTCTGCTGCTCGGCGGCGCGGGCGTGGCTTGCCTTTACCTCTCGCAGCGTTGGCCGAACCGACGGGAATAGACGGTCCTCGGGGGGTTGATGGACGGCGCAAGCAGCACGGCTTTCTCTCGCCCCATCTGTTAGGCGCGGAGCTAAGAAAGGTGTCGTCAGCCGCAAAGTAGAGCCCCCTGCTCGGAGATCCACTGGGCCTGGGCCGGCGGCGACTAGACCTCCAGGCCCCGTGGCCAGAGCCGACGCTGTGCCGCGGGGGGAGAGGCGCTGGGACGACCACGGAGGTCTCCCCAGGGCCAAGAGGGGGGAACTTCATCGTAGAGCTATGGCTGCATCCCGTCCACCTGGCGACCGAGCTCTTCCCGGTTCCCGCGCCCCCGCCGGCTCGTGTCGATGCGCCCCACGACGTGGGGCGCAATCAGCTGAGGTAGCGCTCGACCAGGTAGCTGGGATGGGTGTCCAGGGCCTTGCGGCGGCGGTCGTAGTCGGCCGTGGTGCGGGGGTCGGCGTGGGCCGCCGCGCGCTGCATGTCCCGGAGGCTGGCCCCCGCGTCCAGGCCCAGAGTGATGAAGCTGTGGCGCAGCTCGTGGGGGTTGAGCGGGGGTTCGCCGGCGGCGGTGATACCGACCACCCGGCCGAGGCGGTGAGTGATCCGGGCCACCCCGTGGCGGGAGAGCGGATTCCCCTCCGGGTCGTTGATGAGGGGAGCCTCGGGGGCGCCATGACCCGGCTGCTGGAGCAGGCGATCGAGAGCGTGGCGGGTCCCCGGGGAGAGCGCCTCCACCGAGACCCTCCCGCCCTTGCGCCGGACGGAGATGGTGCGATGGCCGCGCTCCTCGCCGACATCGGCGATGGTGAGCTGGGCCACCTCGGAGGCGCGCAGCCCGTTGAGGAGGAGGAGGCGGATGAGCAGCTCGTCGCGGGGCCCGGCGTCCTCCGCCGCCTCGAGGAGAAGCGCTGCCTCCTCGCGGCCGATCCCGCTCTTCGCCGAGGTGCCAACCGGAGGCCGCTTGACCCTGAGGGTTGGGACCTTGCCGATGACGCCGGCGTCGACGGCCTCGAGGTAGAAGCCCTGGACCGCGGCCAGCCGACGGCGGGTGGTCCGGGGCTGGATGCCCTGGCCCTGGAGGGAGAGCACCCAGAGCTCGACCGTGGTGCGGTCGACCTGGAAGAGCCCCACTTCCCGCTCCTTGCACCACTTGCTGAAGGCCACCACGTCGCGGCAGTACTCGGAGGCGGTGGCGGCCCGGTGGTGGAGCAGGAACCTGCCGAGGATGCGGAGCTCCTCCGAGGCCCCGGGGGCCGTGGCCGCCAGGGCGGCGAGCTGGAGGATCTCGGGGACCGACTCGGGTAGGGCCGCCAGCGGGAGGCCCATTTTCGCCACTGCTTCGGCCCTGAGCGGCGATCCCCGGCCCGCTGCCGGGGTCGGGGGGAGTTCGGCGAGGGCCATCGCGGCGGATGTTAGCGCAAAACCGGGATTTTGCGCTATTACATGGGATTTACATCTGATGCACAATTGAAACCCGGCTGATGTCTGCCTCCCCCGCCCGAGATCACTCCCGCTCCCGATCCCGCCCCGATCCCGGGGTCCTCGGCCGCACCCTCAAGCAGCGTCGGAAGGCGGTGGGGCTCACTCTCACCCACCTCGCGGAACTCGTCAAGGTCTCGGCGGCCCAGCTCTCCCGGATCGAGACCGGCCGCTCGACCCCCAGCTACTCGACCCTCACTAAGCTCCACGAAGCGCTCGGTCTCGACGCCGGCGAGCAGGCTTTCCACGTCCCGCTTCCCCGCCCCGCCCCCGAGGACGGGCTTGTCTCCCGACTGGGGGCGCTCCTCGCCGTCCGCCGCGCCCTCCCCCTCGGCGAAGCGAGCCTCCTCCTCGAGGTGTCGATCGCGGGGATCCGGACCGCCGTCCCCGAGCTCTCCGCTCGCCTGGCCCCCCTGGGGATGCGGGTCGTCGAGGACTCCCAGACCCTGGCGTTGCTGCCCCACCGGACCCTGGCGCTCCTCGCCGATCGCGCCGTCGAGGCAGAGACGGTGCCCCGGCTCACCCACCGCCACATCGAGATCCTCTCCATCGTGGTCTTCAACCGCCAGGCGACCCGGCGGCGCATCGACCAGCTCCGCGGTGTCGACTCCAGCGAGACCGTCGCGCAGCTGGTGGAGTGGGGGCTGCTGCGCCGAACGGGCCGCGACCTCAAGGACAGCCGCGCTCACCTCTACCAGGCCACCGCAAAGCTCCTGGAGGTGAGCGGCGCCACCTCCCTCGACGAGCTGCGGGCTCAGCTGCTCGGCATGGTCGATGGCGATGAGCGGGCCCTCGACCACCCCGCCACCTCCGCGTCCGGAGAGCTAGGGCCGCCTGTCGCCGAGCCACCCAGCTAGGAAACTGCTGAGCAAGGCGTCCTGACGGCCGGGTAGGAAGTGCCGCGAAGGCAGCATCGGCGGCGGCAATGTCTTGCTGGGGCGGATGCGATCGAGGGCAGGCGAGGTGGCGCCCAAGCCCAGGGCGTCAGGCCACCGCCCACCCTGTCTCGGTGCGAGACAGGCCCAGGTTGAGCAGGCGCCGGAGGTTGACCGCCGCCGCGCGGTGGCTCCACCAGATGCGGTTGCGCGCGACCCCGCGGTAGGCGACCCGGCGGTGACCGCGCCGCACCAGCCAGCTCAGAGTTCGCTCCACCATCGGGCGCTCGTGGCGGTAGACGGCCTGGAACTCGGGGGTCTCGGCCTGCCTCCGGGCAGCGGCGAGCAGGGCGTAGTGCGGGTGGACCGTCAGCTTCTTGCCCGTGAGAGCGGTGGTGCAGTGGTCCCGCAGCGGACAGCCACGGCAGCGCGCGCCGAAGGCCGCGTAGCCGGTCTGGTTGATTCCCACGGTGTGGCCGGTGGGACAGGTGACCGTGCTGGCGTCGAGGTCGATCGCAAAGTCGTCCACGGTGAAACCCCCCCGAACGGCCCTCTGCAGCGGGGGCGGCTTGATGATCGCGACCCTGCCCCGCGCCGCCAGCCTCGCCCGGAAGGCTCCGGCGCTGTATGCCGAATCCCCCAGGACTTCGATGTCGTCCGGCTCAGCCCGCAGCAACCCCGGGGCGGCCTGAGCGTCGCTCACGTCGCCGGCGGTCAATTCGCAGGCGGTGACCAGGCCAGTCTCCGGTTCGATGGCGATGTGCCCCTTGAAGCCGTCCCGATAGGCGTGGACGGTCTTGTGCACGTGCCGCGATTCGGGGTCGTGGACCGAGACGATGCGGTCCGGCGCCGTGCGCCGGGCGATCCGCCAGGTGCCCTCGCCGTCTCCCAGCTCGACGTCCTGGTCCGCCACCAGCGCCAGCAGTCCCACCGCGTCGGCCTGCTCCGGGGAGAGATCCTGGTCAGCCATGGCCTCGAGGACCGCATGGGCGTCCCTGACCAGCGCAGTGACCACCCGCTCGATGTCGGCAGGGTCGTTCCACGCACACACCGGCTTGCGCACTGCGCTCTCGTAGTCGTGGGCGGTCAACTCCAGGGCACGCGCCTCGGGCACCAGCCGGCGAACAACTCGGATCTGCGCCACCACCTGGGTGATCGTGTCCTGGCGGGTCACGGCGTCGTCGAGCACGGTCGAGTCCAGGGCCCGCCGCTGGCGGGTAGCCAGCACTCCGGTGGCACTGACCACCTCGCGCACCGCCTCGAAGATGCGCTGGGGACGATCCGACCCCCGCAACCGGTTGCGCCAGAGCGTCAGCACCGTCGGGTGGAAGCCGGGGTCGTCCAAAGCCAGCCCGGTCGCCACCTTCCAGGCGATGCTGGTCCGCAGCTGCTGGATGGCATCTCGATCGGTGAGCCCTTCCAGGGCCTGCAGCACCATAACCGCGGCCACCACGTCGGCCGGCACCGAAGGCCGACCCGTGCCCGACGGGAAGAGGTCAGCGAACAGCTCGTCGGGAAACAGTTCGCTGCGGTGGTTGGCCAAGAACCCCGCCACCGAGTTCGGGGCGATCAGATGGCTGCAGAGCGCGGCCGCGTCAAGGAGGTGTCGGTTGGGATCGCTGGAACCTTGCACCCCAGCATTGACTCACATCGACCATCCGTTTGGGACCGACTTACTCAGCAGTTTCCTAGAGGCCGGGGTGGTCTGCCCCTCACACTCAGTCCTGACTGACTCTCCAGCGCGGGCGCAGTCGGCGAACGGGTGCCTCGTCGATGCGCTCAAGCTGGTCGGCCGCGGTGGCGAGGAGACGGGCGTAGCGCTCGAGCAGCTCGGTCCTGGCCCGGAGCAGGTGCTGTCCAGCGTCCTCGGAGGAGAAGGCAGCAGCCGCGGCGCTCACCGAGAGGGCTAGCCCCGAGAGCTGCTGGACGGGGCCGTCCAGGAGTAGGTCGGCGAGGGCCCGACATCCCTCGGAGGATCGAGTGAGAGCCTCTTCGGCGAGGTCTGTGCCTGTAGGGAGAATCTCCATGACGGCGACCCTAGGGGGTCGCGGCGCGCCAGCAGCTGACGCGACCGAGCCGTGTATCTGCCGTGGCAAGTCGAGCACGCTGGCGGAACATTTGCCATGTTTCAGCCCAACGCTTGG
>PLXL01000134.1 GCA_003153215.1 Candidatus Dormiibacterota bacterium
GCCGCATCCGGGGGTCGCTGAGGAGGATCCGGAAACCGGCTGCACCGATCTCCCCCTCCCCGATGTTGGCGTGGCGGTCGGCATTGCTGCCCAGCGCCCGCGCCGAGTCGTTGGCGTGGACCAGGCCCAGCCGCTCGAACCCGATCAGCCGGTCGAAGTCATCCAGGGTCCGCGCTGCGGAGGCCGGGTCGCGGAACTCGTAGCCGCTCGCGAAGGCGTGCTGGGTGTCCAGGCAGACCCCGACCCGGTCGGAGGCGGCGGCCTCGACGATGCGCGCCACCTCCTCGAAACTGCGACCCACGCATCCCCCCGAGCCGGCGCTGTTCTCCACCAGCAGCCTGGCCCGCCCGGGCGGGCTGCGGTCGATCACCTCCCGGATCGCCGCCGCCACCTGGCCGAGCACGGTGTCGAAGCCCGCCCCCAGGTGGGACCCGGGATGGAAGACGACCCCGTCGGCGTCGAGGGAGGNNTTCCGCAGGTAGAGGTCGCGATCCGCATCCTCGAGGTGGAGCGGCCGCCACATCTGAGCCGGGGTCGGGTGGGTCTGGATGACCTCCGCTCCGATCGCCAGCGCGTTGTCGACGGCCGTGTGGATACCGCCCCGTGCCGCCACGTGGGCGCCGATCAGCATGGGGGCGATTCTCGCAAGGCTGGGATCGGGCTCAGGGCGCGACCAGCAGCTTCACCGCCAATCCGATCCCCACCGCCGCCACCCCGTAGCGGAGGGCGAGCGGCGGGATGCGACGGCCGGCCATGGCTCCGAGCGCACCCCCCACCGCGGTGCCCGCCGCGAGCACGAGGGCGTCCAGCCAGTGAACGGGCCCGAAGATGGCGAAGCCGACGGCGGCGATGGCGTTGACGGTGGTGGTGCAGACCACCTTGGCCGCATTGAGCCGCTGCAGGGTGTCCTGGATGAAGAGGCTGAGGATGGCAAGGAGCATCACGCCGAGCGCGGCTCCGAAGTAGGCGCCGTACACCCCTCCGAGCACCAGCCCACCGCGGAACACCGGGGACCTCTCCCCGGCGTGCGCTCCGATCAGCCGCGCCAGCAGGGGCTGGAAGAGGAGGGCGAGGCAGCCCAGGATGATCAGCCAGGGCACCACCCGGGTGAAGACGCCTGGTGAGGTCCGGAGCAGCAGCACCGTCCCGATCAGCCCGCCGATCGACATCGGCACCAGCAGGCGGCCGATGCGGCGCCCCTGCCCCGCCAGCTCGGCGCGGTACCCGTGACTCCCGGTCAGCAGGCCGGGGACCAGCCCGACCGTGTTGGTCACGTTGGCGGCGAGGGGGCTCAGGCCGGCGCNNGTCCTTCCAGCCGGTCACGGTCGAATCTTCGCAACTGCGGGGGCTCCGCGCGCCGGGCCCCCTCCGGCGCGCGCTGTGTGCTGCTGGCCCCGTGGCGCTACGCGGCCGTCTCCGCGGGGACCCGCTCGGCCGATTCCGTGGCGAGTTGCATGGCCGACTCCGTGACGCACACGGGGGTGGTGGGCGGGGACGCGGCGTCGAGGCTGAGGCCGCTCTTCTCCGGGAGCACCTGGGTGAGGAGCGCCCCCGCGACCCCCACGCCCGAGCAGAGGATCAGCACTCCGCCCAGGCCCAGCGCCGAGCTGAGCACGGGGAAGAGGAAGACGCCGAGAAACGCACCCAGCTTTCCCACCCCCGCCGCGATGCCGTGCCCGGTCGTCCGCTCACTCACCCCGAACACCTCGGTCGGGATCAGGAAGGTGGTCACGTTGGGCCCGAACTCGGTGAAGAAGTAGCTGATCCCGTAGATGAGCAGGAAGGGGACGATCACGTGGGTCAGCCCCGGGATGAAGCCGATCAGCGCGAAACAGACCGCCATGGCCAGGAAGCCGATCCACTGCAGCCGGCGGTGGCCGATCCGGTCGACGGTGAGGAAGGCGCAAACGTACCCGGGGACCGCGAAGAGGGCAAAGATCATCAGGGTCCACGCCGTCGACTGGATGAGGGTCGCCCCCGGCGCCACCCCTCGGAGGATGACCGGCGCCGAGATGGTGTTCCCGTAGTAGACGTAGTCGAGCAGGAACCAGGATCCCGCCGTGCCGAGGATGAGGAGCAGGGAGCGGGGATCGGAGAGGAACCGGCGGAAGCTGGAGTGGACCTGGCCGGTGCCGTCGGCGACCGCCTGAACCACCCCCTGGCTGTACTTCTCCATAGCCGCGCGGGCCTCGGCCTCGCGGCCCTGGACCTGGGCGGCGAACCGCGGCGACTCCGGCATCCGCGTGCGCATGTAGACGACGCTCAGGGCGGGGAGGGCGCCGAGGCCCAGCATCACCCGCCAGGCGAGGTCGTGGTTGACCCCGGCCGCCAGGAGGGCGAGTGCCACCACCGGGCCGATGAGCAGACCGGCCGCCTGGGCTGAGAACACCAGGGAGACCAGCAGGCCGCGGCGCTTGCGGTTGGCGTACTCGCTGGCGAGCACGGCGCTCACCGGGTAATCGCCGCCGATGCCGATGCCGAGGACGAACCGGAAGATGACCAGCCAGACGTAGCTGGGTGCCACCGCGGTGGCGAGGGCACCCAGGGCCATGATCGCGGCCACCAGTCCGTACACCCGCTTGCGGCCCGCGAGGTCGGCGATCCGCCCGAAGATCAGGGCGCCGAACAGGGTGGCGATCAGGGTGGCGCTGCCCAGGAAGCTGGTCTGGACGGCGGAGAGGTGCCACTCGCCCTTGATCAGGACGAGGGCGACCCCGATGATGAAGAGGTCGTACGCGTCGGTGAAGAAGCCCATCGCGGCGGTGACCGCCGCCTTGAGGTGGAAGAGACTCAGAGGAGCCTCGTCGAGCGCCTCGCCGAGGGTCCGCTGAGAACTCGTTGAGCTGGCGGTGCTGCCGTCCACGTGGTGCTCCATACTCTTCCGGGTTAGGGCTCGGTTAAAGAATGGCAAACGCAGGATTAAGATGTCTTTAACGGCGGCGGATTCCTCGGGCTCCGGGGCGGATCAGGTTCTGGCGGAGGTCTGGCAGCTCGCCTCCAAGGTCGAGGCCCAGCTGGCCGAGGCACTCCGAACCCTCGCCGACTCCGACCTGGAGGGCGCCGACGTGGTGGTCCAGGCCGACCTCGAGGTCAACCGGCTCCGCTACCTGATCGAGGAGCGGGTCACCGCCGAGCTGGCCCCCGGGCTCGACGAGGAACGGCTCCACCTGCTCATCGCCGTCCTCTACGTCATCGCCGACCTGGAGCGGATCGGCGACCACGCGGAGGGCATCGCCAAGGTGGCCCTGATGCTGGGCCGCCCGCCGATGCGCTCCCTGCCGGCGAGCGTCCTGCAACTGGGGGCAATGGTCCGGGCGATGCTCTCGGCCGGTGTCAGGGTGCTCCGCGAGCGGGATGTCGAGGGCGCCCGGCTGCTGGTCGGGGACGACGACCCCATCGACCGTCTGTACGACGACATCTACGGCGAGATGATCGCCACCATGACCGCGGAGCCGGACACCGTCGTGCCCTGCACCTACCAGCTGTGGGCGACCCACAACCTGGAGCGGATCGCCGACCGGGTCACCAATCTCTGCGAGCGCACGGTCTACCTGGGCACCGGCCGGATCGAAGACCTCAACGTCTCGACCTATTGACCTCATTGGTCTGAGGGCTCATCAGTGCCCACCGTTCTCCTGATCGACGTACCCGCGCCGCGTGCCCTCGGTCTCGAGGAGCGCCTCGCCGTCGACGGGTGCCTGGTGCGCCGGGCCACCGGCTGGCCCGCCGACGGCCTCGACGCCACCGACGTGGACGTGGTGCTCGCGCACACGGCAAACCCGGCAGCCCTCGCCCTGGCGCTGCGCCGGCTGAGCCGGGCGCCGCTCGTCATGGTCACCGACGCGGCGCCGACCGACCGGGTGGCCGCGCTCACCTGCGGCGCCGACGTCTGCCTGGCCGAGACTGAGGCCGACCCCGTCGTCGAGGCGCATGTCATGTCCCTCCTGCGCCGGTGGCAGCCCCGCGTCCGCCATCAGCTGGAGACGGTCCAGGTCGGCGAGCTGTTCCTCGACCCGCCGGGGCGCCGGGCCCAGGTGGCGGGTGACGATCTCGAGCTCCGGCCTCGCGAGTTCGACCTCCTGGTCGCCCTGGCCCGTTCCACAGGGCGCGCCTTCCGGCGCCACGAGCTGCTCGACCAGGTGTGGGGCCCCCGCTTCACCGGCGGCGTCAACACCGTGGACGTCCACATCTCGTGGCTGCGCCAGAAGCTGCCGGTGGCGGCCCGCGTCCGGATCACCACTCTCCGCGGGGTCGGCTACCGGTTGGACGAGCTGAGCCGGCTGGCGCCGGCGACGCCCGCTGAGCCCACCTCCGCCGACGGAGGCGCTGCCCCGGCCGCTGGGAACCTCCCCGCGGAGAACCGCGCCTCGCCGTCCGAGAAGGCGGCCGCGCCACCCGAGACCACGGCCGCGCCCTCTGAGAACGCGGCGCATCCATCCGCCAACGGAGCCGTCCCACCGGGGGACGCGGCCCTGCCACCGGGGGACGCCGCCCTGCCGTCCGAGAGCACGGACCCGACACCGGCCGCCTGATCCCTCTCCGGGCACCGGCCGGCGGCATCGCGCCTGGCCGGACCGTCACCATGCGCTCCGCCGTGCTCTACGTCCTCGTGCTCACCGCCGTCACCGCCGTCTGGGGGTGGACGTTCGTCGTCGTCAAGGACTCGATCGCCAGCTACCCGGTGGCCCCCTTTCTCGCGCTCCGGTTCGGCCTGGCCGTGCTGGTGCTGCTCCTCCTCTCCCGGCGCCTCCCCAGCCGCCGCGCGCTCCGCATGGGGAGCGTCATCGGCCTGGCCGTCGCCGCCGGGTACGCCTTCCAGACCTATGGCCTCAAGGGGACCGCCCCCGGCACCGCCGGGCTGATCACCGGCCTCTTCGTCGTCTTCACGCCGGTGATCGACCACTTTTTCGGGGCCAAGATCGCCCCGCGGACCGCGGTGG
>PLXL01000067.1:0-2691 GCA_003153215.1 Candidatus Dormiibacterota bacterium
GACGTCGGGTTCAGCTCCCTCTGCGCCGGCAAGGCAGTCACGTACCAGTTCCTGGACGACGTGCTGGGCCAGCTTGCGGCGATGACCCCCGGGTCGTACATCGCCATCGGTGGAGACGAGGCCCAGGACACGCCGCCGGAGGACTACACGGCGTTCATCGAGAAGGCGGTCCAGACCGTGGCCGCCCGTGGCAAGACGGCGGTGGGCTGGGCCGAGATCGCGGCGGCCCCGCTGCCCTCCGACACCATCGCCGAGTACTGGGACACAGCCGACGGCGGAGCCAGCCTGGAGAGGGCGGTGCAGGACGGCGTCAGGGTCGTGCTCGCTCCGGCCAACCGCTGCTACCTCGACCAGAAGTACGACGACAACACCACCCTGGGGCTGGTCTGGGCGGGCCCGACCAGCGTCGAGACCGCCTACGACTGGGACCCGACCTCCTACGAGGTGCCCGCCGCCCAGGTGGAGGGCGTCGAGGCCCCGCTCTTCAGCGAGACCCTGACCACCATGGCCGACATCGAGCAGATGGCCTTCCCCCGCCTGCCCGGCATCGCCGAGATCGGATGGTCACCGCAGTCCACCCATGACTGGTCGAGCTACCGGCTGCGGCTGGCCGCACAGGCGCCGCGCTGGGAGGCGATGAACCTCGACTTCTACCGTTCCCCGGAGGTCAGCTGGCCGGCCGGCTGAGCTCTCTTGCCCACGCTCCGATGGACTAGCGTTTGAGGGTCACCTTGCTCAGGCCGGCGGGAGCGTCGGGGTCGAGGCCGCGGCGGCGCGCCAGGGCGGCGGCGACCTGCTGCCCTCTGACCACGGCCAGAATCGGCAGCAGCCCCGCCGGCACGCCCGCGGGGAGGGGGCAGTCGGCACCGCGTTCGGAGCCGATGACCTGCACCCGGGCGCCGCGCCGCCGCAGGGTGTCGGTCAGCTCGGCGGCGTCCGGGTCGTCGGCCTCCCCAGAGAGGAAGCTGAGGACCGGGAACCCGGGACCCACGGCGGCGATCGGGCCGTGCCAGAGATCCGCCGGAGAGATCCCCTCGGCCATGATCCCGGTCGTCTCGCGGATCTTCAGCGCCGTCTCCAGCGCCGCCGCCAGCAGCATCCCCCGACCGGTCACCAGCACCCGTTCGACGTCCTCCATCCGGGCCGCGAGCCGCTCCGCGGGTGCCGGGTCGGACAGCAGGCCGGCCACCTGACCCGGGAGGGCGGCGATCTCCGCGTCGCTCCAGGCCACCTCCCCCAGCGCGGGGGCTATCAGTCCCAGCGCGAGCAGGGTGGCGGTGAAGGTCTTGGTCGCCGGCACGGCGACCTCGGCGCCGGCGTCGAGGTGAATGNNGCGGAGGCGGCGGAGCACGGTGCCCACCTCGGGGGTCATGCCCGACTGGCTGATGGCCACGGCCAGGTATCCGTCCATGTCGACCGGTGACCGGTAGAGGGTGTGGATGCTGGGGGCGCTCAGCCCGGCGGGACGGCGCGCCGCCATCTCCAGGACGTAGCGCCCGTAGAGAGCGGCGTTGTCGGAGGAGCCGCGGGCGACCAGGGTGGTGCCGCAGAGCGGGCGCGGAACCGCCTGCCGGACCTCCGCCGCGATGGCGGCGCGTCGCTGGACCAGCCGCTCCAGCACCGCCGGCTGCTGGCTCATCTCGGCAGCCATCGCCCGTCCCTTCATCGGCGGTGGAGCCGGCGCCACTTAGTCACTGGGCGACTGTACAACTGGTCTAGACCAGTTGTCAAACCCGGCGTGACCTCCGCCGCCGACTACCAGAGACCGAACCTCGGTTCGGGTGGGAGCTCCTCACACCGGGGCAACCAGGTCGTCCGCCCGCGCGTCCGTCACCCTCCGGGCCATCACCCGCCGGCCGGGCTGCCCTCCATCGAGATTGGGAGGTAGAAAAGGCCTGGCGCGACCCGCCCGTCGGCGAGGCCGATGGTCTGCAGGAGCGACTCCATGGCGGTCCGGGCGGCCTCGCGGACCCTGGTGAAGTCGGCCACCCCCAGGGGGTTGGGGATGCGGGGACAGATGAGGGTCACCGGCAAGCGCTTGCTGAAGGTGTCGAAGTCGGCCAGTAGTCGCGAGTGGAGCGCCACCGAGGTGACCCGCTCGAAGACCTCCGACAGGCGGCGCAGCGCGGGCATCGCGGGCTCCGCGGTGAGGTCGACGGCGATGATCTGCTCCGGCTCCATCCGGGCGGCGGTGGAGATGCTGCAGTTGTCGGTGACGCCACCGTCCACGTAGGAGCGGTCCCCGAGCCGCACCGGGCGAAAGACGAACGGGATCGCGCACGAGGCTCTCAGTGGATCGCGCAGCCGGCCCTGAGAGATCAGCACCGGCTCACCGGTCAGGAGGTCGGTGACGACGATCTGCAGGGGGCGGCGGAGCTCCTCGAAGGTGGTCATGCCGGTCAGCCCCATCGAGAAGTCCACCAGATCCCCGATGGCGTCATCGCTCCGGAGCCACGGCTGACGGCGGGCCCGGTTCATCACCATCCGCAGAGGGTGAGAGCGGAAGACCGCCCGGGTCTGAGGGCTGGCCCAGATCCGCTCGAGCAGGTCGAGGGCCACTGGCAGGGGATGGCTCGCCACCACGGCCGCGTTGAGGGCGCCGACACTCGTGCCGACGCAGGCGTCCGGCTCCAGCCCCCGCTCCGCCAGAGCGCGGAGGATGCCGAGTTGGGCGGCTCCTCGACCGCCGCC
>PLXL01000067.1:2700-6408 GCA_003153215.1 Candidatus Dormiibacterota bacterium
CGCATCCTCCCCGGGAATTAGGACTTGGCCTTGCCCCGGGAGACGAACCAGAAGATCGCCGCGATGATGACGATCAGCACGACGATGTAGACGATGATTTCCTTTGTCCCGAACGCCGTGAATGCGAGCATTGAACGGTTTCCCCCGGTGTGTGGATGCGCGCTCCGGCGGTGCCGGGCGCGGACGAGCAGCCAGCCTACNNAGGACGCGGATGACGCCGAGGAGGTCGGCGCGGCGCCGGCCCAGCAGCTGGGCGCGGCCCTTGGTCCCCTCCCAGCACCAGCCGCTCAGCTGGCTCACCCGCCACCCGTCGTCGATCACCTCCTCGCCATCGGGGCGGAGGACGGTCTCCTCGTTCCCGGCGGTGGCGGTCGTCTCCAGGGTGATCTCCATCTCCCTCCCGTCGACCCGGTAGACGACATCGCCGGGGGGAAGGGGCAGCTGGCGGCGGTGGCGCCAGAAGACGTCCAAGGAGCGGGCGAGGTGAAGTCCCACCTCCATGCCGGCGCCGACGGCCGNNGCGTGGCCGCGCCAGAGCCGGGCTCCCGTGGGCGAATGCCACCGCCAGCATGCTGAGGACCACGGCCGCCCCCGCCGCGACCAGGAGTGATCCTGGGGCCAGGCTGCGCGAGCCCACGGCGCTGACCGCGGGCACGCAGAGGACGACGCTGAGCGGAGGGGTCAGCCCCGCCATCAGGGCCCGGGTGGTGGCGGGGCGGCGGCGTGGATCCGACCACCTCCCCCGCGCCTCCGTCGCAGCCTCCTCAACACCCCGCGTCCGCCGCTGGGCGAGCCTCTGGGCGGTCCCCAGAAACCCGTTCACCCCTAGTAGCAGGAGCACGGCCGCGGTGAATCCGGCGATGTTCATCGCGACGAGCCCGGGCAGGAGCTGGAGGAGCTGCTGGGCGACCTGGGGAGCGGCGATGGATGCCTCATCGAATACCCCCAAGGCGAGGACGGGAACGGCTACCGCGCAGGCAATCCCGTGGCGCCGCACCGCCTGCCCGAATCCGGCCATCGCGTCCCGCCAGCTCCGTGCCCGGCGCAGGGGATCGTGCCGCCGAACCAAGAGCACCCATGCCGCGCCGAGGCTCAGCCAGAGGAGGGCCTCGGCGGTCTGCTCCGGCCCCCCGCCCGCGATTCCGAGTGCCTGGCCGAGGGTGGCGAGCGTCGCCGTCGCCAGGGCCCCGGCGACCGCCAGTTCACACCCCCAGGCGGCGTAGCGGCGCAGCGACTGAGCCAGGCTCCAGCCCAGGCCGGTGAGCCAGGGGTGGGCGGCTTCCGACGCTCCGGTCTCCGACCTGGAGCCCGATACCACCGGCAGGGCAGGCGAAATCGATCTCCGCGGCATGCCGCGCAGGTGCCATGTCGCGGCGTGCGCCACGATGCGGCCTCCATGATCCGAGCTGACCGGGGGGCGCGGCGTGAGCCGGCTCACCAGCCTCTCCTATCCAACCCGACGCGCAGGCACCTGGCGCGCAGATCGTGGTCGCGGTCGCAGCACAGAACGGTGACAGCGACAGCCGGGCGCGGCTGGCCGTGGCCGGACAGTGGCGCCCGGCCAGGAGGGCGCGGGGGCTACCCCGGCCCTTCGCCCCGAGGCTGCGCGGGACCCAGGCCGGCGTCCCACCAGTCGTGCGTGCGGACGATTCCGAGCGCCANNGTGCACCTCAGCCATTCCGATTTCATCGTCTTCTGGGAGGCCGCCCGTCGCCTCTCGGCGCACGCCGATCCCTACAACGCCGTGGCGGCGTCCGCGGCGGCATGGCACCAGCTCGGCGTCGCCCACCCTCCCTACTCCCTCCTGTACGCCTACCTTCCGGAGCTCGCTTGGCTGCTGACGCCTTTGGGCCGGCTCCCCTTCGGAACCGCCAATGCGATCTGGCTGGGAGTCTCCCTCTCCGGACTCGTCGCCGCTGTCGGAGTGCTCGTCGCGGTGGCGCGCCGTCAGCCGTCGCGTCCTCGCGACTCAACCCTCCTCGTCTGCGCGGCCACGATCACAGTGGCATCGGCCAGCGGGATCGCGGAGGGTCAGCTGGACGTCATCGTGCTGCTCCTGACCGCGCTCGGCCTGGCTCTCCTGCCGGGGCGCCGGTTCGCTGCGGGAGTGCTGCTCGGAGTGGCCGCGGTGAACAAGCCACAGATCCTCTGGCTGGTCCCGGTTGTCCTGCTGATGGTGCGAGAGTGGCGGACCTTCCTGGGCATGGTGACCGGCGCTCTGGGGGCCTTCGCAGTCGGATTTCTGCTCGTTCCACCCGCGCAGATGGTGGAATGGTTGCGCCAGCTCTTTCAGGGCTGGCCCGCGCCCTCCTCGACGGTGGCCTTCCCGGGCATCGCCACGGACTGGGGAGGCCCGACGGCCGCATTGCTGACAGCCATCCCGCTCGCGATCGTTGCCCTGGCCGGTGTCTGGTGGGTGCGCGCCCGACTCGACGCGCGCACCGCCCTCGCTCTCGGCATCGTGCTCTCACTGGTGGTGGCGCCCCACGACTACTCCCATGACCTGCTCCTCATCGGAGCCGTCGCGGCCGTCGCCGGACTCGTCGCCGGATGGCCGAGGGTTCTCGCTCTTGCGATCATCGCCATCGACGTGACCGCCTTCGTGGATACGTGGCTCTATCCCCCGTGGGATCACCTGGAGGCGCTCGCCGTGGTGGCCCTCGGCATCGCGCTCATCTGGCAGGTTCGGCCCACCACGGTGCCTGCGCCGGCATCGAGCCTCGAAGGCGCCAGCGCCCCCTGAGATCGGTGGCGCCAGCATGCGTCTGGCGTCAGACCAGGGCGCCTCTCGTCCCCGGCATGGGTCCCTCCGGCATGACGCTCGCCGCCGATCGCACCGGGTCGCCGAACGGGTCGACCTGCTGGGACCCGGCCACCGTCGCCACTGCGACCAGCCCCAGCAGGGCGATGTAGTAGCCGAGACTGCGCATCCCGATCCAGAGGCCGAGGCTGGCGATGATCACTCCGGCAGCGGCCCAGGACCTCGGTGCGCGCGCACACCAGATGATCCCGGATGCGATCGCCGCGACCGTCAGCGTCGAGAACACGGCCAGCGCGACGACGCTGTATGCACCGCCGGTGAGCCCCGCTGCGGGACCCACTCCGACGGGAAATGTCGGTTGAGTCAGCGGCGCGAGGACCGCCTTGATCCACATCGGAATACTCGCCAGTGCGAAGGGCAGGTTGAGAACCGCGAACGCGGCGACGGCAGCCACTCCGTATCGCTGCCGTCCACGACCGCCCTCACGCCAGGACAGCAGCAGAAGCGGGACGGCGACGAACCATGCCGTCTGCTTGATGGCGCACGCGAGCCCCAGCGCCACACCCCCGGCCATGCCCCTGCGACGCGCACAGGCGATGATGAGCAGCGCGGCGACGGTGGCGTCGGGATGCGCGACACCGATCACAGCCAGCGCGCCGGTCTGCGCTCCGAGCGCGAGAGCCAGGGCGCGCCGTGTGCGCGGGTCCGCCCCGGCAACCGCAACCGCACCTGCCACCAGGAGCGCCAGCGCTGACAGGAGGATCAGGCCGTGCGCGCCGAGGACACCGAGCAGGGCTGTTCCGGCCGGGTAGGTGAAGATGGTGACCAATCCACCGGTGGGATGTCCGGCCAGTGTTTCGGCCGCCGCGGCGGCCGCCGCCCGTTGTCCGGGTGCATGCGTGTCAGACCCGAACACGCCTGACGGAAATTGTCAACCCCCTTGGGAC
>PLXL01000176.1 GCA_003153215.1 Candidatus Dormiibacterota bacterium
GGTGGCGGGAGAGGATGGAGCGGAGCGGAGGCAGCAGATGCTCCTGTCCGCCAGAGAGCCGCAGACGCACCCGGCTGTTGCGCCGCCAGGCGGCGAGGCGGACATCCTCCAAACCGTACACCTGCTCCGCGATCACACTCACCTGCTCGGAGTCGGCGTGCTCTTCCTCATCCGCGACGGCGGCGCCGCCATTCTGGGCGGGAGCGGGGGGAGTGGCGATGCGCCCGTTGCGACCGGCCTGGACACGCCCCCGCACCACGATCACCTGGTCGGGGCGGAGCAGGTCGGCGCATTCCTCGAAGGTGCGGGCAAAGACGACCACCTCACAGGTCCCCGAGAGATCCTCCAGGGTCACGAAGGCCATGCGCTGCCCGGTCGTGCTGCGCCGGGGGATGAAGGCGCGGAGATCGCGGATCGCCCCTCCGATCTGCACGTAGACACCGTCGAGGTGGGCGCCCAGCTCCCCGATTCCGGTGTCGATGCGCTCGCTGAGCCGATCCGAGATCCTGCGCAGGGGGTGGTCGCTCAGGTACATCCCGAGGTAGTCGCGCTCCCACCGCAGCCGCTCTTCGGCGGCCACCGGGGCGACCTCGGCCGCGGTCCCGTACTCGTCGCTGGCGGTGACCCCCGCGGGCGTCTCCACCTCCGCGCTGTCGCCGAAGAGGGAACCCTGCCCCACCTCCCGCTCGCGGCGGATCTGGGCGGCCCGGTCCAGGGCGCGATCCAGGGTCGCGAGCAGCATGCCGCGCTCGCCCAGCCGGTCACAGGCCCCGCTGCGCACCAGGGCCTCGAGGACCCGACGGTTGAGCTCGCGCCCCCCGACCCGCAGGCAGAGGTCGGCGAGGCTGGCGTAGGGCCCGCTGCTCTTCCTCTCCTCGACGAGCTGCTCCATCACCCGATCGCCTGCCCCCTTGATGTGGGCCAGGCCGTACAGGATCTCGCCCTTGGCGGCGTCGCCCACCGCGAAGCCGGCCTCGCTCCGGTTGACGTCGGGGAGCATTACGGTGAGACCGCGCGCGTGGGCGTCGAGAATGGTCTGCTTGAGCTTGTCGAAGTCGCCGGCCCGGCTGTTGAGCAGCGCCGCCATGAACTCCAGGGGATGGTTGGCCTTGAGGTACGCGGTCTGGTAGCCGATCAGCGCGTAGCACATCGCATGCGCCTTGTTGAAGCCGTAGCCGGCGAAGTGGTCGATGAGGTCGAAGAGGGCGCCGGCGGTCCCCTCCTCCACCCCCCGAGCGGCGGCCCCGGCCAGGAACTTCTCCCGCTGGCGGGCCATCTTGACCTTGTCCTTCTTGCCCATCGCAGCACGCAGGACGTCCGCCTCGCCCAGGCTGTACCCGGCCACCGCGGAGGCGATCTGCATCACCTGATCCTGGTAGATCATGGTCCCGAATGTTTCAGCCAGGATTGGCTCCATCTCGGGCAGCAGGTAGGTGACCTCCTCCTCGCCACGCTTGCGGCGGATGTAGAGGTCGACGACCCCGCCCTCGATGGGGCCGGGCCGGTTGAGGGCGTTGGCGGCGGCGAGGNNGTGGCGGGGTCGTCGAGGGGGATGGCGTCGATATCGATCCGCTCCCCCCGCACCTTCTCGACGTTCTCGACCGCCTCCTGGATCACGGTGAGGTTGGAGAGCCCCAGGAAGTCGATCTTGAGGAGGCCGATCTTGCTGACCCCCTTCATGTCGAACTGGGTCACGACCCCCTCGTTGCCCGAGGTCGAGCGCGTCAGGGGGACGATGCTGGCGAGCGGCGCGGCGCCGATCACCACCCCCGCGGCGTGCGTCGAGGCGTTGCGGCAGATGCCCTCGAGGCGGCGCGCGATGTCGATGACGCTGCGAGCCCAGGGCTCGCTCTCATAGAGGTCGTGCAGGTCACGCGCCTCGGTGAGGGCACGGTCCAGGGTGATCCCGATGGTCGCCGGGACCAGCTTGGCCAGCCGGTCGACATCGGGGAGCGGGACGTCGAGCACCCGGCCGACATCACGGATGGCGGCCCGTGCGGCCATCGTCCCGAAGGTGATGATCTGGGCCACCCGGTCCTGACCGTACTTGCCGGTGACGTACTGGAGAACGCGGTCGCGGCGGCGATCGTCGAAGTCGATGTCGATGTCGGGCATCTCCCTGCGCTCCAGGTTGAGGAAGCGCTCGAAGATCAGCCCGTAGCGGAGCGGATCGACGTTGGTGATGCGCAGCACGTAGGCGACCAGCGACCCGGCCGCGCTGCCCCGGCCGGGGCCCACCACCACCCCGTCGCAGCGGGCGGCGCGGATCAGGTCCCAAACGATCAGGAAGTAGGCGGAGAAGCCGGTCTGGCGGATGACGTCCAGCTCCATCGCGAGCCGTTCCCGCGCCTCGTGGGTGGGATCCGGACCGAATCGCTCGACGAGCCCGCGCTGGCAGAGCTCGGCGAGATACGAGTCGGCGTCAAGGCCCTCGGGGATGGGCGAATAGGCGGGGAGGTGATGGTGGCCGAGCTCCAGCTTCCACTCGCAGCGCGCGGCCACCGCCAGGGTGTTGGACGCCGCCTCACCGTAGGTGTTGAAGCGNNGCGTCGATGTAGTGGGAATCATTGGTGCAGATCAGCGGGATGCCGGTCCGGCGCGCGATCTCCACGAGCCCCTCGCGGACCGCGGTCTCCTCGGTCATGCCGTGGTCCTGGATCTCCAGGAAGTAGTTGTCGGCTCCGAAGATCTCCAGGTGCTGGCGCGCCACCCGCTCGGCCGCGTCCAGGTCGCCGCTCAGGATGATCTGGGGAAGCTCGCCGCCGACGCACCCGGAGAGACAGATCAGCCCCTCGCTGTGGGCTGCGAGCAGCTCCTTGTCGATCCGCGGCTTGTAGTAGTGGCCCTGGAGGTGGGCGATGGTCGAGAGCTGGACCAGGTTGGCGTAGCCGGTGTTGTCACGGGCGAGCAGGACGAGATGGTGGGGGTCGCGGTCGGCGCGACCCTCCTTGTCGCGGTGGGAGCGGGGAGCCATGTAGACCTCGCAGCCCACGATCGGCTTGACCCCCGCGGCGACCGCCTCGGTGTAGAGCTCGACCGCACCGTAGAGGACGCCGTGATCGGTGACCGCCACCGCGGGCTGGCCCATCGCCTTGGCGCGCGCCACCAGCTCGGGGATCCGCGCCGCACCGTCCAGCAGCGAGAACTCGCTGTGGACGTGGAGATGGACGAAGGCATCCGATGCAGTCTCCGCCGTCGCCTCCGCCTCCACCATCGTCGTGGCGTCCTCGCCTCCGAACACGCGTACGTTAGCATCCGCCGCCAGCCGGTCCGCCGGCGCGGCTCGCCGTATTCTGACGGCGGCACGGNNGGATCGGGCTCCGCGGGTACCACGCTGCTAAGCGCCGCACCCGAACCGCCGGCCATCGGTGTCGCGCCGCTCGCCGCCGCCGGTGCCGCGCTGCTCGCCGCCGGTGCGTGATGCCGCCCGCCCCTCGCCACGTGCCGCTGGGCGGCCGACTCCTCGTCCACGTGGACGAACTTGGCACCCCGGAAGGCCGAGGCGATCGCCGCCACCAGGCTCATCACCACCGCAACGGTCAGGATGATCCCGAGGCTGCTCACGAAGGCGGGGCCGATCAGCTGGGGGAAGAAGGCCCGGCTGGTGAGGTGAGCGGCCTGGGCCGCCGACAGGTGGGAGAGCACCGAGGGCCCGAGCAGCGTCTTGAGTGGGTTGTAGCCGAGGAAGGCGGCGAAGACGTAGCCGAGGGGCGGCACATGGGCGAGAGCGGCCGCGGTGTGGGCCTGGACCCCATTGGCGACCAGCCCTTTGAGCATCGCCGCGGGCACCTTGGCGTTGAGCCCCGCCACCAAGAGCGTGAAGAAGAGTCCCATGGAGAGCGGCATGCCGGTGCTGGCGAAGGTCACCCGCATCCCCGAGGCCGCTCCCCGGTGGCGGGCCGGGACCGAGTTCATGATCGATGAGGTGTTGGGCGAGGCGAACAGGCCGCCGGATATCCCCGAGACGAACATCACCGCGCCGAAGGGCAGGTAGCTGAAATTGGCCGGGAAGGTCATCATCAGCGCGTAGCTGGCCGCCGCCAGCAGCATCCCGCCGGTCGCGAAGGGACGGGCCCCGTAGCGGTCCGACAGCATGCCGGAGATGGGACCGGCCACCACGAAGCCGAGCGTGAAGGGGATCATGTAGATGCCCGCCCACAGCGGGGTGTCAGAGAAGGCGTAGCCGTGCTGGGGCAGCCAGATGCCCTGGAACCAGATCATCAGCATGAACATCAGGCCACCTCGCCCGATCGACCCCAGGAACTGGGCGAGGTTGCCGAAGGCGAAGGCCCGGATGCGGAAGAGGGAGAGGCGGAACATCGGATCCTTGACCTTCGTCTCGATGACGGCGAAGGCCGCGAGGAGCACGAGGCCGCCCGCCATCATCCCCAGCACGAAGGGGTTGCCCCAGCCGGACTGAGCGGTGCCGTACGGTTCGATGCCGTAGGTGACGCCCACCAGCAGCATGCCCAGGCCACCTGCGAAGGCGAGGTTGCCGGCCCAGTCGATCCGCGCCTTGATGCGGACCCCGATGTCCTTCAGCTTGAGGTAGGCCCAGATGGTCCCGAAGGCTCCGACGGGAACGTTGGCGAGGAACACCCAGCGCCAGCCAAACTGGGAGAGCTCGCCGCCGACGATGATGCCGAGGAAGGAGCCGACGATGGCCGCCACCATGTTGATCCCGAGCGCGAATCCCAACTGCTCGGAGGGGAAGGCGTCGGTGATGATGGCGGCGGAGTTGGCCATCAGCAGCGCCCCTCCGATGGCCTGGAACATGCGCAGCAGCACCAGCTCCAGGGCTCCGTTGGCGCCGGTGCTCCACGTGAGGGACAGCAGGACCGCGCCGACGGTGAACCAGGCGAAGCCCAGGTTGTACATCCTCACCCGGCCGAAGATGTCGCCGATGCGGCCCACGGTCACCACGATGGCGGCCGACATCAGCATGTAGCCCATCATGATCCAGAGCAGATAGGACGAATTGGCGGGGACGAGCGGGTTCAGCTTGATGCCGCGGAATATCACCGGCAGGGCGATGATCAGGCCGGTGGCGGTCATCGACGAGAGCAGCACCCCGATGGTCGTATTGGAGAGGACCACCCACTTGTAACGGGGTCCCACAATCGGCGTTCGGGGTGGTGCCGCGACAGTCATCTTGCCAACTCCTCTATGGCACGAGCGCCCTCGTGCGCTTCAGTTGCGGTGCCGGGATCCCCGGCTGCCATGGAATCCAGGACGGTGATGGCACGCGCGATCGAGACCCGGTCGGCCTCGCTCAGGAAGGCGAGGCGCGCGGCGAGCCACTCGTTGCCGGCTCGCACGTAGCGCTCCAGCACCTCGACACCGGCGGGGGTCGCCACCACCTGGACACCGCGCCGGTCGCCGGGCGTCGCCTGCCGGACCACGAGGCCGGCGACCTCCAGCTTGTCGGCGAGCCGCGTGGCGGCCGAGCCGGGCAGGCTCTCCAGCTCGGCCAGCCGGCCGATCCCGAGCGGGCCCTTGTTGACCACGCTGGCGAGCCCGGACACCTGTGTGATGCTGAGCTCGGAGGGGTCATGGCGGCGGAGGCGCCGGCTGAGATGGATCATCGACATCCGAAGACGCTCGGCCAGGACGGGTGGCTCGACCGCCACCACGGGCCGGGGCGCGTCCCCAGCCACCTTCACCGCACTCGGAACGGTCATCTCCTGCCTCTGTATGAACCCAGCGGGATTGGGATGCAGATAACAAAGACAGTATATATCGTAGGCAAGTAAAATGACGGATCATCGCGCCAAATCTCCCGGGTGGAGGAGCGCGGGGCAGCGGGCCCGGAACCCATGAGGGCCCTCCGGCGTCCTACCTTCATGAGGCTCGCCGCCGTGTCCCTCCTCTGCGGCCTGGCCGTGGCCGCGGCAGCGTGCGGGCTCGCGCCCACCGCCGCGCCGGGGTCGCAGGCCCCGGTGACGTCGCCGTCGCCATCCCCCGCCTCGTCGGCGCCCGGCACCCCGACCCCCTCCTCGACGTCCGCGCCGGTGCTCGGCAGCGCCACCAACGCCGCCGGCTGGACGGCGGTGGTGACGGCCGGGCAGACGGTCAGCTGGAGGAGACGCTGACGGTCATCGGCCCGCTGACGGTGCTCGGGGGCTGCGTCTCCACGCTCACAGCGTGGGCGGAGACCCCGGCCGGGGTGCCGGTGCCCACCCCCACCCCGTCGCCGTCGGCGCACTGCCTGGCCATCGCCCTGGTGGTGATCCCGGCCGGGTCGAGCCGGGCCTTCACCGCGGTCCTCCCCGACCCCGCCCAGCCAGGGACGTACGCCATCCACGCCACGCTGGACACCCAGGGCCCGGCCGGGTCACCGGTCCCGGTCGTCACCGTCTCGACCTGACCCGGGGAGCCCCGGACCCGCCGTGCGGGGGATGGAGCGGGTGCTTCGCCTCAGCCCTGGCGGCGGAGGGCCACCACGCACTCGACGTGGAACGTCTGGGGGAACATGTCCACCACGTCGAGGGCATCCACGACGTAGGGGCCCGAGGCGACCAGCAGGTGGAGGTCGCGGGCGAGCGTCGCCGGGTCGCAGGAGACGTAGACGACCTGCGGCGGCCCCGCCAGGGCCAGCCACCCGATGACCCGGCCGTCGCACCCGGCGCGGGGCGGGTCCAGGATCAGGCTGTCGATCGCGCCCGCGCCGGCCACCCCGGGCAGCGCCGACTCCACCGGCTCGACGACGTAGCGGAGTTGGTCCCCNNACGCGCGTCGGCGGCCAGCACGACGCTCAGCACCCCGATCCCGGCGTAGGCATCGACCACCCGGCGGCCCGTCACCTCACCGAGGGCCGCGAGCACGCAGCCGTAGAGCGCGTCCAGCTGGCCCCAGCTCACCTGCATGAAGGACTCCGGCGTGACCCGGAAGGCCNNGGAAGCACCGCCGCCATCTCGTCAACCACCGCCCGGTCCAGCGCGCCGGCCGGCTTGGGCCGCAGCAGCAGCTCGACGCCGCCCTCGCCGGCGGTGACGTGGAGCACGCTCAGCCCGGATGCCCCGCCCCGGCGGACCAGCTCCCGGAGCCGCGGCAGNNCGATTGAATCCCAGGGCGGCATCGGCCATCCCCCTCTCCCCCGGGATGACGTGGAACTCGCCGCGCCAGCGGTACCGCCAGGGGTCCGGCATGCCGTGGAGGCGGGGCTCCGGCACCGCGACCCCCGCCCGGCGCATGGCGTCGAGCACCACATCCCGCTTGAGCAGAAGCTGGCGCGGGTAGTCGACGTGCTGGAGTTGGCAGCCCCCGCAGTCGGGGAGGTAGGGGCAGGGCGGCGCCACCCGGTCCGGCGACGCCTCGGAAACGCCCTCGACCCGGCAGAACCAGGTCCGCCCCTTCCGAAAGGTCAGCGCCACCTCGACCAGTTCGCCGGGGATGCCGCCGTCCACCAGCAGGGTGGCCCCGGCAGCATGGGCGAGACAGAGGCCGCCGTGGACCATCCCCTCACAGCGGACTTGGAGCCGGGTGCCGGACCGGAGCGGCTCGTCGAATCGAACCACGTCGGCGTCAGGGGGAGAGGCGCTCACGGAGCAGGCCGGTCACCACCCTGGCGTCGGCGCGGCCTCTGGTCGCCTTCATCACCCCACCCACCAGGCGCTGGAGGGCCTGCTCCTTGCCGCCCTGGAAGTCGGCGACGGCAGCCGGGTTCTCCGCGATCACGGCGTCGACGAGCCGCTCCAGCTCGGCCTGGTCGCTGACCTGACCGAGACCGCGCTCGCGGACCACCGCGGCGGGATCGCCGCCCGCCAGGTAGAGCTCCTCGAGGAGCTCCTTGGCGGTGGAGCCGTTGATGGTGCCCGCCTCGACCAGCTTGATCAGGGAGGCGAGCCCCTCCAGGCCGAGGCCGCTGCCCGGGAGCGAGGTGCGACTCTCGCGAGCCAGGCGCGCCACCTCCCCCATCAGCCAGTTGGCGGCGGCCTTGGCGGGCACCCCGGCGGCGACCAGCGTCTCGAGGGCCCGCGCATCCTCCCGCTCCGCGGTGATGGTCGCGGCGTCGTACGCGGAGAGGCCGTGCTCCCGCTGCAGCCGCTCGGCGAGCTGCTGGGGCAGCTCGGGCAGGCCGGCCCGGACCCGATCCACGAACTCCGCGCTCAGGTGCAGCGGCGGGAGGTCGGGCTCGGGGAAGTAACGGTAGTCGTGGGCGTACTCCTTGCTCCGCTGGGAGATGGTGGCGCCCTTGGCCTCGACCCAGCCTCGGGTCTCCTGGGCGATGGTCTGGCCCTGGTCGAGCAGCCGCCCCTGGCGGACGATCTCGTACTCGAGCGCGCGCTGCACGGCCCGGAACGAGTTCATGTTCTTGACCTCGACCTTGACCCCCAGGCCGGTGTCGCCATGCTTGCGCAACGAGATGTTGGCGTCGCAGCGGAACGAGCCCTGCTCCAGGTTGCCGTCGTTGACGCCGATGTAGACGAGGATCTGGCGGAGCCGTATCAGGTACTCGCGCGCCTGCGCCGGCGTGCGCAGGTCGGGCTCGCCGACGATCTCCATCAACGGGACACCGGCGCGGTTGAGGTCGACCACCGAGCTGCGCGCCTGCTGCAGGATGTCGCCCGCATGCTGGAGGGTGCCCGTGTCCTCCTCCAGGTGCACGCGGGTGATGCCGCAGCGCACCTCCTCGCCGTCCACCGTGAAGGTGAGATGGCCGTTGAGCGACAGGGGCATGTCCCACTGGGAGATCTGGTACCCCTTGGGGAGGTCGGGATAGAAGTAGTTCTTGCGGTCGAACTTGCTGTGCTCGGGGATCTCACAGTTGAGCGCGAGCGCGCTCCGCACCGTGTACAGGACGGCGACCCGGTTCATCACGGGCAGCACCCCGGGAAGGCCGAGGCAGACCGGGCAGGTGTTGCTGTTGGGCGGGCTGCCGATGTAGTCGGCGCTGCAGCCGCAGAACATCTTGCTCTGGGTCAGCAGTTGACCGTGGACCTCGAGGCCGATCACGGGCTCCCACCGCTCCATCACCTGGTCCAGGGTGCTGACGGCGCTGGTCGCGATCATGACGTCGACCCCGCAACCGCGGGCGGTGCCTGAGTGTGCCACGCGGTCGCCTGCTCGTAGGCGTTGGCGACGCGGAGGACGCGCGCATCCTGCAGCCGCGGGCCGATCACCTGCAGACCGACCGGCAGCCCCTCGCTCAGCCCGCACGGGATCGAGATGCCGGGCAGGCCCGCGAGGTTCACGGGCAGGGTCAGGACGTCGCAGAGATACATGGAGAGGGGATCGCTCTTATCCCCCTTGGGGAAGGCGACGATCGGAGAGGTGGGGCAGACCAGCGCGTCCACGGTCTCGAAGGCGCTGTCGAATTCTTCCGCAATGAGAGTGCGCACCTTCTGCGCCTGGCGGTAGTAGGCGTCGTAGTACCCGCTGGAGAGCGCGTAGGTCCCGAGCATGATCCGGCGCTTGACCTCGGGGCCGAAGCCCTGGCCGCGGGTCTCCAGGTAGGTGTCGGTGAGCGACTTGCG
>PLXL01000218.1 GCA_003153215.1 Candidatus Dormiibacterota bacterium
CACCCACGCCACTCATCGATCGCTCATCGGAACGCAACGACGGGACCAGGGCAAGGACCTCGGCACCCATCGCTTCGGCGGGCAGCCCGGGTGCAGAAGCAGGCCACCACCGCCAGCTAACGCTGGACGGCCGTAGCCACCGGATGCGCGTCCGGGCGAGTCTTCTCTATGCTGCGCTCGCAGTCATGGATGAGAAGGCTCCCGTGGTCGTGTTCGAGGCCGAGGCCGGCCAGGACAGCCGCCTACGCGACGCCCTCCCAGGGGTGGACTGCCGATTCGTCGAGCAGGTGCTCTCCGACCAGACCGTCGACCAGGTGGGCGAAGCGTCCGTGGTGTCGGTCTTCATTCGCTCGAAGGTCAGTCGTACCGTCATCGAGAGCATGGCCAACGTACGGCTGATCGCCACCCGCTCGACCGGGTACGACCACATCGACCTCGCTGCCTGCCGGGAGCGGGGCATCACCGTCTCGAACGTCCCCACCTACGGTGAGAATACCGTCGCCGAGCACGCCTTCAGCCTCATCCTCGCCCTCTCCAGGCGCCTGGGTGTCGTGACCCGGCGGATCTCGCACGGAGATTTCTCGCTGCGCGGCCTGATGGGTTCCGACCTGCGCTCTAAGACCTTAGGGGTGGTCGGTGCCGGCAACATCGGCCTCCATGTCATCCGCATGGGCCGCGCGTTCGGCATGGAAGTGCTCGCCTATGACGCGCACCCCCACCCTCTGCTCGCCGAGGTGCTGGGGTTCCGCTACGTCTCGCTCGACGAGCTGCTGACAACTTCGGACGTCATCAGCCTGCACGTTCCCTACCGACCGGAGACGCATCACCTCATCGACCGTGACCGCCTGATGATGATGAAGCCCGGAGCGCTGCTCATCAACACCGCGCGGGGCGCCCTGGTGGACACGGCTGCGCTCCTGGAAGCGCTCGATAGCGGCCGCCTGGGAGGTGCCGGTCTGGACGTCATAGAAGGCGAGGAGCTGCTCATGGAAGAAAGGCAGATGTTCCACATTCCCGAGACGGAGGAACGGATGCGACAGCTACTCACCGGGCACGCCCTGGCCCGGCATGAGAATGTGATCCTTACCCCGCACATGGCCTGGTACAGCCGAGAAGCGATCGACCGCATCCTGGACGTCACGGCACTCAACATCCGGAGCTTCCTGTCCGGAACTCCGCTGAATGCCATTGCCGCTGCCGGGGCGTGACCGCGGCCATCTCCTGACGTGGCGGGCCCGAGGTGTGAGGGGCCAATCGCAGTGGGGACCGCCCTCGCGGCTGGCCCCTTACCACTCAGATCCCCGCGCGCGGAACTACAGCACTGGGATCTCGCCTCGGTGCAAAGGGCAAATCTGACATCGGGTTAGGGTGTACAGCTCTCAAGATTAGGCGACAGAAGCGGCTCACTTGGGCCTCACGCCGGAGGACCTCGCGGCGATCGAGGCCGTGGTTCCCAGAGGGGCCGTCGTGGGCGAACGCTACACTAGCGACAATATGGCTCGGGCCAACGTCTGATGAAAGGCTACGCTGACGCCTCTCCGACTGTATCCGAGCTCCGGGTGGGAGCGGCCACGAAAGTGTGCTGCACCGAAGGCCGGGCGCAGTGATCAGCTTCCACATCACCTTCGCCAACGCCAGTGACCTGCCCCCCGAACTGGGCCAGGTCGACTAGCAGATGGGGACCGGTCGGGTGCCGACTGAAGACCATGGTGTCACCGGTCTGTAGCTCTCGGTAATGCGCCGGAGAGAGCGCCGACAATGTGGGTAAGCACAATACGCAGCCGCGTTCGTGCAACTCCTGAGGCGGGGCTCTCCCGCCCGAGGCCGCCTGGTAGAACCAGTTATCAGTGGACGGAGGGGTCAGCGCGCCGCGCCGCGCTACCGAATTCCGGGGTTAGCTCGGGCATGCGGGGGTCCCCGACCACCGGGAAGCGCTGGAGTTTGTCACGATCTGCTGGGTCACCAGCTACCCCCAAGACTGCCTGGAAGACGTCGCAGTCCAAGGAGGCGAGAGTCTCGGATGGCAGGGGGTCATTCCACTGCAGGAAGGTGACCGCATCACAGTCCAGCTCTTGAAGCATGTGGAGGGTAGGTTCGTCACAGACGCCCTTGGCGGTGACCATCATCCCCATCGCGTGAGCCAACTCGACCATGCCGTGCATGATCTTGGCGTCGTCCGGCGACGTGGTCAGCCGGCTTGTGACCCCGGCGTCGAACCGGATCTCTGTGAACGGGGAGGAACGCAGGCGGAGAAGCGCTCCGGAGGTGAAGCCGTAATCGTCGACCCCCAGACGAAGCCCGGCACGCACAGCCGCTGCGAAGAACTCGGAGGCGCCGGGCGCGAACGCCGCGCTCTCGCCGGCCAGTAGCGTGAAGTTGCCGGTCGGAAGGTTGTGTGCCCGGAGGAGCGCCGCGATGGTGGAGATGAGGCTCCGATCGCGGAGGTTGCGCGGCGAGATCAGGACTCCGATCGGGACCTCGCCGCCGCTGTCTCGCCACTTCGCCTGCTGCTCGACCGCCATCCGAACGACGGAACGGATCAGGGGCCGGATCACCTCGCTGCGCTCCGCCAGGGGCATGAACCGCTCAGCCTCGAGTAGGCCCAGCTCGGGATGCTGCCATCGCACCCGGGCATCGACGGCGCGCAGGGAGCGGTCACGGAGGGCCATCACCGGGGTGCAACGCAGCTCGAGCTCGTCGTCCTCGACGGCCCGTCGCAGGTCAGCTGGGGAGACGAGATCCACGCAGCCGTCGCGCACTGCCTTGGAGGCAGCGACCGCCCAGCCTCGACCGCTGTGCTTGGCGGCGTACATCGCGGCGTCGGCCTGGCTCATGAGGGAGTCGGCGTCGTCGCCGTGGTCGGGGAAGGTGGCGATGCCGACGCTGACTCCGGTGCTGATCAGGTCATCGCCCAGGCAGAAGGGCTCCTCGAACGCCTGGAGGATCTTCTCCGCAACGCGCTGGGCGCCGCTGAGGGAGCTGCCGGTGGGCGTCAGGAGGGCGAATTCGTCGCCGCCAACGCGGGCCACCAGGTCGCTCTCCCGCAGCTGGTCTCTCAGCCGCTGCGCCGCCGCCTTCAGCACCTCGTCGCCGACATGGTGGCCCCTGGTGTCGTTGACCTCCTTGAAGTTGTCCATGTCCAAGAGGAGGACGCTGAAGCCCCCCTTGCCCTTCCGGGCGATGGCGAGGCGATCGAGCAGCGCATCGGTGAACTGGGTACGGTTCGGCAGGCCGGTGAGCCCGTCGTGGAGAGCCTGGTGGGAGAGGACGGCCGTCTGCTCGCGAAGCTCCGTGACGTCGTGCAGCACCAGGACTCGGATTGAGCCGCCATCTCCAACGACGAGGGTGGCCACCAGCTCCGCGACAAAGGTGGTTCCGTCTTGGCGATACGCGCCGGCGTCGTGGCAGTGCGAGCGTCCGCCACTCCGGACAAGCTGATCGACGGTTATCTCAGCGGAGGTCAGCAGCTGATCGATCGTACAGTCCCTAAGCGCTGCCGGATCGTAGCCGAACAGCGCTCCAGCGGCCCGGTTGGCGGAGGCAATGTGGCCGGTATCGTTCACCGTGAGCACCGCCTCGCCCACGTTGTCGAGAATGGCGGTGAGGCTGGCGGTTGATGCCTGCAGCTGCTGCCCATGGCGCGCGTGCTCATGGAAGAGGAACCCGAACGTCACCCCGAGTAGCGTCGTCACCGCGAATTCCACTATGAGTTGCTCGCCCAGCTGGGGGGCGGCGAGACCGCGGAAGCTGACCAGGGTCACGATCCTGTCCACGCAGAAGAACGCCAGGGCCAACCACACCCCCCGGAACTCCCACCTTGCCGCCGCCAGAAGCAGCACGGGCAGGAAGGCGATCCACAGGGGACTATCCGGCCGCTCATACGCCCAGATCTGGAGGAAGGTCAGGGCGGCCTGAAGAGTGAAGAGGACAAGCTGGAACCATCCCCGACTCAGCAGTGGAGATCGGCGACGGACGGCTATCCCGGCGAGGACGACGTAGAGGGGGACGATCAGCTGGGAGGTCGAGGCAAGCAGGGGCGCGCGGCTCGGCAGAAGGAGCCAGCACGCGACCATCAAAGGTGCGGCGACCGCGGTGAGCGTGATCAGGAGCTGCTCGAAACGCCAGGCGCTGTCCTGTGCGGCGGAGGGGAGAGAGGGTAAGGGCGGGCTCGCGGTACCGCCGACCAGCCTGAGCGACATCGGGTGAGGGATCCCTCGGCATGCAGAGGGTGCTTCCCGCCCAGGCTAAGCGAGGCCCTGAACGCTTCCGCCCGACCATCCGGTGACGGCTTGGGGACTGCCCGTCGCGGCCCTGTGGTCTCGTCCCCTTCCCTCGCGAACACGGTCAGCCGGACTCTGGGATGATCTGCCCTCAGTGGAGAACAGCAGTGGTAGTCGGGGATGAGGGTGTGGGAAGGGGGGGCGGGGAGCGGTGGATCCCCGTGGACAGCCTCAGTGCCAGCGATGCTGCCTCGCCTCCTCCCGCGGCCGTACGCGCACCCGCCATGATGTGCGCCGGAGAGCCTCTCGCGCCGGCCTGACCCACTGCACCACCCGCCCTCGTGCCTTTCTGGTGATCTGTCAACCGGGCGGGGCCGGGAGTGGTAGCGTCATCTGCACCATCGTCCCGCACCCGGGGCTCGAGGTGATGTCCAGGCTACCCCCGGCGTCGCGGACCCGCTGCTCCAAGAGACGCAGCCCCATGTGGCCCCGCCGATGGAGCTGCTCGAGACTGCCAAGGTCGAACCCGCGGCCGTCGTCGGCGACGCGAAGCAGTATGCCGCCGGTGTTGCGCTCCACCGAGAGCGTCACGCGCCGAGCCCGGGAGTGCTTGGCGGCATTGCGCACCAGCTCCTGAGCCACCCGGTGGATGAGGCTGCGGACGCGCGCACCGCAGTCGAGTTCGCCCACCGTGACCTCGACATTCACACCACTGTCGGCGAGCGGGGCTAGCAGCTGGCTGAGAGCCCCGGCCAGGCCATCGCTGTCGATGTCGCCGCCGACGAGGGCCCCCATCAGCGTGCGCAACTCGGCGGTCGCCGCCTGCAGGTCGTCGGTCATCCGGTCCAGGCTGACCGCCACAGAAGCCAGCCTCTCCGGTGATGCTCCACCGTCGCGGCGCAGTCCTCGAGACAGGGTCGCGGTGCGGAGGGCGACGGCGCTGACCAGCTGGGTCACCCCGTCGTGGAGGTCACCGGCCAGCCGCTGACGCTCGCGGTCCGAGACCATCAGCGCCTCGTGGAGCAGTTCCTCCCGCTCATCGGCGAGATCGGCCTCGCGACGCTCATAAGCGGCCAGGCTGCCCAGGAGGTCGCCAACCCGGCTGTGGAGAATGCGGAGGGCCATGGCCACGCCGAAGAAGGCGCACGCGACCGCCAGCGCCGGCCAGACGTACCAGGCGGCCGCGCTGCCCACGCTCAGCGTGGCCGCCGCCAGCACGAGGCCCCCGCCGATGGCGGCCAGGCCCACTCCCCACCTCCGCGTTGGGGGCAGAAGGCCGACGAGCGTCTGATGCAGATCCCCGGCATCGGCGACGGTGGGGTGACGCTGGAGGGCAGCGAGACGTCCGAACAGCCCCGAGGGGGACGCAGGAGATTGAGCCCCCTTCTCAGCTGTCGCGTACATGGCCGACGTCAGCCTACGGCGGCCAGGTGACGAATCAAGGAGAAGTCCGTTGCAAAGCTTCTCCGTTGTGTTGCAGTTCGGAGAAGCTTCACGGCATTCACGCAACGAGGCTGTGCACTCGCGGTCGAGGGGAGCGGTCCTATCTTCGAGGACCGCGCCGTCAACGTAGTCCGCCGGGACAGTGCGGGGAGGTGGGCAGTGGCCGCGCTCAGGGGTCCCGTGAGGGCGTTGGGAATGTAAAGAATGTCCCGCGCCGAGCCGAGGTCAGCTCGGTGCGGCGGCAGTCATCCTGCGTGTGAGTGGCGTCGGCTCCGAGGGCGATGGCTGGAGGTTCTCTCCACGGATCGCCGCAAGAAGCACGTCGATATCAGAGTCCTTGCTGACAAACGCCGAGACTCCCGCCACTGCCATCGTCCGGGTCACGAGTGCGTCACCAAACGCGGAGTATGCGACGAGCCGGATGCCGGGACAGACCTCTCGCAGACCGCGTGCGGCCGCCCAACCGCCACCATCGGGCATGTTGACATCGATGACCGCCACCCGAGGCTGTGTGGCCACCGCCAATCCGATCGCATCGGGAATCCGACCCACCGCGCCGACGACGGTTAGCGTGTCGTCTGCCTCGACGGCCTCCTTCAGCGACGCAAGCAGCGCTGGATGGTCGTCGAGAAGGAGCACGGTCACGGCCTCGGGGACGTCCTGGGAGCGTGAAGCGGCGTCGGCAGGCTCGGCGTGGTTGGTCACGGCGGCGGTCCTTCTCGGCTGATGTTAAGCCGATGGTGGCGGATCGGCGCAGGGCTGGCAAGATTCGGATGCGTCACGCTCAAATGGCCCACGTGCACTACGATGGAGTTCGCGAAGTTGGCGGGTGCCGGGTAGGGTACGGGTCATGATCACCTGCCCCACTTGCCAGCGAGCTCCCACCAAGCGTGATGGTCGCGACCACCGCGGCCGCCAGCGCTATGCCTGCCGTCCCTGCCACCGAGACTTCACCGCCGGCTCCTCCTCAATCTTCGCCGGCTACCGCTGGCCACTGACTGAAAGAATCTGGGGGTGTGGACAAGCAGTCGTAGTAGTTGGGGGGTGAGGGTGCGGGAGAGGGGGCTGAATATCGGTGGACCGTGTGCAGAACTCCTAGCGCCAGTCCGGTGCCCCCGTTGGACACCGGGACAGTATCGTGCGCCCTCACACATCGACGGACCTGGCGCCGCCCGTGCCTATCCGGAGGCCACGGCAAGGCGCAGGCG
>PLXL01000109.1 GCA_003153215.1 Candidatus Dormiibacterota bacterium
CCGCCGCCGCGGCGGCGGCCGCCGGGCTGCCCGCCGTGCTCCCGAGCGGCTACGTCGCCTTTGCGCTCCCCTACAGCCCCGCCGCCAGCAGCGGCACCGGCATGGGCACGGGCGGCTTCATCCAGACCGGGGACCGGATCGACATCCTGGTCAATAACGGGGCGGGGACCATTACCTGGGCGTACCAGAACGTGCTCGTCCTCGCCATCGGTCAGTCGAACGGCGCCCCGGTGGCGTCGTCGAGTGCCTCTCCGGCGGCGTCGTCCAGCGCCGGTGCGGCCGCCGCGCCCGCCCTGGTCATGGTCGAGCTGTCCCGCCAGGATGCCGCGGCCATGGCGGCGGTCGAGGACGAGAACAGCCCCGCCTGGACCATCCAGTACCTGATCGTCTCCTCCAACGACTACCCGAGCGCGAGCGCCTCGCCGGTGCCGGCCATCGGCGCCGGACCCGGGAACGTCACCGTTCCGAACAGCTTCTTCACGGGCTGAGCGCCCTGAGCGCCGGTAGCGATCTGAGATGACGTCGCCCGCCGTATTCCTGGCCGGTGGTGGGGCAGTCGCGCTCTTTGCCGCGATCCTCGTATTCATCCTGCCCGGCGGCGAGTCGATGCTCTACAACCGGCTGCGCAACCTCGGGGAAGTCGCGCCGATGGTGCCCAAGGAGGCGGCGGCCCCCCGGGACCCCCTCGGGCAGATCCGCCACGCCGTGCAGTCTGCCGTCGGCAGCCGCTTCGAGCGGACCGACCGCGGCTCGCGGATGGCCGATCGCCTGGCGCGCGCCGACCTCAAGGTGCGGCCGACGGAGTGGGTGTTGATCTCGATCGGAGCGGCCTTTGCGGTCGGAGCCCTCGCGTACCTGCGCTTCGGGGCGCTTCTCTTTGGCCCGATCGGCGCCGTGATCGGATATGTGGCAGCCCAGTTCTTCGTCCGCTTCCGGCAGTCCAAGCGGACCAAGGCGTTCAACGCCCAGCTCTCCCCGACGATCCTTCAGCTGAGCGGCTCGATGAAGGCCGGCTACACCTTTGCACAGGCCATCGACCTGACCTCCAAGAACATGCCGGCGCCCATGGGCACTGAGCTCGGACGGGTTACCCGGGAGGTCCAGCTTGGCCTGCCCATGAACGAGGCGCTCAGCCGGATGGTCCGGCGCAACGACTCCGAGGACCTCCGCCTATTGCTCATCGCCGTCCAGATCCAGTCGCAGGTGGGGGGCAATCTCGCCCACATCCTCGACACCATCGAGTTCACAGTGCGGGAGCGGGTGCGGATCAAGGGCGAGATCAAGTCACTGACCGGGCAGGCTCGCGCGCAGGGCTGGGTGCTGATCGCCATGCCCTTCGGCATGGCCGGGATCCTGATGCTGATCGCCCCGAGCTACTTCGACCCGATGATCCAGAAGACCGCCGGCCAGGTCATGCTCGGGGTCGCCGGTTTCCTGATTCTGTGTGGCTATGGCCTGATCCGCCGCCTCGTGAACATCAAGATATGAGCAGCCACCTCGTTATCCTGGTGGGCGCCGGCGCCGTGATCGCGCTGGTCGTCTTCCTGGCGGTCTGGCGCATGGTGCCATCCGCCCCGCTCTCCAGCCTGCTCGAGCAGCGGCTCTCCAGCGTCCCCAACGCCGCCGCTTACGACATCGACCTGGACACCGGCGACTTCACCCAACCTGCGTTCGACCGGCTCGTCCTGCCGATCCTCAGCGTCATCGGCGGCGTCATCGCCAAACGGACAAAGGACGGGCAGCTCCAGCAACTCCGCAGGTTGGTGGCCAGGTCCGGGTCGCGTCAGAGGCCCGAGACCCTGCTGGCGCTTCGCCTGATCCTCCCCGTGGCCGGCGGTGTCATCTGCTTCGGGCTCTCGCTGCTGGCCGACCTCGCGCCTCCCGAGAACTACCTCTTCATCGTGGTCGGAGCCGTCGGGGGGTATATGTACCCGACCCTCTCCCTGGAGAGGAAGGCCAAGCGCCGGCAGAAGGAGATCCTGCTGGCGCTCTCCGGCGTCCTGGACCTGCTCACCGTCTGCATGGAGGCGGGCCTCTCGCTCGACATGGCGATCATGCGCATCGGCGATGCCGACGAGAGCCTGCTCGCCCTCGAGTTCCAGAAGCTGCTCAACGAGGTCCGGCTCGGCCGCCCTCGAGGCGAGGCTCTGATGGCGATGGCCGAGCGCAACGAGGTCGGCGAGCTGACCGAGTTCTGCCGGGCCGTCGTGCAGGCGGAGCCGCTCGGTGTCAGCGTCGTCAACGTCCTCCGGATCCAGTCGGAGGAGATGCGCCGCAAGCGCAAGCAGCGCGCCGAGGAGGCCGGCCACCGGGCTCCGGTCCTGATGCTGCTGCCGATGATGGGCTGCATCTTCCCGTGCATCTTCGTGGTCCTGCTGGGTCCGGCGCTGATCCAGCTCTTCTTCAAGTAACGGGTCGGCAAGTAGCGCCTTCGGCCGGCGCCGGCCGTCAGGACCGCGGCGGGCCCGATCCCCTCAGACGACCTGGGCGACGCGCCCGGTGACGAAGTCACGGTCCTTGCAGAAGCCCGCGATGGCGTCCGCGACCCGCTCTGGGNNTCAGCTCGTTCGACAGCACCTCCGTGAGCGCGTGGAGCGCCGCCTTGGAGACCGCGTAGGCGGCGGCACCCCCGCGCAGCTCGACGCCCGCCGCCGAGCCGACGTTGACGATCATCCCGCCTCCGAGGCCCGTCATCCGCCGGGCCGCCTCGCGGCTGGACCACCAGGCGGTCTCCAGGTTCACCCGGAGCATCTCCCGGACCACGCGGGGGGAGGTCTCGACCACCCGGCCGCCGGCGAAGCCGCCGGTCACGTTGACCAGGCGCCGGACCTCGCCGAGGGTGTCGATGGTCCGCCAGAGGGCCTCAACGGCGTCGGGGTCGGAGAGGTCGGCGCGCAGCCATTGGACATCCGAGCGCAGCGCGGCGAGCTTCTCGGGGTCGGAGCGCGGCGACGCGACGCCGACCACTGGATCGCCCAGCGCCGCCATGGCATCGAGGACCGCGGGACCCAGCCCACCGCTTGCGCCGCACACTACCGAGAGCCCGAGACCCATCACCGGAGACGATAGCCCGTGCCCCGGTCGGCCGGGAGGGCCACCTCTGCCCCCAACCCCGATCGCAGGCGACGCTCGCTCTGGCGGGGGAGAACGGGTTCGGCAAGTCGACCCTGGTCAAGCTCCTCTGCGGGCTCTGCCTGCCCACCTCCGGGCGGGACCTGGTGGACGGCGCCGACCTGGCCGGCTTGGACCCCGCCGCGCCACCGCCAGCTGGTGGCGGCGGACGGTCTCTACGCCGAGCTGTTCCGCCTCCAGGTGCGGGCCTACGCCGGAGCGGGACCACGTCCTACACTCGTCGCATGCCAATCGAAGGTGAGTACGAGCCCAGCCCCGCCCAGTGGGTCCGCGACCAGGTCGCCGAATACGAGAGCTCCGGAGGCCAGCGTGGAAACATGCTGGGCAACACGGAGATGCCCGTGATCATCGTCACCATGCGTGGACGCGTGAGCGGTAAGGTCCGCAAGCTCCCCGTGATGCGCGTGGAGCATGGCGGCCAGTATGCGATCGTCGCCTCCAAGGGTGGGACCCCGGAGAACCCTGGCTGGTACCACAACCTCGTCGCCAATCCCGCTGCGGTGGCGATCCAGGACGGCCCGGAGCCGTTCGACGTCGAGGTCCGCGAGGTGAGCGGCGCCGAGCGCGTGGCGTGGTGGGAGAGGGCGGTCGCCGCCTACCCCCCGTACGCCGAATACCAGACCAAGACATCACGGGTGATCCCGGTCTTCGTCGCCACCCGGGTCTGAGCCCTCCGGGGATCGGCTGCGGCCGCTCTGCCCGGGCGCGTGCGATCGCGTCGGACGCACCATCTCCCGCTGCGGACAAGCCCAGAGGACGCATTTCGGGGAGATTGGGGTACCCTAGTCTCAGCCGCTCAAATCGGGCGGAAGTCGCTCGTGGTCTCCCTCCTTCTCAACGGACCCGCGCGTCGTGAGTAATCCGAGAAGGACCAGGAGAGACCAGCCATGACTGGTACCGTCAAGAAAGTCGTGCAGGAGCGCGGCTTTGGTTTCATCACCGCTGAGGATGGCGCGGAGTACTTCTTCCACCGCAGCGGTCTCGACCCCTCGCTCAACTTCGAGAGCCTGGCGGTTGGCGAGCACGTGAGCTTCGCCGTCGAGACGAGTGACAAGGGCCCGCGCGCACGTCAGGTTCGCGCCGCCTAACGCTCGGGACTAGGCCATCCGGCCGGTGCGGGGATCCGCACCGGCCGGGGGCCGAAACCTCTGACCGGGTCAGAGAAGACCGTTGAAGAGGTCCCGCTCGGACCTTTCCGGTGCGCTCGCTCCGCGGGCGAGGACGAACAGCCTCCGGTAGCCGCGCGGCGGCGCGTCCAAGCATCAGGGCGGTTCCCGGCCCGCGTCCGCTCGTTCGGGCCCGGAGCCAGGCAGGAGTCAGTCGAGAGCCAGGCGCATCACGGCGAGATGCCGCACCACCGCGTCGGGACTCCAGCCGTGGCCCCCCAGCTTGTCGACCACCAGCTCGACGTTCTCGAGCGGGGCGACCATCTCGCGGAGGCGCTCGACGTTGACCAGGCGATCATGCTCGGGAACGATGATCATGGTCGGCTTGGCGCGAGTCCGGACCAGCTCGAGATCCTGACGCCGGAGCGCGTCGGCCAGCCACTCGCGGGCGGCGCGCGGGTTGGCACGCCGCTGGTTGAGATAATTGACGTCGGCGGTGTACGGATCGACGACCTTTCCCTCGATGGCGATGCGCTTGTAGAGGTCGCTGACCGTCCGGCGGCGGCTGAGCCATGCCACCTGCGCCCAGAGCGGCCGGACGGTCAGGATGCGCACCTGCCACCGGTACTGGGCACGGATCAGCCCCTCCCCGAGGAGGGGGGTGTGCAGGATCAGATGGTCGACGGCCGCCTCGTTGTCGGCGGCCATGGCGCAGGCGACCGACGCACCCAGGCAGAGGCCGGCGAGGTCGAAGCAGTGGATGTCGAGGTGATCGAGCAGCGCCCACACCGTCCCCGCCATCGCCTCGGCGGTGTGGCGGCCAGGGAGCGGCGACGACTGTCCGTTGCCGGGCAGATCAGGGGCGATGAGGGTGTGCTGGCTCGCCAGCGCCGCGAACCGGCCGCCGAACTCCTCTCCGGAGCTGATGAAGCCGTGGCAGAGCACCAGCGGCTTGCCGGTGCCNNCCGATGAGGAACCGAAGACGGCGTCCGCCGAGTTGGATGTACCGCTCCTCCATCCGCGGGATGGCGGCGATTGCTACCGTCAAGCGCTCACGCTCGATCTCGGAGGCGCGACTACTTCGGTCATCCGCGTCAGAAATATCTGGATCAGTGGTTTTGTCGAGCCGCGTGCCGTGACGCGGTTACCCGCCTCCCCGTCCCGTTTTGCGCATGAAGGATCGGACAGTGTCGATCTGATGGCACCTATGGTGCCCCATGACGCGGTGAGGCGTCTGCTCGCCGCCGTACCGACCAGGGCGCGCTCCGAGGATGCCATCAGTGCGCGCCCGGATGATGGGTACCGTTGCGGGGAGGGGTCCCGACGCGGTCGAGCTCTCGCTTGATGCTGCCATAGCATTCGCACGCGACGCCCTCCAGTCCCTCACGGTCAAGGATGGAGATGTGCCCCCGGTGATAGCGGATCAGCCCGGCGGCCTGGAGGAGTCCCGCTGACAGTGTCACCGTCGCGCGCCGCGAACCGAGCATCTGACCGAGGAACTCGTGGGTGATGGCAAACTCGTCGACGCCGACCCGGTCGTGGCTCATCAGCAGCCAGCGGCTGAGTCGCTCCTCGCTAGTGTGGAGACGGTTGCAGGCGGCGGCCTGCGAGATCTGGCCAAAGAGAGCCTGCAGATACTGGTGGACCAGCTCGCTGAACGCGCCGGCACGGGCCACCTCGGCGAGGAAGGCGCCGGCGTCCATCCGCAGTGCGGAGCCCGACACCTGCGAGATCGCCCGCACGGCGAGCGAGCCGCCGGGGACGAGGGGCACCCCGACGATGCCCTCGTTGCCAACCGTGGCCACCTCGACGATGGCACCGTCGTCCAGGGGCGTGACCAGCGAGACGACGCCGTCCAGGGGAAAGTGGACGGCCCGGATCGGCTCGCCCGGCTCGAACAGGACGGTCTTGATCGGCAGCGCCACCGGGACCATGTTGGTGACGAGACGGTCGCGGTCCTCCGCGGGCAGGGCCCCGAGGATTCGGTTGGAGTGAAGCCCGTTAGGGCCGTTGAGGGATGTCATCGGAATCTCAGCGGAGCCGGTCTCACCGCCGCGTCAGCCCCCAGGTGGGCGCTGGCCGCCGCGAGGCCCGGGTCTGATGGTTGCCGCCCCATTCTACCGCCGCCCCGCGGCCCTCACGCGCCTCCCGGGGGGGCGGGTCACGCGGCGTGGCGGGATTGCCGGTGGTGGCCGCCGCGCTGGTGGGCGGTCGCCTCTGTGCCCCCGTCCGGCTCCGGCGCCTCGCCGTCGGAGGACTCCGGCTCCGGTCCCGCCGGAAGGGTGAAGGCGACGGTGGTCCCCACGTTGCCGCTGGCGGCGATCCAGATGTGGCCGCCGTGGCCATCCACGAAGCTGAACGGGCGCCCCGGACGTACACTCAGCTGGACGTCGCCGGCCGAAGCCTTCAGCCAGCTGATGGAGGCCCCTGTCGCTTCGACCGGTTGAAACCCGCCCCTGCTAGAGTGTCGAAGCGCTCTCATGACGAATCCTCGCTCCACCCGGGTGACCCTGAAGACGGTGGCGCAGCTGGCAGGCGTGTCTCGGTCGACGGCTTCCCGAGTGTTGACCGGTCACCCCAGCGTGAGCCCGGAGGTCATGCGTGCGGTCAAGAGGGCCGCCCGGACGCTCGATTACGTTCCCAGCCAGGCAGGTCGGGCTCTGGCCACGGGGCGCAGCGACGCGGTGACCCTGGTCATCTTCGAGTCCACCACGTTCCTCTTCGGAGACCCCTTCCTCGGCCGGCTGGTGCACGGCATCGACGAGGTCCTAGCCCTGGGCGAGCGCCAGCTCGTGCTGCTGGCCCCGCATGCGGGATCGGAGCCCGACCGCCTCGATAGATACTTGGCGGGCGCTCACGGTGAGGGGGTGCTCATGGTCTCCCTCCACGGCTCGCACCCCCTCCCAGGCCGACTCGCGGCTCGTGGCATCCCCGTCGTCTTCGGCGGTCGGCCTCCCGACCCGGACCACTTCAGTTACGTCGACGTCGACAACCGGGGCGGGGCGTTGGCCGCCGTCTCCCATCTGGCCTCTGGAGGTCGGCGGACCATCGCCACCATCACAGGTCCTCAGGACATGCCCGCCGGCTATGACCGCATGCTCGGATGGCGATCGGCCCTGGAGGCCGCCCACCTGGCCGCAGATGACGACCTCGCGGAGCCTGGCGACTTCACGCGCGCGGGGGGCGTCCGGGCAATGCGGACCCTCCTCCAGCGCCGGCCTCGGCTGGACGCCGTCTTTGTGGCCTCCGACACGATGGCGAGCGGCGCGCTACAAGTCCTGGCCGGCGCCGGCCGGCGGGTGCCCGAGGACGTGGCCGTGGTCGGCTTCAACGACGACCCGCTGGCGGAGACCACCTACCCGCCGCTCAGCAGCGTGAGGCAGCCGGTCGAAGAGATGGGACGTGAGATGGTACAGCTCCTCCTCGAGCTCATCCGCACCCCCCACGGCGCCCGCCGCCGGGTGGTGCTGAGCACTCAGCTCCAGGTTCGCCGCTCTTCTGCCACGCCGGGCCAGGAGGGGCCCGGCGTGACAGAGGGCTACCGGATCGAGGCGATTCACACGGATATCGACCGCCAGCTCACCCGGGCACCGCGAGACGGCCGAGCTCTGCTCCCGCGGTAGTGTGAGGCTCGAGCCGCCGACCCTGCGCACGACCCCAGCGGCGTCGACATCACTTGCCACGCCCTGAGAGTCACCTCCGTACGCAGCAAACGCGAGGCAGCGAGGTCCTCCACGCACCGTGCGCGGTCGCTGCATCCTGATCTCGGCAGCGCTCCCCGCCCTCGCCCCCTTGACTTTCACATCGGATCGCCCCTCCCGCATTCTCTACTCCTTGCGCAGGGGGATCGACAGCCGGGCAACCAGCACGTTGCGACGGCGCCGGAGCGCGGCGCTGAGGACGAGGTCCAGATGGTTGTGGAGCGCCTGGTGCCAGAAACGCCGGGGCAGGACCACCGGGATGAGGACCACCACCCGGTGGGCGGCGGAGGGCTTGAGGGAGCCGATGTAGCGCAGCAGGGGACGGACCACCGAGTGGTACGGGGAGGGGAGGATCACCAGCGGCACGCCCGGGTCCCACCGTGCCCAGGCCGCCTCGAGCTCTGCACGAGCCCCCTGGTCCTCGGGAAACTCGACCGTCACTGCCACCACGTGGTCGCCCATGGAGAGGGCCTGGGAGAGGGCGAGGCTGGTGAGGCGGGAGAGCTGGGTGAAGGGGACCACGACGGTGGTGGAGCCCGGCGTGGGGCGCGACGGCCGCTGGCCGAGGTGGATCTCCGCCGCCAGCCTGCGGTAGTAGGTGCTGATCCTCACGAAGAGGAGGATCAGGAGCGGGATCGCCACCACCACCACCCAGGCCCCTTCCCGGAACTTGCTCGCCACGAAGATCAGGGTGGCGATGCCGCTGGCGACGCCCCCGAGGCCGTTGATCCCGCAGCGCCACCACCAGCCCTGCGACCTCTCCCACAGCCAATGGCGGACCATTCCCGCCTGAGCCAGGGTGAAGCCGGTGAAGACGCCGATGGCGAAGAGCGGGATCAGCGAGTCGGTGTCCCCGCCAGTGGCGGCCAGCAGGATCGCGGCGAGCAGCGCCAGCGCCCAGATGCCGCGGTTGAAGACGAGCCGGTCACCGCGGATGGCAAAGCCATGGGGGAGACGGTTGTCCTTGGCGAGCAGGCTGGCCAGCACCGGCAGGCTCCCGAAGGAGGTGTTGGCGGCGAGCGCGAGCACCAGGGTGACCAGGATGGAGATGCCGTCGAAGGCCCAGCCCCGACCCAGGGCATAGCCGACGATCTGGTTGAGCACCGCGTCACCGGTCCTCGGCTCCACGTGGAAGCGCTGGATCAGCAGCGCGAGCCCGAGCAGCATCACGGCCAGCAGGGTGCCCAGCATCAGCTCGGTCTGGCGCGCTCTGGTCACCTGGGGCCGACGGAACAGGGGGACGCCGTTGGCGATCGCTTCGACCCCGGTGAGAGCGCTGCACCCGGCGGCGAAGGCCTGGAGGACCAGCAGCACCCCCACCGTCTCCAGGGTGTGGGTGGCGACGAGCGGTGCTCCCGGCGCGGTCAGGTGCGGGGCCAGGGGATGGATCAATCCGACCGCGATCACCACCAGGATCGCGGCGATGAACGCCAGGGTGGGCACCAGGAAGGCTCGGGCTCCCTCGGCCAGGCCGCGGAGGTTGAGGAAGGTGATCACGGCGAGCATGCCCAGGCAGATGGGGAGGGTGTAGGGCGCGAGAGGGCTGAAGGCGGAGGTTAGCGAGCCGACGCCGGCGGCGATCGAGACCGCGACGGTGA
>PLXL01000264.1 GCA_003153215.1 Candidatus Dormiibacterota bacterium
GCAAGTGCATCAGGCGAATTCAAAACTGACCGTTAGCTGACCAAGTGGTCGGGGCGCCCAGACTCGAACTGGGGACCTCTTGCTCCCAAAGCAAGCGCGCTACCGGCTGCGCCACGCCCCGATGCCCTAGAGGATAGGGCACCCACCAGGGGAGGGCGGGGCCAGCCCCGTGGGGGTCAGCTCGAGATCGCCGTCCGCCGGCTGGACCGCCCGAGCTGGGAGGCGTCGAAGGGGGTCAGCTCGCCGGTGGGAGCCGCGCCCTCGGGCACCCGCTCCGCCCAGTCGAACTTGCCGTGGTCGAAGACGGCCACGACCTCCTCGCCCGGCGTCCCGTCCGCACGCGGCCGGGTGATGGTCAGACCGTGGGAGCTGAGGCCGAAGCCGGTCGCCGCGTAGTCGCGGTCGAGGCCGGTGTGGAGATGGACTCGGACGATGTCAGCCATGAAGCTCCTCGGTGCGACGTTTGCCAGGCCCCGGCCGCGCGGCCGTATGACCCCAGCATGGGCCACCTGCCGTCGACCGTGTGGCCTGGACCGTACGCACGCCAGGGCGGCCCCGGCGGCGGGCATAGCCAGGACCTCCCCCGCCCACGAACTGACCACCCCGAGCGGCAGGCCCTGTCCGTCAAACTCCCGACCGGATGGACATCCTCGACGCCATCATCCTGATCCTGCTCGTCGGCTTTGCCATCTCCGGGTACCGGCGCGGCTTCACCTGGGCCGGCTCAGCGCTGATCGGCCTGGTGGTCGGCAGCGTGGTCGGGGCGTTGATCGCGCCCCCGCTCACCCGATGGATCTCGCCGGGACCGCAGGACAGCGGCCAGCCCCTGGTCGCCGCGGGCATCTTCGTCGCCGCCCTGCTGATCATCGAGGGCATCGGCAGCGCCCTGGGGTACCGGGCCCGCGTCCTCGCCCTCAAGACCCGGCTGGCCACCTGGGATTCGGTGGCCGGCAGCTTCACCGGCTGCCTCGGGGTGCTCTTCATCGCCTGGTTCCTCGGCTTCACCTTCGCCAACAGCTCGCTGACGGTGCTCGGCAGCCAGATCGACGGCTCGGCGATCGAGCGAGGCCTGCTCGACATCGCCCCCCAGCCCCCCGCCTTCCTCGCCAAGGTCCAGGAGTTCCTCCAGAACAACGAGCTGCCCAACCCCTTCACCGGCCTCTCCCCCACCCTCCCGCTCGAGCCCCTGCCGGCGAGCACCGACACCGCCGGAGTACGCACCGCCGAAGCCGACGTCTCGCGGGTCATCGCATACGGCTGCGGAGGCCCGGGCGGAGCGGTGGCGGGCTCGGCCTGGCCGGTGGGCGACGACCTGATGCTGACCAACGCGCACGTCGTGGCCGGCTCGCATCGCCAGACGGTGCAGCCTCCTGGCCGGCAGCCGCTCAACGCCACGGTCGTGCTCTTTGACCCCAATGAGGACGTCGCCATCCTCTACGTCCCCGGTCTGGGGATGTCCCCGCTGCCGATCGCGAGCGCCAATCCCCCGGTCGGCGCGCAGGGCGCCGTGATCGGCTACCCCGACGGGGGCTCCGAGGCCACGCTCGCGGCGGCGGTCCGTGGCACCGAGGAGGCGACCACCTGGAACATCTACTACAGCGCCTCGGTCACCAGGGAGACGGTGGTCGTCTCCGCCGACGTCATCCCCGGCGACTCCGGCGGACCGCTGGTCAACCTCTCTGGCCAGGTGATCGGGGTCACCTTCGCGATGAGCACCACCTCCACGGACGAGGGGTACGCTCTGGCGACCTCGGACATGAGCGGGGAGATCCAGGCGGCCGCGGGACACACGGCGGCGGTGAGCGACGGCACCTGCGTGAGCGACTGACCGCAGTGCGCGGGCGACCGTAACCGGCGGTCACCTCCGGCGGGACGTCAGGCACGGCGGCCCACCACCCACGCCGTCACCGCGCAGCCGGCGACGGCCCAGGCGCCGAGCACCAGGAACGACACCCCCACGTCGGTCGCCAGACCGGTGGTGAGCCCGGCCCGGATGACCGTGGCCATGCTCTCGAAGGGAAGCACCCGGTGGACGTCATAGAGCCATCCGGGGAGCTGCGAGGCCGGGTAGACGATCGGCGAGGCCGATGGTCTGCTTGACGAGCGTCGACTTGCCGGCGCCGTTGGGACCGAGCAGCCCGTACACCTCGCCCGGCTCGACGCGGAGCGTGATGCCGTCATTGGCGGCGACGGTGCCGAAGTGCTTGACCAGGTTGTCGACGCGAAAGGTCCAGCCGTCGGTCGCGGTGTTGTTCACGGCGGGCGATTATCCACCGAGCCGCCGGCACCCCGCCCCGCAGGCCCCGCCCTCAGGCCGGCCGGCTCGCCCCTCTCACGGGGAGCGGCGGAGCGCGTCGGTGAGCTTGATGCGGGCGCCGAAACGGAGGATCGAGTTGGCGTAGATGCGGGCCCCCAGCCAGGTGACCCCGGCGATGCTGGCGAGCACCAGGACGATGGAGAGCAGCCCCTCCCAGAGCGGCACCTCGCCGGCCGCCATCCGGATCGACATCAGCACCGGGGTGAAGGGCGGGATGAGGGAGAGCACCGTGGTGAGCGTCCCCAGGCCCGGCGACACCGCGCCGCCGCTGACCGCGTCGATGGCCGGGATGGCCACCACGTAGGCGAGCAGCCAGGTCACGACCAGCAGCATCGAGACCGGCACGGTCGCACTGCTCACCTCCTCGACCCGGGAGACCAGCGACGCCGTGGCGGCGAGCATCAGCGCATAGAGGACGAATCCGAGGACGAACCACATCACCCCGATCGCCACCGCGCCGATCGCCGCGCCGGGCAGGGTGAGCACACCGGCGGGCACCGTGAAGAGCAGACCGCGGACGGCGATGATGCCGAGCTGGATCAGGC
>PLXL01000269.1 GCA_003153215.1 Candidatus Dormiibacterota bacterium
AGGTGACCCCCACCCCGCCGAGTGCCGGGCCACCGATCGGACCCTCGGCGAAGGCACATGGCATCAGTGATCAGCGCATCTGGGAGGCATACCGAAACCCGGTGGCAGAGTTCGTGCTGCGCAACGGCGTGACGATCCGGCTCGGCTACGACAGCCAGGCCAACCTGCTGGAGATCGGCTGGATCGATCGGGGGCGAGGCCGCCGGATCATCCACGCCATGGTCTGCCGAGCTGCCTGGCGCCGGGAGTACGGGCTGCCGTGACCAGTCCCTTCACCAGTGAGCAGGACGGCCTGAGCGAGGCGGAGGCGTGGGAGCTCGCCCGCCAGGTCGAGGAGATGGGTCCCGAGGACGTGGTGGCGGTGCTGCGCCGGCCTGGACGACCGCGACTGCGGGGCACGGAGACGGGCCGCAGTCCCCGGGTCACGGCGCGTCTGCCCGAAAGCCTCCTCGCACGCTACCGAGAGAGCGCCCTGCACCACCACACCTCGGTGACCGAGGAGGTGCGGAGGGTCCTGACCGAGCACGCCCCGCGGTAGGGCAATCCCCCCGCCCCTCCGTTCAGGCGGCGGGCTGACGGCGGCGTCTCGTGCCCTCGGCTCCGGCTTCGTGGAGGAGGAGCCCCTCAGCTCCGGAGCGTGCCTCTAGTGCCGAAGGATGCCGCTGGGACCGACTAGCAGCCGCGCCACCAACCCAACCAGAGCGAGGAGGACGAGGAGCGCGATTACACATGCCTCCTGAAGTTTTCACACAGATGTTTGGCGGCCGTGGGGAGGCTCAGGCCCGCAAGTATCTTCCCCGACTCTCTGATGCCGGTGTCGTCCCCGAGGTGCTCGGGTGGGTCGATGGCGGCGTGGTCATGGGGCGCGGTCTCCCGCTGCCGAATTGGGTCGCTGGGGCCGAGCCGGCCGACGTCGTGGCCCTACGCCCTCTTCTGATCAACCTTCTCCAGCGGCTCCACGCCGAGGGCGTCTGCCACCGCGACCTGCACTGGGAGAACGTAGTCCTCGTCGGCAGGGCCCCCTTCGTCATTGACCTCGAGCACGCCTGTGACGTCGACCCGGCCGGCCCCTGCTACGACATGACTGGACCGTTTGCGGGTGTCCCTCTGCTGCCCGCCCATGCTCGGTTCGGGGGCATCCTCGGAACGCAGGGCATGTGGTGGGACGCCGCCTGGGATCCCCGGTGGGACGGACGCTACCGCCCACTGGGTCAAGTCTTCGGTCCCCTGTTGTAACGTGCTGGTAAGGGGCGGCCCGAGCTGAACGGTGCCGGAGGAGGAGCCCGCCCGGCCGGGACCCCGCACGTACGGCCAGTGGGACCGTGGGCGTTCCCAGGCGGGACTGCTGCCGGATGGATCCGGGACCCACGGAGCCTCCCACAGGGACCCTCCGCGTACAACCCATTCCTAACAGAGACTCGAGAACAGACTCAGACAGGACTCTTTCTGCACCGGAAGAACCACGACCCGCTCTTGGGCTCTCCGTACACTTTGGGTCCCAACCGCTATCACGGAGAGCCTCCGGCAGGCTTCGTACGCTCCGGGGTCCAGCCTCCCTGATCCGCCCCCTTCCACGACCCCCTCAATGCGTAGACCGCCGCACCCTTCTCGGAGGATCCTCGCGGGACCCTGGATGTACGTCCCCCGCTGCCAGCGCCTGGTGGGAGAGGGGAGGGGACCGTCGGGGCGCTGCCTGGGTACATTTGCGGTCCCGCCCAACCGCGCTCGGTCCGCCGCCCCCGACGTCATCTGCACGGGCTCCCGCCCACCCATCGTCCCCTCGGGGGCTTCCCGCCGCCGGGTTCCGCGGGCGCCATAGGACCCAATACGTACCCGGCCGGTCGGGTCCCGGCAGGCCCGGCTCTCCCCTACGTCTCGATCTGCCAAGGCCCAACCCCCACTCTGGGGAGGCGTGCTTGGCTCGTACGTTTGGGGTCCCGCTCAGGGCACTCTCCAGGCCCCGCCTTCGCCGTGGAACTCCATCGACGGGGCGGGTATGGGTCGTCCACGTCCGACCCATACGCATAGGGTCCCAACTGGCGCTCGCTCCCCGAGGCGCCGCGCCAGCCAGGGAGCCGATCCATACATCTCCGGTCCCGCGCAGCCCTCTCTCGCCCAACCGCCCGAGCGCGCTTATCGCTACACCGCCACCCATATCCAGATCCAGCAGCGGACGTTCGGCGGCCCCTTCCGCCATCCATGGGACCCCCAACGTATGGATACACCGCGAAACGACCCCGGCACCTGGCACGGCGGGTGACCCTGCCGCTCGCCTATGCGGCCCCTGGGACCCTGGCCGTATAACTTATGACGCTCCGCCCATCGCTCCCTCTGGGACCCTAGACGTACGCATCCCAAATGTCGGGAGGCCGCGCCCACCCCGCCGAGGTCGGGACCCTAGACGTATGAATCGCCGGCCGCCCCCGCTTGACCTCCGCCGGCTGAGCCCCTAATCTGCGGCCAGCGACGTCCCTCACGCATCCAGCACCGGCTTCCCCCACGTTCCTCACACTAAGTTCTAGCACCGGAGGTGGCACCCAGTGGCTGACTTGGTCGGCGACCTGATCGCCCCCAGTGTTCTCGCCGAGCACGAGCCCGGCGGGGATGTCGAGCCCTCCGGCTCCTGTGAGGTTCGTGGAACACCGGTTCGCCCGTGGCGTGCGTTCGCTGACCGGATGCGGGCACAGGCAGGGGACGAGGCCAGCGACGGCGACGCCAACCCCAATCAATTCGAGATCGAGGTTGTGGCCCCGCCCAGAGGCCGCCTGAGGGGGCTCGGACGCTTCGAGAACAACCTCAGCCGCAAGGGCATCTTCGAGTTGCGTCCCCCCCGTGCGGAGTTGCTCGGCCAGGTGGAAAGGCAGGATCTCGTGGGCAACACGACGCTCAACTTCACCATGGGCGCCCTCGGGGTCATGGAAATGGACATGGTCGCGTGGATCATGGGCCAGTGGCAGCGCGACTACCCAACCGTCTCCTTCAGCCTGCGCGAGTGCGCCCGCAGCTTCGGGCGGTCCTGGAAGGGGAAGCTTGGCGGAGACATCAAGGACAGCCTCCGCCGCATCAAGGGCGTGATGATCACCGGGCGCGTCTGGGATGCGGAGAGTCGCCGGCACGTGACCAAGCACTTCGGCATCTTCGAGGAGGTGACGATCATCGAGGAGAGGCAGGCCGAGCATGGACCAGCCACTTCCCCAGCGACGATCACCGTCTCGCTCTCCCCGTGGCTTCTCGCCCAGCTCAACGCCGGCCAGTACTCCGACTTCGATTGGGACGGCTACAAGCGTCGCCTTCAGTCCGGCTACGAGCGTCGCCTGTTCCTACTCTTGGAGAGCCAGGAGGGAGACGACGAGGGGACGCGCTACCGCGTTCGCATCGATCCGAAATTGGGGGACAGCCTCGGCGATCCGGACGCCGAGCGCAACTCGTCGCGCTTCCGCGAGCGGCTCCGCCGCGCCGGTACCGGCATCTGCACCACCCACCCGGAGTATCTCGGGATCACCGTGAAGGCGGGCGAAAGGCGGGGTGAGTACTGGCTGCAGGTGGAACGATCCGACCGCTGGCTGCCGAACAAGCTGGCGAGGCGCCGGAGTCGGCTCGCCGGAGCCGCCTAACAGGGGCACGTTTCAACCGGTCGGTGCAACTGGGCTCTCCAGAAGCTGGCTGAAGGCCTCGGTGCTGATGGCCACCACAATCCACCATCGGTGGTCAGCCTAGCCCCCCAAGATCGGCCTGCGCTAACTGGCTCCGATGGGACGCCCACACGGCCGCCCCAGGGGGTTGCCCTGTGCGCCGCGGCACGCTAGGATGCTGCCGACGGTCTGGACACGCAGAGCGCCCCCACGCCCCACTCCACGTTTCACCACGAGGGATCGCATGGACAGCCCCACCGCCATCGCCTACCTCTCGGCGGATGTCCTCGAGTTGGCCGGCGTCAGCGAGTCCTATCTCAGCTTCCTGGTCCGCGCCGGCATCGTCACGCCCGCCAAGCATCGCAACCGCAAGACCAACCTCTTCTCGCCCGCGGACGTCGAACGGGTGCGATGGGCCGCCGCCCACAGAGGCACCCTTTCAGTTCCGGCCATCCGACGGCAGCTGCAGGAGGCGGGGGTGCGATGAACTGCCTCAGCGATACACACGCCAGCGTAACCTTGGCAAGGTTACACAGCCGCGTGGTGACTGCCGACTTCGCAGAGGCCGGCGCACCGCCGGCACCGTGGCACAGCCCTGTCCAAGGCGCTGGTGCACGGCCGTGAGGGCCATCGCGGTGACCAACCAGAAGGGTGGGGTCGCGAAGACCACGACTGTCCACAATCTCGGAGTTGCCCTCCAGCGCGAGGGCCAGCGGGTCCTGGTCGTCGACCTCGATCCCCAGGCCAATCTGACCAGCCGGCTCGGGCTCTCCGTGGGCGAGCACCGTCGCTCTGTTTACGAGGTCCTCGTCAACCACGATCCCATACGCGACGTCATCCACGAGACCGCGGACGGGATCGACCTCGTCCCGAGCGACGAGCTCCTGATGCGCGCGGAGGGACAGATGGAGGCCGGGCACATCGGCTGGGTCCGGCAACTGCACCGAGCCCTGGACCCCATCCGGGGCCGCTACGACTTCTGCCTCTTCGACACGCCCCCCGTTCGCGGCTTCCTCACCGTCAACGCCCTCATCGCCGCGACCTCGGGTGTGATCATCCCCTTCATCCCCGAGCTGGATTCGCTGATCGGCATGCAGCTCCTGCTCGGCCGCATGGACGAGCTTCGCGGGGCCAACCCGAACCTGGAGCCGATCGCGGTCATCCCTGTCCTCGTCGACAGGAACTGGCGAAACCACCTCGAGACAATCGAGCAGATCAAGGCCCGAATGCCCCACCTACCCCTCACGGAGCCGATCATGCGGCACGCCGACTTCCCCAAGGCCAGGGCTGCTGGGATGAGCATCCTCGACTACGCACCCAATGGCGCCGGGGCCCGCGCCTACCGGCACCTCGCGGCGGCCATCCTCGCCGCCGAGATTCCGGCCACCCCCGTCCCCACACGCTGAACGGGCCCCATACCAGAGGTCAGAGCTAATGCCCACCCAGTCCCCCACTCGCCGCGAGCGCCGCGCTGCGGTCACCGACGGCGTCTTTCGCCCCCTCCCCCAGCGCGAGATTCTCCGCGGGGTGGGGGAGACCGAGAACCGCCTGGTCCCGATTCACGCCATCAGCCCCAATCCCGACAATCGCCACATCGATGTCGTGGGCGAGAGCTTCCGCGACCTGGTGGGGAGCATTCGGCAAGAGGGCCTCCTCCAGCACATCAATCTCTGGCAACTCGACGACGTGGAGGAGCGCTACCGCCTCATCGCCGGTGAGCGACGCTGGCGCGCTTACCTCGAGCTGGAGCAGGAGGACCCCGTGCGCTTCGGGCGGATCCCCGCCCTCGTCACCCTCCTCGAACGCGACCAGCCCGAAGCCAACGCTCTCCTCCTCGGCCTGATCGAGAACATCAACCGCCTCGACCTCAAACCGGGTGAGCGAGCTGCTGCCCTGGGCCGCCTCCGCGAGCGAACGGGCTGGACCTACGAGGAAGTGGCCCGCCGTATGGGCATAAGCGTGAACACCGTCATCGGGCTAGCCGGCATCGCGCGCCATGACGCCGTCCGCAGCGCCGTAGACGACGGCCGCATCACCCAGGAGCAGGCCGTTGTCATTGGGCAAGGCACCCGGGACCCAGAGCTGGCGGGGGCGCTCGTCGAGGTCGTCTACGGTCTCGATCGCCAGCAGACCGCCCAGACCCTCGCGGCGGCAAGGGCCGCCGACCCCACCCTGCCCGCGCCGCAGCGCGCTCAGCAGGCGGTCGCTCAGGTGCAGGCTGTGGCCGTCCTCCCGCCACGACCCGCACCCGACCTCGGCCCGATGCCCATCGAGAGGACCGCCGACATCCCCCGTACCGCTGGCGGTCGCCGCACGCACCCCGTGCGTCAACGCTACGTGATCCTCGCGAACACCGCTCTCGCCGCCCTACGCCCGCGCGTTGCCGAGCTCGAGCGTGAGCGCCTCGCCCAGGTGCTCCAGGAGGTCTGCGAGGAGACCAACATCTGGCCGCGGCGACCGCGTCGCAAGTAGGCGGTTAGTTCCCGGCTCAGCACCCGAGCTGATCAAACGGCCTGAACTGCCGGGGCCTCCCCTCGACTATTTCGGTCAACGGGGCGTCTATGTCTATGGCCCACATGAGACTCAGTGCTACCGACTAAAGCGACCTCGGCGGCGACTACTTCGAGCGCCGTCGCGACGCCGACGTCTTCCGCGACCGCCTGGTTGACCAGCTCGAGCGGCTCGGCCATCACGTCACCTTGGAGCCCGCCATGGCCGGCTAACGCGACTGGTTTCGTCTCAGAGACACCGTAGAGTACCGGCGTGCCCACCCACGAGAGCACCCCGCCCGCTCCCCGTCGCACGAGCCGGGGCCGCCCTGGCTCGCCCTCTGGGACTCCACCACCACAGCTCCAGGGTGTCAGCACCCTCCCCCGGGCAGAGCTGGAGCAGCGCAAGGCCGCCCGGCTCCCCATTGCTCCAGCTCTAACGACCCCGCCACCGGCGTGCGCTGAGCGCCGCGATGCCGTCCCCGGCAGCTCGGATTGAAGCGATGGGATCCACTCAGCGCCGATGGTGGTCCGATCCCGACCCAGACCCAGCGGTCCTCCGCCGCCTCTACGTTGACGACGGCCGTACCGAGCGGGAGATCGCCCGCCTTCTCAGCATCAGCCAGGCACATCTCGCGGCCAGCCTTGCTAATGTCGGCATCGAACGCCGCACGGTTCGTCGCCTGTGCCCCGTCGATGCCCGAACTCTCGCCGAGCTGTACTCAGCTCCCGGCGCCACCGTCGCAAGTCTCTCCCGCAGGTTCCACGTCGCCAAGGCCACCATCCAACGCTGGCTCGCGGATGCCGGTCTTCTCCCACCCGATCCGCGCATCGACCACACGCGCCTCCGCCGCCTCTACGTCGATAGGCTATTTACTGTGGCCGAGGTGGCCCACACTCTCGGCATCCCGCGCGCCCGGGTGCAGCGCGAACTGGTCGTGGCCGGGGTCGGCCTACGCTCCAATCACCACCGGCCCCCCCGCGGCAAGCGCGTAGCAGTCACCGATGCCCGGCTCAAGCGGCTGTACCTGAAGCAGCGGCTCCCCATCCAGGCCATCGCGGAGAGGACCGGCGTCAGCACCCTGTACGTCCAGAAGCGCCTTCGCGAGGTGGGCCTGGTGAAGCGTCTGGGCAGCTTCACGCCCCGGTGCCCCATACCCCCCGACGAGCTGCGCCGACGGGCTGCAGAGCTGTACGAGACAGGCTTGAACATGCGGTCGGTGGGCCGCGAGCTCGGCGTCAGCGGGCAGACCGTGAGAGGCGCTCTCCACGAGGCCCGCGTGCCGGTTCGCCGCTCGGGCCCCAGATCCCACGAGGAACCGGCCAGAACGCTCGTCGACGACCTCTACGCTGATCCAGATATCCTCGCGGCCCTCCGCCGCAACCAGGTCGCTATTCCCGGCGACTGGGCGCCCACCGGTCCCTTCGAGTCCCTGGCCCCACTCCCGCTCTCTCGCGAGCTGCTGAGGGAGCTGTACGAGGAGATAGGGCTCGCCATCGTCCACATCGCGCTTCTCCTTGGCGTAGGGAACGGAGCGGCCAGAGCCGGCTTGCTCGGCGCCGGAATACGACTGCGTCGGGCCAGCGAACCGGCGCCGTGGACCCTACGCCGGGCACTGATGAGCCACTGACCCATGGACAAGGTGCAAGCCCCGGGCCCCAGCTCAGGGTGGGGTCCGCCGCGGCCTGGTGCCACCGAATCGCGCTAGTAGATTTGCTGGCGCCGACCTACACGCGTGTCGTATAGTCGGGTCATGGCATCTGCCGTCGACATCCGCATTCGGGCCACCCACCTGGCGAAGTGGCGAAGAGCGCAGGGGCTCACCCAGCGCGAGCTGGCCCGTCGCCTGGACGTGAGCCAGAACTACATTCCGGCCATGGAGGGGGGCTCGCGTGACCCCGGCCCCGAGATGCGCGCGAAGCTGATGGCGAGCCTCGGGGTGGGGTTCTTCGATCTCTTCGAGGTGGTCCTGGTCGGCGTCGCCGACGACGAGCTCCACCTTGTGCCGGCGGCGGGGACGCCGGTTGCGTCCGGTGGGATGCGAACGGCAGTCCGGGGGATGCAAACGGCTAACCAGCCGATGACAGCTGCATCTATCAACCCCCGTGGGCCATCTGGTTAGATAGCCGGGCACAAGGGAGGAGGACGAAGTGCGACTAGGCAGACGATGGCGCGCACCATTTGCCGCGTTTGCGCCTCCGTGTAGGGTTCGTGTCGGATTCCTGTACGAATCATGTAGGTCTTACGCGGCATGCCCCCCAATCGCTTGCGACAGAGCGGGTAGGCATGACAGGATGCGTCGGAGCCGGGCTCCAGACGCCCGGGGGAGCAAGGGAGGAGCCTCGTGAACCGCGCTTGTGGCTGGGCGGCTCCGCGACGCCATCGCTCGGTGTGGCGCCGTCAGGTTGCCCAGCTCCTCGGGGTGCTGTCTGCCGCCTCGGCCCTCGGCCTCGCGGCCTGTGGCTCCTCGGTGGATGCCCTGCCCACGCCCAGGACGACGAGCAGCCCCTCTCCGTCAGTGAGCGCGTCGCCCACCCTCGACGCCACCGATGCCGCCATCATCGCCGCGTACGACGCGTACATCGCAGCGGTCAACCAGGCGGACGCGGCCACCTCGGGGACAGGCGCGTGGAACACGCCGGCTCTTTCAGCCGCGATCGTCAACCCCCTTCTTCAGCAATGGCAGAGCGAGCTGATGCAGGCGGAGGCGCAGGGGATCATGGTGGAGGGAACGATCGCCTCCCAGCATCCGCGCGTGGTTTCCGACACCGGGTCAACGGCGGAGGTGTCCGACTGCGAGTGGGACGCGACCGTCGAATACTACAAGCCGCAGAACGGCGGGTCAGCTGAGGTCGTGCCAAACCAGCCGGGCGGCACCCAGCCGGGAGGGGATGGCCTCGAGCTCGAATTCACACTCGTGTCCGGCAAGTGGATGGCGTCGTCAACCATTAGCTTGGAGGTCGACAATTGCGCCGGCTTCTGAGGCGCTCGGCCGCCATCCTGCTCGTGGTCCCTGCGCTGAGCCTGATGTTGGAGGGCCACTCGGGGACTCTCGGGCCGACAACGGCATACGCGCAATTCGGGCAGCCTAGCCCCACGCCAACGGCCAGCTGCAGCGCAGACCCAAGCGGGCTCGGCTGTGGCGCCGATAGCCCCTCCCCGAGCGCCAGCTCCAGCAGCGGGAGCGGCGGCGACTGCACCTGGAAAGAGGGCGGCAGCTCGGTGGTCTGGATATACGGCGACACGGCGCCGCCCGCGTCGTCCTGGCCCTGGCTCGACGGCGCCGAGTACAACTCCGTCATAGCGTGGATGGACTCCCACGCCCCCGCCGAGCTGGGAACTCCGCCGTATCTCTCGATGGGCGTCGTCTTCTGTCCCGACCCCACGGTGGCGGGAGTCTTCGGCGTGGGCACACTGCAGACGGCCCCGACGGCGGCCAACGTGCTCGGGCTGTGGGCTCTCTCGCAGGTTCCGTGGGTCCCCCCGAACGTCGGCACCTCCCCGCCGCTGCTCACTGCCGCCGCGGTGGTGAATTTGCCCACGTACGTGTATCTGAATCCGGGCAGTCCCGGCGCCTTTGAGAACATCGGCACCACGGCGACCGCGGGGACCGGGCCGGGGGCGGTGTCGGCAACGGTGACGGCCGTTCCCCAGGAGGTGGTGTGGACGACCGACGGTGACAGCTTCACCTGTGACGTCCCGGAGGCCCCGGGCGTCCCGTACGACCCCTCATATGGCACCACCCCGCCCGCCGATGCCTGCACTTACACGTACACGGCGACCGGCACGTACACGCTCTCCGCCACCGTCATGTACGAGGCCGCCTGGACCTCCAAGAATGCGGGCGACGCCTACGGTGACCTGGGTCTGGTCCCAGGGGCGACCGTGACCGAGCAGATCACGGTGAAGCAGATCGCCAGCGTGATCACAGCGGGATAGACACCGATGCTTCCCACCCCCCTCACCGACACATCGCGCGGGCGGACAGCCCCTCGCATCACCCCGCGTTCCTGGCGGCCGCGTCCCTCGCTCTTGGTCGTCGGCCTGGTGCTGGTGCTCGCCTCGGTGGTGGGCGTGGGTGCCCTGATCCACTCGGTGAGCGGTGAGCACGGCATCCTGGTGATGTCCCAGACGGTGCAGGCGGGCGAGGTCATCAGCGCCGGCGACCTCGAGGTGGTGAACGTCTCGCAGGACATGGGCGGCCTCACCGTCATCGACTCCTCGGAGGAACAAGCGGTCGTCGGTCGCCCCGCGGCGACCACCCTGTACGACGGCACACCGCTCGTCGTGTCCGAGCTCGGTCCCGTCCAGCTGCCCACCGGTGAGAGCGTCATGGCGGTCAACGCCAAGCTGGGCTCGTACCCCCCAAGCATCGCCGCCGGGGATCAGGTCGAGGTGATCGACGTCCAGACCGCGTCGGTAGCCACGTCCTCACCGGCCCCGATCGCGACCGGTCCCGTCGACGCGGCGGTGGTTGCCGTCGACGACGTGGATGGCGTCATCTCCCTGCAGCTGCCGTCCGCCGAGGCGGCCACGCTGGCGCCGGCGGCGGCAAGCGGCAACCTGGTCTTGCTGCTGATCTCCGGCGGGGGGAGCTGAGAGGGTGGCGCTGCTGCCGCTGTGCAGCGTCAAGGGCGCCCCCGGTGTCACCACTGCGGCCTGCGCCCTGGGGGCGGTCTGGCCGCACGGCCGGCCGGCTCCGATCGTCGTGGAGTGCGATCCGGCGGGCGGTGACCTAGCCGCGCGCTTCGGCCTCGAGGTCACCCGGGGTGTGGTCAGCCTCACCGTGGCGCTGGAGCGCGAGCACGACGTCGCGGTCGCGGCCGACCGTAACCCCCTCCTCGAGCACGCTCAGCAGTTGCGTGGCGGCCTCCACGTGGTGGTGGCGCCGACCTCGCCCGAGGAGATGCGGCTGCCCCTCGACCGCCTCGCCGAGGACCTCTCGATCCTGGCGCATGCGGGCTGCGACGTCATCGCCGACTGCGGCCGCCTGGAGAGCTGGGGCGCGCGGGAGCGGACACCGATTGCGCGGCTGATCCAGCGCGCGGGGCTGGTCGTCGTGGTGGCCCGGCCCACCCTGGACGAGGTCCAGCACCTCCACGCCTGGCTGCCCTCTCTGCACGCGCTCCGAGTGCAGGTGCTCCTGCTGATCTCCCAGCGGGGCCCGTACCCGCCCGAGGAGATCGCCGCCGCCCTGGACATCCCGGTGATCGGCACCCTCCCGTTCGATTCGGCGGGTGCCGCGGTGCTGTCGGGCGGTGGCCGGGGCATTCCCGGCCGGAGCCTCGCGCTGCTGCGGGCGGCGCGCGGCGTTGCGGATGCGCTGGCGGCCCGTCTGCCGGCGACGGCGCCCGCCTCCATTGCGCAGCCCTCTCCTCCGCAGAGTGCTCCGCTGCCGCTGGCGGAGAGAGCCTGATGCCGCTCATCCGCGACATCGGCCGCACCGCATACGAGTACGTCGACCCGCGGCTGCGGGCCGAGCAGAGGGCCGCCGAGGGGGGGCTCAGCGACAAGAGGATCCGGGAACGGGCGGGGGAGCTCCTCGACGAGTGGGTGGCCGACGCCAACACGCGCCAGGTGGCCGCCGGCCGCCACCCCTACAACCGTGAGGAGGAGCGCGAGATCCGGGCGATCGTGCTCCGGCGCCTCTTCGGCCTGGGTGACCTGGAGCCGCTGCTGGCCGACCCCGATGTCGAGAACGTGTACCTGAATGGCTTCGACAGCGTCTGGGTCGAGTCGCGGTCCAAGGGGATGCAGCGGATGGCGTCGCCGGTCGCGGAGTCCGACGAGGAGCTGATCATCCTGATCCAGCGTCTGGCCGCGCGGGAGAGCATCCAGGAGCGGCGATGGGACACCGCCCAGCCCATCCTCGACCTCACGCTCCGCGATGGGAGCCGTCTCCACGCCGTCCGTGAGGTGGTGCGCCGGCCCACCGTGACGATCCGCCTCCACCGCCTCCTCAAGCTGACCCTCGACGATCTGGTGCAGAGCCAGGTGCTCGACCAGCGGGGGGCAGAGCTGCTCCGCGCCGCCATCGCCGGCCGCCAGACGGTGGTGATCTCGGGGGCGACCGGCGCCG
>PLXL01000027.1 GCA_003153215.1 Candidatus Dormiibacterota bacterium
TTGTAGCGCTCGGCGCGCGGCCTGTGGAATCCATCGATCGAGGCCCGGATCACCGTGCGTCCTCTGCCGCGCAGCACGGAGGCCAGCTCATCAGCGAGCGTTGTCTTTCCCGCCGCGTCGGGGCCATCGACGGCCACCCGGATTGGGTGCGAACATCGCACAGCGCCGACCAGCTCGGCCATCCGTTCGAGGAGGACGGCCCGTGACATCTCGGAGCGTGCCGCAGGCATCGACCGGCAGTCTAGACGGCTATGGCCCGCATCTGTGACTGACCTGACCCGTCCGCTGGTCCACCCTCTATGAGGGGTCCGAGATGGTGAGGCAGTCACCGGGGGTGGCCGCGGTCGTTGATGGTAGCTGGAGTGAGGCCGGCTTTCGCGAGTCCCACGCGGCGGCGAAGGCGGCGGGAGCCAGGTAGCCGAGCGACCTGTGGGGTCGATATCGGTTGTAGACGTCGGCCCAGTCGTCGAAGAGGATCCGCGCCTCCATCACGGTGTCGAAGACTTCGCGGGCGAAGAGTTCGTCGCGCAGCTTGCCGTTGAAGCTCTCCATGTAGGGGTTCTCCCAGGGGCTGCCCGGCTCGATGTAGGCGGTCCCCGTGCCCATGAAGCGGCACCAGTCCCGGAGCGCCGCGGCAACGAACTCGGGGCCGTTGTCGCAGCGGATGAACTCCGGGGCGCCGCGCCGCGCGTAGGCCTCGTCGAGGGCGTCGACGACATCGTCCGAGGTGATGGAACGGCCGATCCGCCGGGCCAGGCTCTCGCGGGCGAACTCGTCACAAATCCCCAGCGCCTTGAGCGGCCTTCCGTCCGAGGTCGCGTCGAAGATGAAGTCGAGCGCCCAGACGTGGTTGGGCCGCTCCGCTCGGAGCCGCGCGGCTGGCACCGTGCTCACCCCCAGACGCCGCCGCTTGGGCGGCTGCGCCGGAACACGCAGCCCCTCCTCCCGCCAGATTCGCTGCACCCGCTTGCGGTTCACCAGCCAGCCCTCCTGGCGCAACAGCGCCCAGATCCGCCGGTACTCGTACCGGGGCTGCGCACCTCCCAGCTTCCGCATCTGTCTGCGGAGCTGCTCCTCCGGCGCCAGGACCGGCCGCGGGGGCCGGCGTTGGGTCGTCCGGTGCTGTCCCAGCGCCCGACACGCCCTGCGCTCCGAAACCCCGAACCGCTCGCATACGCGGCGGACGGCGTCCCGGCGGCGGGCCGGGCTCAGGAGCTTCCCCGTGCCGCCTCCCGGAGCATGGCGTTGTCCAGGGTCAGATCGGCCACCNNCCCCCTCCCGCAGCTTCCGGGCGATCTGCTCCGGCGTGTGCTTCCTGCCCTCCATGGTTCCTCCTGGCCAGGCTGGCCGTGGTGGAACCCTCATATCACGTTGACCAGTTCCGGGGGGTCACGTCAATGTCGGCAAGTGACGGCATCGTGAGGCTGTTTGGCCCCTCACCCCGGGCCGGCCGCTGTTCCCCGTAGGAGCCACTCCCATCGCGTCACGGACGACGGCATGCTCCCTGACGCGGCGAAGTGAACTCTTGGTGGGCGGTGGGCGCTCCTCTAGGGGGTGTGGTCATCGCGGATAGGCTTGATCAAGCCGGCAAAACGGCTCAAAGTCAGGCTGCCCGGACAGTGGACGGTGAGATGCCGTCCCGGCCCACTCTGCAAAGAGGGGCCGTAGGGACAGCGCAGACCATCCGGGTTCCTATCGACTTGCCCGCAGCCGATCTATGGAGGAGGAGGACGTGATCCCCGTGGGCGTGGCAGAAGACCCGCAGCAGCAGGTCCGCCTCGCGGAGCCGGAACTCGAAGAGCCCCTGCCCGAGCTGGCGGCCGGAGGCGGTGCCGTACACGCCGATCCCCTGCTCCCCGAGGATCTCCCGCATGGCGGTGCCGAGGATTCGGCGCTGCTGGCGGTCGAGATCCTGACCGCATGATCAGGCCATCTACAGCCCTCATCTAGCACAGCCCACGGAGGCGCGCGAGAGACTTCCGTCGCTAGCTGGAAGTGACCTTGGACCCTAGGCAATGTCAGATCTGCAGATCTGAGTGAATACGAGTAGTGAAGTGTCGATGCGCGCGCGCGAGAGGATGGACCGCGTTGCGCCCATGCGCTGGACGGTGTATGGTGAAAGTTGATTCTGCGCACGCGGGGATGAACCGACTGAGACAAAGGTACTGACTGTCGAGATGACGTCGGTCCCGCGCATGCGGGGATGAACCGATTGAGACAAAGGTACTGACCGTGCAGGTGTATCGACCCCGCGCATGCAATGGCCTAGCGTTCCGGGCTCTATGGGTTTCCGCGCACAACGAGGGCGGCGCAGGCGACTCACCCGCCGGTGGGGCCGGGCGCGGCCACCCTCCGTAAGACGCCCCTGCGGCTGTATCTGTCCACTCGAATGCACGGCCCCTTTCGGGGCGGTGCCTCACGAAGGTCACGAATCCATGAATCGGAGAGCTTTGATAGGCCTGCTCGGGGTGACGGTTCTAGCCGTCGCCGCGTGTGGGAGTTCCAGCACATCCTCGCCCGGGGCGTCGTCGTCGACGACCACGGCGGGTCCGCCCCTCATCGCCGAGCCGACCACCGGGGTCACGTTCTCGGACGACTTCAACCCCTACGACAGCAACTCGGTGGCGGCCGAAATGGGCACGCGGGCCATGGTCAACGAGCCGCTGATCGAGTACGACCAGCTCGACTCGACCGCCTCCGGCACCCACTACTGGCTGGCCAGCGCCTACAGCTTCAACAGCACTGGCACCCAGCTCTCGGTCACCATCAAGACGGGCATCAAGTTCAACAACGGCACGTCCTTCGGGCCGGCTGACGTTGTCGCCACCTACACGATGCTGATGAACCCCAAGGCGAACGTCAACGGGATGCCGACCCAGTCGTCGGCCCCGACCGCCAAGGGCAACGTCGTCACCCTCACCTTCGCCACGGCGCAGTACACCGCCTTGTACACCATCCTCGGCAACGAGTTCATGCTTCCGGCGTCGGAGGCGAACGCGATCAACACGACCCCCACGATGAAGATCACCGACCCGGTCGGCACCGGGTCCTTCATGCTGGACAGCTACTCCAGCTCTCTCATCAAGTGGAAGCCGAATCCCTACTACTGGGGTGGGAAACCGCCGGAGTCCGAGATCGAGACCCCCTCCCTCGCCACCAACGCCGCGGCCAGCGACGCGCTGGTGAGCGGCCAGCTCGACTGGGCCGGTAACGACATCCCCAACGTCTACGCCAACTACGTCGACCTCGACCCCCAGACCAACCACGCGTGGTTCGCCTCCGGCGCCATCGAGACCCTCTGGTTCAACCTGAACACGGGTAACGGCGGGGCCACCGGGATCGGGGACGCGCAGGTGCGCAAGGCGGTCAGCTACGGCATCGACCGCAACGCCCTCGCCCTTCTGGGTGAGTCCGGATATGAAACTGCGGCGAGCTCCTCGAGTGGGCTGATCCTGCCCGCCCAGAAGCCGTACCTCCCGTCGGACGGAAGTCTCACCG
>PLXL01000227.1 GCA_003153215.1 Candidatus Dormiibacterota bacterium
GGGCCAGCCCGTCGCTGGTGGAGCGGCTGCAGATCGAGGCCTACGGGGTGCCGACCCCGCTGCAGACCCTCGCCGGCATCTCCACTCCGGAGGCGCGCCTGCTGGTGATCCGCCCCTACGACCGCAACTCCATCCCGGCCATCGAGAAGGCGATCCAGCGCTCCGATCTCGGGCTCACCCCGAGCAACGATGGTCAGCTGATCCGGATCGTGATCCCCCAGCTGACCGAGGAACGTCGGCACGAGCTCGGCAAGCTGTGCGCGCGCAGGGCAGAGGAGGCCCGGGTGGCGGTCCGGAACATCCGCCGCGACGAGGTCGAGCACCTCCGCAAGGTCGAGAAGGACGGCCACCTGAGCCGCGACGAGCTGGAGCGCTCGCTCGGCCAGGTGCAGCACATCACGGACCAGTTCATCGCCAAGGTCGAGGACGTCGTCAAGAAGAAGGAGGCGGAGATCCTGGAGGTCTAGGGTCACGCCCATCCAGGTTCTGCAAGCACGGCGCGTCGGCCCGCCGCGGGGCGTGGGACACTAGTGTCAGCGCACCGAAACGGCTTCCCGTCCGCGGCCGTTCTTTCAAGAGAGGCATGCTCCGACCACCGCCACCCACCGCCATCCCCGCGCCTGCCCGCCCTGAGCTGCCGCGCCACATCGGCATCATCATGGACGGCAACGGCCGTTGGGCCAAGCGCCGACACCTGCCACGGGTTGCAGGTCATCGCGCTGGTGTCCGGGCGATCCGGCGGGTCATGGAGGCCTGCAACGACGCCGGTGTCCACATCCTCACCCTCTACGCCTTCAGCACCGAGAACTGGCAGCGACCCCGGGGTGAGGTGAGCTCCCTGATGCGCCTCTTCGAGGAGACGATGGACAGCGAGGTGGAGGAGCTGGATGCCAAGGGGGTGCAGCTCCGGGTCATCGGGGACCGCGCCAAGCTCAGTCCGCGCCTCCGCCGCAAGGTGGACGACTGCGAGGCTCTGACCGCCCACAACGGCGCCAACATCCTCAACGTGGCCATCAACTACGGGGGGCGCAGCGAGCTGGTCGAAGCTATCCGCGAGCTGGCCTCCAACGGCGTCGACCTTCGCGCCCTGGATGAGGCGACCCTCTCGGCGGCCCTTTACACGTCAGGGCTGCCGGACCCGGACCTCATCATCCGCACCGCGGGCGAGCTCCGGGTGAGCAACTTCCTGCTCTGGCAGGGGGCCTACGCCGAGCTGCATGTGACCGAGGCGCTCTGGCCGGACTTCGGGCCCAGCGATCTGAGCGTGGCGCTGGGCGACTTCAGCTCGCGGCGGCGGACGTTCGGGCAGGTGGCCGACCCCGCCGGCGCCGATCTGGGCACCCCGGTCGCCGCACCGGTGGGATGACCACTTCCCCGGCGCCCAGTGCGATCGGCGTCCCCCCAGCGGCGGTGGAGGCGGAGGGTGCGCCCGTGCCGGTCGGGTCTCTTTCCGGGCGCCGGATGAATCTGCTCCCGCGGGTGGCCTCCAGCGCCGTCCTCGCCATCCTCGTCGCCGGCATGATCTACGTGGGCGGCATCCCCCTCGATCTGCTGGTGGGTGCGGCCGCGGCCCTCGGCGCCTGGGAGCTGGCCAGCCTGCTCGCCCGCTGCCCCGTCCCCGCGCCGCGGTGGCTGGTGGTCGCGCTTGCCGTCTGGCTCGCGGAGCGGGCGGTCCTGCCCGGGGCGGGCGGCAATCTCGAGGTCATCCTCCCGGCCGCCCTGGCCGTCGGGATGGTCGCCGGCGTCCTCCTGCAGTCCCCCTGGGAGGGGTCCGCGGCGGGACTGGGCGGTGGTCTCTACCTGGGTGTCGGGCTGGGCAGCCTGCTCGGCCTCTACCACTGGTCGGGCGCCGCCCCCGGCGTTGGGCTCGGCCTGGTCGCGATCGTGGTCGGGGCGGTGGTCGCCACCGACACCCTGGCCTACTTCACGGGGCACGCCCTCGGGCGGCATCCGTTCTTCCCCTCGATATCGCCGCGAAAATCGGTGGAGGGGGCGGTGGGAGGAGCCGTGGGCGCGATGCTGGTCGCCGGCATCGCCGGGCCGCTCGTGATCTCGCTCAACCCCTTCGTGGCCGTGGGCATGGGGCTGCTGATCGCCGTCGCCGCGGAGGGGGGCGACCTTGCCGAGTCGGCGCTCAAGCGGCAGGCGGGGGTCAAGGACTCGGGGAGGCTGATCCCGGGTCATGGGGGGCTGCTCGACCGCGTCGACGGCCTGCTCCTCGCCGGGCCGGCCGTATATTGCCTCCTGGTGCTGATCGCCTTCCGGTGAGCCCGGCAGGCCGCACCGCCGTTCCACAACGCTCCCCTCACCCCCCGGAGGACCGCCCCGCTTCCATGGACTCTGCAAACTCCTCTCCGGCCCCGCGCCGCGTCGTGCTCCTCGGGGCCACCGGTTCGATCGGCCGCCAGGCGGTCGACGTCATCGCACGCTTCCCGGATCGCTTCCAGGTGGTGGGGGTGGTGGCCGGTCGCGACATCGCCGGCCTGCGGGCGCTGGCCGAGCGCTTCGGGGACGCTCGGGTCGCCGTGGTCGCCCCCGACCCGGGGGCGGAGGTGCCCCACGGCTGGGGGGTCGGTCTCGACGCCGCGTGCGAGGTGGCCGCCATGCCGGCGGACGTCGTCTGCGTGGCCATCACCGGGGCGGCGGCGCTCCGGCCGACCCTGGCCGCCATCGACGCCGGTACCACCGTGGCGACCGCCACCAAGGAGGTGCTGGTCATGGCCGGCGAGGTGGTCCGGGCCCGATCTCGCCGGTCGGGCGCCCGCATCGTCGCCATCGACAGCGAACACTCGGCGATCTGGCAGTGCCTCCGGGGCGAGGATCCGGCCAGCGTCAGCCGGCTCATCCTGACCGCCAGCGGCGGGCCGTTCCGAGAGCGCGACCCGGCCACCTTCGCCGCCATCACCCCTGCGGAAGCCCTCCGGCATCCCACCTGGAACATGGGGCCCAAGATCACGGTTGATTGCGCGACCCTCATGAACAAGGGACTGGAGGTCATCGAGGCACACTTCCTCTTCGAGATCGACTACTCGCGGATCGACGTGCTGGTCCATCCCAGTTCGGTCATCCACTCGATGGTCGAGTTCCGGGACGGTGCCACCAAGGCGCAGCTGGGCGTGCCCGACATGCGCCTCCCGATCGCCCTGGCGCTCGCCGACGGGGAGCGGCTTCCAGGCGTCGCCCCGGCCGCCGACCTGCCCGCGCTCTCACCCCTCCACCTCCTGCCCCTCGACCCCCAGCGCTTTCCCGCCGTCGGAGTCGCCCGGAGGGCCGGTGGGCGGGGAGGCGTGGTGCCGGCCGTGCTCAACGCGGCCAACGAGGTCTGTGTCGACGCCTTCCTCCGCGGCGCCTGCCGCTTCGACCAGATCACCGGGCTGGTGGGGGAGGCCGTGGAGGCGGCGCCGGTGGTCTCCGAGCCCTCCCTGGAGGACGTCCTCGACGCCGACGGGTGGGCCCGCCGGCGGGTGGCCGGCGCCCTGGCCCTGCCCGCCGGCGCGGCCCTGGCCGGTCCCGGAGGCGTGGGGGCGGCGTGATCGGGTTCATCGTCGCGGTCATCGCCTTCCTGGTGCTGATCACCATCGTGGTGGTGGTCCACGAGGGCGGCCACTTCGTCCTCGCCAAGCTCTCCGGCATCCGGGTCGACGAGTTCTTCGTGGGCTTCGGCCCCCGGGTGGTGAGCTTTAAACGCGGCGACACCGAATACGGCATCCGGGCGCTGCCGGCGGGTGGGTTCGTGCGCATGCCGGGGATGCTCGGCCTGGAGGGAGAGGCTGACGCCGGCGAGCGCAACTTCTACCGCGCCACCATCCCGCGTCGCCTGGCAACGATCGCCGCCGGGGTCGTCTTCAACCTCGTCTTCGGGGCCATCTGCCTGACCGTGGTCGCCGGCCAGCCCAGCCCCTCCTACGTCCCGTCGGGGGAGCCGGCCGCCCGAGCCGGGCTGGTCAATGGCGACGTCATCCTGAGCGTCGGGGGTTCGGCGATCAGCTACTCCTCGACCACGGCCATCGACGACGACTTCTACGCCGCGGTCCAGAGGAGCGACGGCCGGCCGATGCCGGTCGTCTTCCAGGGCACCGATGGCGCCGACCACACCGCGACCATCACCCCGGAGCTGGTCGTCTACGCGGAGGGGGAGTCCGGCACCTTCCCGAGCAAGCTGGCGGGCGACGCCCTGGTCATCACCTCGGTGGACGGCGCCTCCCCGGCCACGGGTGACCCCGCCGCCGTTCTCGGCAACGGGGGTCCGGTCACCGTGGGCGGCTTCGTCGAGGGCGATAGCACCGATCGGTTCAGCAACGACCAGATCTCCGACGTGCAGGATGGGAACGGGAGCCAGACGGGCCACGTGGAGGCCGCCTGGCGCATCGGGTACGGAGCCCAGGTGCCCGGCGAGGCCCTCTTCCCGGCGCTGCGCGACGGCTTCGGGGCGATCCCCGCCTACGCCTCCTCCCTGGTCCAGGTCATCGGCCAGCTCTTCGTCCATCCCGCGCAGGCGAGCCAGCAGTTCTCCGGGCCGGTGGGCATCGCCGCCGCCGCCGGTACCTCGGTCCAGCAGGGCTGGGTCCAGTACCTCAGCCTGATCGGCATCATCAGCCTGGCGCTGGGCTTCTTCAACGTGCTGCCGATCCCCTTCCTGGACGGCGGCCGGCTGCTCTTCATCGCCATCGAGGGGGTGCTCCGGCGCCGGATCGACCCGAAGGGGCAGGCGATCGCGATCGTCGTCAGCCTCGCCTTGATTATCCTGTTGGTGGTGTTCATCACCATCAATGACATCAACCACCTCGCCGGAGGCGTCCACTGAGATGACCCCTCCCAACCGCCGCCGGACCGTCCCCATCAACGTCGGCGGAGTCGTGATCGGCGGCGCCGCCCCGATCTCGGTCCAGACCATGACCAAGACCCAGACCGAGGACGTGAGCGCAACGCTTGCCCAGATCTTGCGGGCGGCGGCCGCGGGGGCCGACATCGTGCGGGTCACCTGCGACACCCCGGAGGCGGGCCGGGCGCTGCGCGAGATCGTCCGCAACTCGCCGGTGCCGATCGTCGCCGACGTCCACTACGACGCTCCCCGCGCCCTGGAGGCGCTCGAGGCGGGGGTCGCCTGCCTCCGGCTCAACCCCGGCAACATCACCGACTCGGCCAAGGTGGCCGACATCGCCCGCGAGGCGAGGGACCGTGACGTCCCGATGCGGATCGGGGTCAACGCCGGCAGCATCCCCGGTCGCAAGGGGCTGGAGCGCGGCCGCGGGGGCAGCGTCGACGAGACCGCGGAGCTGATGGTGGAGGCCGCCCTGGGCCACATCCGCATCCTCGAGGAGCTGGACTTTCACCAGATCAAGGTTTCCCTGAAGGCGTCGGACGTCGCCACCAACCTGGCCGCCAACCGCAAGTTCGCCGCCCTGGGCAACCGCTACCCGCTCCACCTCGGGCTCACCGAGGCGGGCCCGGTCGACACCGGCAGCATCAAGAGCGCGCTGGGCATCGGCATCCTTCTCGCCGAGGGGATCGGCGACACCATCCGTGTCTCGCTGGTTGGCGAGCCGGAGGAGGAGGTCCGGGTGGCCAGGCAGATCCTGGCCAACCTCGATGACAAGCCCAACGGGCCAAACCTCGTCGCCTGCCCCACCTGTGGGCGCCTCGAGATCGACATGTTCCCGATGGTGAAGAGGGTCGAGGAGGCGATGCAGGGCATCCGGCGGACCATCACCGTCTCGGTCATGGGCTGCGTCGTCAATGGCCCCGGCGAGGGGATGCACGCCGACATCGGCATCGCCGGTGGCAAGCACAAGGGTGCCCTCTTCAAGGCCGGCAGGGTGGTCGCCTCACTGCCCGAGGCGGAGCTGATCGACCACCTGATCGCCGAGCTGCGGGCGGTGGCGGCCGAGGACGCCGAGCTGCTGGCGGCGGGCAGGCCGCTGCCGGTGGGGCTGAGCGACGGCGTGGCGGCCCCCGAGCCGGCACGCCCGATGACCCCGCTGACCGTCGTCTGAGGGAAACCGGCCCCCGACCCGGCTTTCGCGCCGACTCCCGTACACTCGGCGGCCATGGCTGACGAACGACCCCCGATGCCCAAGGCGATCACGCGCAAGAGCGAGGACTTCGACCGGTGGTACACCGACACGGTGCGCCGCGCCGAGCTGGCGGACTACACGCCGGTCCGGGGCTGCATGGTCATCCGCCCCTACGGGTACGCGCTCTGGGAGCGGATCCAGCGGGCGCTCGACGACATGCTCAAGCGGACCGGGCACGAGAACATGTACTTCCCGCTCCTCATCCCCGAGTCCTACCTGCTCAAGGAGGCTGAGCACGTCGAGGGGTTCGCCCCCGAGGTGGCCTGGGTGACCCAGGGCGGGCAGAAGGAGCTCGAGGAGCGGCTGGCGATCCGGCCGACCTCGGAGACGATCATCTGCTCGATGTTCGCGGACTGGATCCACAGCTACCGCGACCTCCCGGTGCTCATCAACCAGTGGGCCAACGTGATGCGCTGGGAGAAGCGCACCCGGCTCTTCCTGCGGACCTCCGAGTTCCTCTGGCAGGAGGCGCACACCTTTCACGAGACCCACGCACAGGCGGCTGCCGAGGTCGACACCGGGCTCGAGTGCTACCGCGAGCTGGCCGAGGAGTGGCTCGCCATGCCGGTGATCCCGGGGCGAAAGACCGAGTCCGAGACGTTCGCCGGTGCGGAGTACACCCTCTCCATCGAGGCGATGATGAGTGACGGCTGGGCGCTCCAGTCGGGCACCGCGCATCACCTCGGGCAAAACTTCACCCGCGCCTACGGCATCAGCTTCAGCGACCGGGAGAACGTGCTCCAGCATCCGTTCCAGACGTCGTGGGGGCTGTCGACGCGGATCATCGGCGGGCTCATCATGGCCCATGGCGACGACGCCGGCCTCGTCATGCCGCCCCGCGTCGCACCGATCCAGGTCGTGGTCGTCCCGATCACCCGGAGCAACGACCCGGAGGGGGCGGAGGCCGTCGACGAGGCGTGCCGGCGGATCGAGGCCGAGGCGGGCGACGTGCGCCTGCGCATCGACCGGCGGGAGGGCATACGCCCGGGTGAGAAATACGCCCACTGGGAGCTGCGAGGGGTGCCTCTCCGGGTGACCGTGGGCGCCCGCGACCTCGCCGCCGGCCAGGTGACCGTCACGCGCCGGGTCGACGGAGAGAGCTGGCCCGAGCCGCTCGACGGGGCGGCTGCGCGGCTGCCCGCGCTCCTCGACGAGGCCCAGGCTCGCATCCGGACCAGGGCCGAGGGGCTGCTCCGCGACCGGAGCGTCGAGGTCAAGAGCCTGGATGAGCTGCGTGAGGCCTTTGCCGAGAGGCCGGTCTTCGCCAACGCCCCCTTCTGCGAACGTCCGGCCTGCGAGGAGGCGGTCACGTCGGCCGCCCACGCACTCACCATCCGGGTGCTGCGGCGCGACCGGAGCGGGGAGGTGGGGCGGTGCCTGGCCTGCCGTGAGGCCTCGTCCGAGGTCGCGGTGATCGCCCGGGCGTACTAGCTGGGGACGGACCCTCCCCCTACGGCCGGTGGATGACGTAGACGTAGGCGATCGCCAGCAGCACCACCACGATCAGCAGGATCAGCACCCAGCGCAGCAGCGAGGGGCGCCGCTTCGCCGGCTTGGACAGGGAGGGCCGGGGGAGGGGAGGTTGCTGGACCTCCGCACGGGGGTGGGTGGACGGTGCGGGCTGGGCCACCGCCACTGGCGGCCGACCCCAGGCGGGGGCCGGCCAGCCCTGGGCGACCGGGGACTGGGGTGCGGCCGGCTCGCCGGGAGCCTGCCAGGTCGCCGGGTCGACGAATGCCACCGGTTGCTCAACGCCCGCCGGGGTCGGGGGCGGCGGGCTCGGCGGCCGCGGCTGCCAGTTCTCGGGGATCGCACCCGGAGCCATCGGCAGGGTGGGTGGCGGTCCCGCCGGCTCGATCGGCCAGTCGCCAGGTCTCGGTAGCGGAGCGGGCGGGGCAGGGAGCCGGGAGACGCCGGCGGGAGCCTGCCACTCCCTGTGGCCGGGCAGCGCCGGCCGGCCGGGCGCAGCCTGGCCCGAGAGCCGGGCCTGCCAGTCCGGATCGCCGGAGAAGGGGGCGGGCGACGCCGGTGTCGGTGCTCCCGCAGGAGGCACCTGGGGTATCCCCGGCGGCGCTGCCGCGGGCGATGGGTACACGGCCGGTGGGGCGGGGCGGCTCTCCGGCGTCGCGACCGCAGCTGGCGGTTGCTGCAGGCCTGGTCCCGGGGGGTGGGCCTCCGACGCGGCGGACGCGGGCGGCCGCGTGGCGACCAGGCGCCAACGCTGGCCGTCCCACCAGAAGCGGCCGTCAGTGCTGAGGGGCACCCCCGGGGGCACCCCCGGGGGCGGCCCCGGCGGCTGCTGGCCGTAACCTCCACCAGACTCACTCATGCGCGCCCGAAGCATATCCGCAGTGCGGGCCCCTGGGACCAGATTGCCGGTACGAGCCGGGCGCGGAAGCGGCCCACCGGCTGCCCCGGCAGGTCGGGCTTCACGATTGCGCGAGCGGGGTCCCCGGTACACTCGCTGGACAGCCATGCCCTACGCCGATCTCGAGTCCCGGATCGCCTACCTCTCCGAGGCCGACCGCGCGGTGCTCCACCGCGCCTATGGGGTGGCCGAGCGGGCGCACGCCGGCCAGTTCCGGCTCTCCGGGGAGCCCTACGTGGAGCACCCCCTGGCGGCGGCGGTCCTCCTCAGCGAGCTGCGCCTCGACGCCGAGACGCTCGCGGCGGCGCTCCTCCACGACACCGTCGAGGACACCGAGGTCACCCTCAACGAGATCCGGGAGGAGTTTGGCCAACCCATCGCCCGCCTTGTCGAGGGGGTCACCAAGCTCGGCAAGATCCACGTCCACAGCCGCGAGCAGGCCCAGGCCGAGAACATCCGCAAGATGCTGGTGGCGATGGCCGAGGACATCCGGGTGGTGCTCATCAAGCTCGCCGACCGTCTGCACAACATGCGCACCGTGGGCGCCCACGCGGAGGAGCGGCGCCTCCGCATCAGCCGGGAGACCCTGGACATCTACGCGCCGCTCGCCCACCGGCTCGGGATCTGGCAGTTCAAGGCGGAGCTGGAGGACCTCGCCTTCGCCCAGCTCGACCCCGACAGCTACCACGCCATGGAGACCAGGCTCCAGAGCGGGCGGGAGCAGCGGCAGGTCTTCGTCCGCGACGTGAGCGAGATCCTCCAGCGGGAGCTGGAGGCCGTCGGGGTGCGGGCCGAGCTGAGCGGCCGGTCGAAGAACGTATACAGCATCATCGACAAGATGGGCCGCCAGCAGAAGGAATTCGAGGAGATCTACGACCTGATGGCGGTGCGTGTGGTGGTGGACTCGGTCAAGGACTGCTACAGCGCCCTGGGCGTGGTCCATCACCTCTGGAAGCCGATTCCGGGCCGTTTCAAGGACTACATCGCGATGCCCAAGGGCAATGGCTACCAGTCCCTCCACACCTCCGTGATCTCGCACACCGGAGAGCCCGTCGAGGTGCAGATACGGACGGTGGAGATGCACCACACCGCCGAGTACGGGGTGGCCGCCCACTGGCACTACAAGGCCGGCTCGCAACAGGTGCGTTTCGACGAGCGCTACGGCTGGCTGCGCCTCCTGATGGACTGGCAGAAGGAGCTGCTCGACGCCGAGGCCTTCGTGGACACGGTCAAGGTCGACATCTTCCAGGACGAGGTCTTCGTCTTCACACCGAAGGGCGACGTGCGCTCACTGCCGGCGGGGAGCACCGCCGTCGACTTCGCCTACCGGGTCCACACCGCGGTCGGCCATCACTGCATCGGGGCCAAGGTCAACAGCCGGATGGTCCCCCTCGACTACCACCTCGTGAACGGCGACATCGTCGAGATCCTCACCACCAAGGCACCCCACGGACCTTCGCGGGATTGGCTCAACTTCGTGAAGACGTCCACCGCTCGGGAGAAGATTCGGCAGTGGTTCAAGAAGGAGCGCCGCGAGGAGAACGTCAGCAAGGGCCGGGAGATGCTGGACAAGGAGTTCCGGCGTCTGCGCCAGACCTCGCTCGCCTCGCTCAAGGACGAGGGCCTGCTGGAGCTGGCCCGGGACTTCAAGTACTCCGCGGTGGACGACTTCCTGGCGGCCATCGGCTACGGCGAGCTGAGCGGCCGGACCGTGGTGCTTCGCCATGCCGACCGGGACGCCCCGACCTCCGAGGAGGACGGTCGCGGGCCCGCCATCCCACTCTCCTCACCGGCGGCGCTGCCGAGCGGCGAGGTGAGGGTGCACGGGGTCGGCAACATGCTGACCACCTTCGGCCGCTGCTGCAAACCACTGCCCGGCGAGCCGATCCGGGGCTACATCACCCGGGGCAAGGGGGTGACCGTCCACCGGGCCACCTGCGTGAGCATCCAGCACGCCCGCGACCCGGACCGGCTGGTGGAGGTGGAGTGGGAGAGGGGTGCCCACCAGGTCTTCCCGGTCACCATCAAGGTCGAGGCCTGGGACCGGACCGGCCTGCTCCGCGACATCGCGGCGGTGATCGCGGAGTCGAAGATCAACCTGGTGGGGGCAGACGTCCAGGTCTACGACGACCGCACCGCCGTGATCTCCACCAGCGTCGAGATCTCCAACCTCACCCAGCTCAGCCGGCTCCTGGAGCGCCTGGAACAGGTCCGCGACGTCCACACCGTGGCCCGGGACGTCGGGTAGGGTCGCGAATCGGAGCACTTCCACATCCGGCCTGACGAGTTGCGACGGGGAATCCACCGGCGCGTTACGCTGGGATGCCACCTTTGACGCGATATCAGGGGCCACCAGGCCACCTCCGCGCCGTCTCGGCGATCGGGTGGGGTCGGGCGCGCCATCGCGGAGGACCAGGGGAGTGCGGAGGCGCCGAACTCGCCAGCGGGGGCAGATCATCCCGATCGTGGCCCTCATGTTCGCCGTACTTGCCGGTTTCGCCGCGCTGACGATCGACGCCGGCGTCAGCTACGACCAGTCGCGCAACGATCAGGACGTGTCAGATTCGGCGGCCCTAGCGGCCACCTACTCCCTCAACAAGGGAGCCACCCTCACCGCCGCCTACAACGCTGCCCAGAACGTCGCCAGCCTCGACTGCACTGGCCCCTCGGCGCCGTGCTCCGTGACTGTCAACTTCTACACCTCGTCGAATTACACAGGCACCCCCGCCTGCTCGGCGACCTCCAGCAGTGCCTCCTGCCTGAGCAACACCACAGGCGTCCTCTACGTCGGAACGGCGGTCACCAACACCGCGAGCGATTACTTCGCCCACCTGGACCCGGCCCAGGGCAGGACCCACACCATCCAGTCGCAGGCGGTCGCCGAGGTCAGCAGCAACGGCAGCTCCGGCACCAGCGGCTCGAGCAGCCCGAACCCGACCGCCGCCTGCGAGATCTGCATCTTCGGGAACGTCACCTTCCAGGCCAGCAGCGACACCCTGCAGGCGGGTGGCGGCAACATCGACGTCGGAGGGTACGTCTACTTCGACAGCAGCTCGGACGCGCTCAAGACCAGCGCCGGGTCGGGGTGGGGGATCGCGATCGATGGCACCTCCACGTACAACGGTTACACGGTGGAGTACACGGGCAGCTCCGACAGCCTCTCGTCCGCCGGCATCCTCGGCATCGACGGCAACGTTTACTTCAACAGCAGCAGCGACTCGATCGCGGCCACGGGTACACTCAATATCAGCGGCACCGTGAAGAACAACGGTTCCAGCAACACCATCTCCCCGGCGTCCTACGGGACCGCGACCACCGCGGCCTTCACGGATCCGCTGGCCGCCACACCGGCACCGAGCTACACCGTCAACGGCAAGACGTTCGCGGCCCCGACCTATGCGGTGAGCGGGGACACGACCGACTTCCCCAACAACGGCAACTGGTCCTACCCGACCAGCGGCTGCCCGAGCTCCGACACCATCAATCCGGGCATCTATGACTCGATCATCATCAACTGCTCGAGTGCCACCCTCAACCTCAACCCCGGCGTCTACGTGATCGCCGGCGGGGCCATCACCGTCAACAGCAGCAGCGACACGCTCGCCTCGCCGTCGGGCGGGGTGACCATCTACTACACCTGCGCGAGCGGCAGCGCTCCGGCGAGCTGCGGCACCTTCACCAGCTCGACGGCGACCTGCTCCTCGACGACGAGTGGCGCCCAGCTCACCATCAACGGCAGCAGCACCAACATCAACCTCTCGGGCGGGTACAACGGCAGCAAGATCCTCATGTTCTACGACCCCTGCAACAGCAACCAGGACGCCTACTACGGGCAGAGCAGCAGCATCAACTACACCGGGTCGGGAACCTTCTACGCCCATTCCGGGGGGATCTGGTTCGACGGGAGCTCGAGCGGGATCCCCGGCCCGCTGATCGCCGACAACGTCATGTTCGACAGCTCGTCGTGCACCCTCGGGACCGCGAGCGGCAGCATCAACCTGGGCACCACGACCGCCGCGTCACCGGGCAATCTGGTCAAGTAACGGGGACGCTCCGTGGGCCGGGGCCGAGGGGTTCCCGACGGGGCGACGGAGAGTTGTTACGGATCAGTCGCCGTTCGTCGACCGGAACCGCGGGGAGGGGCCGGTAGGCTCAGGGCGCGGTCGGTATCCGGCCGGGCCTGGAGGAGTGCAGTGCAGATGCGCGAGTGTTGGGGGGACGGAGCCCCGCGGAGAGGTCTGAACCGACCGGTGCGGCCCCGGGCACGCCGGGGTCGGGGGCAGGCGATGATGGAGTTCGCCGTCGTCTTCCCCTTCCTCCTCGTCATCGCGGTGTCCATCGCCGACTACGGCTACTACCTGGAACACATCAACAACATCACCACCGTCGCCCGCGACGGCACCCGTTACGCCAGCGAGAACAACAGCCTGACCAATGGCAACCTGCCCTGGAGCGCGGCCTGCCCAGCGCCCACGGCCGACTCTTCGGGTACCTATTCGTGCCCTGGGGCCTCCTACAGCACGACGACCACGGCCGCGTACAGCTCCGGGACCGCGTACACGAGCCTGAGCGTAGCGTCCCTACCGGTGGGTCTCAGCGCCGGGGACAACCTCTTCATCGGAGGAGCCAGCGGTCCCGAGGTGACCCTGAGCGCGGCCGCGATCGCCGGTGCCTCCAGCGTCAGCATCACGTCGTGGACGCCCACCTCTTCCTACAGCAGCGGTACCACCGTGCTCTGGCAGCCGGCGAGCGCCAACGTCGAGACGCTGATCCAGGACGAGGCGGAGAGCCTCACCGTCCCGGAAGGCGGCCTGGCCCTGGACAACATCGACTGCTGCTGGTCCAACAGCAGCACCGGGTCCGGGTGCCCCAGCGGCTCGACCCTCACGCCGGGGTACGGCCTGACACCCAGCATCCCGAACTCGTTTCCCACCGGGAGCAACGCCTCCGGGTCCCCCTCCAGTTGCGTCTCCATCGTCTACTACGCGAGCAGCGGCGGCACCTACGCCCCCGGGAGCTACAGCACGGTGGGCTGGTGGTCGTCGGACGCCACCTCGGACACCGGCTGCTTCGACACGAGCAGCGGTTGCACCACCACCTACCCGGTGGTCGGTGATCTGGTCCAGGTGACGGTGATGTACGACTGGAGCGGGACCAACCCCGGCCCGGTCTTCGACGTCCTGAACTCCACGTTCAAGCTCCAGGCGGACATCACGACCCAGTACGCGCTGGTGGTGGAGTCGTGAGCCGGCGGCGCCCCGGGGCTCGTGGCCAGACCATGGTCGAGTTCTCCCTGCTCCTGCCTCTCTTTCTCCTGGTGATCCTGGCCACCATCGACTTCTCCGGCCACTTCGGAGCCCGGCTGTCGGTGGAGAACGCGGCCCGCGCCGGTCCCAGATTGGCGGTGATCCAGCCGGAGACCGCATATCCGTCCGCC
>PLXL01000237.1 GCA_003153215.1 Candidatus Dormiibacterota bacterium
CACCCGCTGGACCGCCGCCTCGGCGACGACGCGGGAGCCCGGCACCGTGAGGCGCACCCACGGGTCCCGGTCCCAGCGCAACGCCTTGCGGGAGAAGGCGCTGGTCAAGAGGTAGACAACCCCGGGCGGCGCGGTCGCGAAGCTCATGCGCACCGTGCCCATCCCGGCCCCGGCGCGGGAGGTGACCAGCACCTCGTCGCGATCCGCAAGAGCGGCGAGCAGCGGCGCGGGCAGGGAGACCCCCGACCCGGGATCGTAGGCGGCGCCCGCTCCGACGGGTGGCCGGCGGGCGGTCACTTGCCCAGGTCGAGAGCCAGCTCCGCTCCCGCATCTCCCGCCGGGCGCGGCCTGCGGGCCGGCAGCCGCCGGGTCGGGGGCGGGTGGGCGAGGAAGTCCTCGATCTCGGTCCTCATCTCGGCCACGTCCTTGAAGGAGCGGTAGACGGACGCGAAGCGGACGTAGGCGATCTCGTCGATCTCGCGCAGCCGCTCCATCACCATCTCGCCCACCACCCGGGAGGGGACCTCGGCGAGATGCTCGCCGCGCAGCTGGTTCTCGACCTCCTCCACCAGGGCTCCCAATCGCTCGGGGGCGATGTCGCGCTTCTTGCTCGCGATCAGCAGCCCACCGAGGAGTTTCTGGTGGCTGAACTCCTCACGCCGGCCGTCCTTCTTGAGCACCCAGAGAGGGGTCGCCTCGAAGCGCTCGTAGGTCGTGAAACGCTTACCACAGGAGAGGCACTCACGGCGGCGCCGGATCCCGGTCTCGGTGTCGCGAGAGTCGACGACCTTGGAGTCGACCGATGAGCAGAAGGGGCACCTCATCGCCCAAAGTCGCGCGCGGGCCGGCCCGCAGGCATCCTCCAGTATTTGCCGAAAGTGACGATTACCGACGATCCCTCAGAAAAGCAGGAATGTCCAGGTCATCGGCGTTGCCCGGGAGGGCGTACCGCTGCGGGATGGCGAAGTTTGGCCGCTCCTGCGCGACCGGTCGAGCCTGGGGCTCGTAGGCCAGCGTGCCCAGCACGTCGATGTGCCCCGTGAAACCGGTGGCGATGACGGTGATCTTGACCTCGTCCTTCATGGTCTCGTCGATGACGCAGCCGAAGATGACCTGCGCGTCCTTGTCCGCGGACTCGCTGACCAGCTGGGCCGCCTCGGTGACCTCGTAGAGGGTGAGGTCCTTGCCACCGGTGACGTTGAGCAGGATGCCCTTGGCGCCGGCGATGGTCGTCTCCAGCAGCGGGCTCGCCACCGCATCCCGGGCGGCGTCGGCGGCCCGGGTGTCCCCGGTGCCGAAACCGATACCCATCAGGGCGGCGCCCTGTCCCGCCATGACCGCCTTGACGTCGGCGAAGTCGAGGTTGATGAGCCCCGGGTAGACGATCAGGTCGCTGATGCCCTGCACGCCCTGGCGGAGCACGTCATCGGCGACCTTGAAGGCCTCGGTGATGGGCGTCTTCTTGTCGACGACCTGCATGAGCCGCTCGTTGGGGATAGTGATGAGGGTGTCGACGCGCTCCTGCAGGATGGTGATCCCCTCCTCGGCGATGCGCTGGCGGCGCAGCCCCTCGAAGCGGAAGGGCTTGGTCACCACGCCGATGGTGAGCGCACCGCCCTCGCGGGCGATCTCGGCGACGATCGGGGCGGCCCCGGTGCCGGTGCCACCACCCATCCCGGCGGTGACGAACACCATGTCGGAGTCGGCGAGCGCCTTGGTCAGCTCGTCGCGCGACTCCTCGGCCGCGTCGCGACCCTTCTCGGGGTCGCCGCCCGCACCCAGGCCGCGGGTCACCTTGGCTCCGATGCGGATCTTGTGCTGGGCGGTCGACTGCACGAGCGCCTGATGGTCGGTGTTGAGGGCGATGAACTCGACGCCCTTCAGGTTGCCGCGCATCATCCGGTTGACCGCGTTGGTGCCGCCGCCTCCGACTCCCACGACCCGGATGCGCGCGTTGCCCTCGGTGGTCCTGTCAAGGTCTGCCATCGCACTCTCCTCGCGCTTCCGCGCGTCGCCGCCGCCCGATCGTGCCAGGAACTCCTGGGTCATCCGGCGAAGCTCGCGCTCTCTCTCATTCATCGTTGTGATCCCGCCGTAGTCGTCCTGCCGTTCAGAAGAGCTCTCGAAACCAGCGCCCGAGACGTGCGCCCGCCGGGTCTCCGCGCTGGGCCTGGGATGGTGCCTGGACACGGCCGCGGAGATTGACGTGGCCGTTGCCGCCGCTCAAGCGCCGTGCCGCCGGCCGGCCCCCCGAGCGGGCCGCCCAGCGGAGCAGTCCGACCACGGTCGCGTGGTCGGGCCCCTGGATCTCGTCGTTCATCCCGCTCACCCCNNGGGGGGCCCGCCATCTCGATCTGGGCGGCGATCAATTGAGCCATCTCCCTGGCCCGGGGGCCGATGATCTCGGCCAGGTAGCGCTGGGGGACGTTGACCGGCTCGTCGTACCCCATCGGGGTGAGGGTCACCTGGGCCTCGGCGGGCAGGGTGAGCTGGAGGCAGTGGCCAAAGCTCCGCTTCACGACCTCAGCGGTGTCGAGATCGCAGCGCAGCCCCACGGCGAGGTCGCCGGTGACGTGGTTGCCCCCGATGGGGAGGACGGCCGTGTGGATGATGCTGCCCCGGGCAAAGACGGCGACGTCGGTCGTCCCGCCGCCAATATCCACCACCACGACACCGCGCTCCAGCTCGTCCTCGGTGACCACCGCCTCCGCGGAGGCGAGCACCTGGAGCACCAGGTCGTCGACGTCCAAGCCCGCCTTGTGCACCACCTTGACCACGTTCTGGATCGCCGTGGTGGCGCCGGTGACGATGTGGGCGTCGACCTCCAGGCGGCTCCCCGACATCCCGATGGCGTCGCGGACGCCGTCCTGGCCATCGATGGTGAACTGCTGGGGCAGGACGTGGAGGATGCGCCGATCGCTCGGGACCGAGACCGCCCGGGCGGCGTCGATCGCGCGGCCGACGTCCTGGACGCCGACCTCGCGGCGGCCCGCGGCCACCGCCACCACCCCGCGGCTGTTCTGCGAGGTGATGTGGCCACCGGCCAGCCCGACCACCGCGGAGTCGATGGCGAGCCCGGCCATCTGCTCGGCGAGGTCGACCGCCTCGGCCACCGCCTCGGCGGCGCGGTCAATCTCGATGACGGCGCCCTTCCGGATGCCCCGGGAGATGGCCTCGCCGACACCGAGGACTCGCAGCCCCGCCGACTCGAGGTCGGCGACGGCACAGCAGACCTTGGTCGTTCCTAGATCAAGTGCAAAGACGTGGCGGGGACGGCTCACATTGACATTGCAGTATAGCCGCGGCAATACGGCAGCGGAAGGCTTTTCCACCGCAAAACCGCAAGATGTCGGGTTTGCGAGGACGGCCCAGCACAAGATGTTGACCGTCGAACGTGGTACCGCGCCGCCTCGAATCCTACCATCCGCAGGCGCGACGCAACCACGTGCGAGGGGTGCTGGGAGGCCTCGGATGGCGCCCTCTGGCGCGCCGGCCAGCGACGCCGGACCAGCGAGGGCCACCTGCGTCAGAGCCCGGACAAGAACAAGGCCTCGCCTCTGCACCTTGCCGGCGAGGCCTCGCCGCTCGCGGTCCCCTTTCGGGCCGCTGTAGCCAATTGACCCTAGCACCGGCCGCGGACCCGCGCAAGCGACGAACCTGCGCGAACCTGCGCTTCCGTGGGTCGAGCCACCGCCACCTGTGCGGAAGAGTGCGGGCGGCGCGACGGTCAGTGAGCCACCCGCACGACCAGCTTGCCCCGCTGCTCGCCTGCGGCGAGTGCCACGAAAGCCGAGCGGGCGTCCTCCAGCGGCACCACCCTGTCGATCAGCGGGCGGAGAGCACCGGAGGCGCAGAGGGCGACCAGCCGCTCCAGCTCCGCCCGTGTCCCCATGCTGGTCCCGACGACGGTGAGCTGGCGCCAGAAGATGCGGTTGAGCTGAGCCCGCGGGTTGGCTCCGCTGGTGGCGCCGGCGACGACCACAGTTCCTCCTGGCCGGACCGAACGGAGGCTGAGGCCCCAGGTCGCCTCCCCCACCGTCTCGAGGACGGCGTCGACGCCCCCGCCCGTGCGATCGAGCAGCTCCCGTGCGGCGGCGAGGTCACCGGGATCGAAGGTGCTGGCCGCCCCCAGCTCCTCGGCCGCCCTCCGCTTGGCGGCGTCGCGGGAGGTGGCGTGGACCTCGATCCCCGCCTGGACGCAGAGGAGGATGGCGGCCGTCGCCACGCCTCCGCCCGCCCCCTGGACCAGCACGGAGGCCCCGGGCCCGAGCCCGGCCCGGGTGAAGAGCATCCGGTAGGCGGTCAGGTATGCGGTGGGAAGGCAGGCGGCGGCCTCGTCGTCGACCCCGTCGGGCAGGGGGACGAGGTTGGCGGCGGGCACGGCGACCAGCTGGGCGAGGGCGCCGCCGTGGGGTGGTTCGCCCAGGAGGCTGAGGCGGTGGCAGACGCCGGCCTCGGGGGCCAGGCAGGCCGGACAGGCCCCGCATGCGATGACGCTGTGGACCACCACCCGGGTCCCGGGGGGCGGAGCTCCGCCGGTGCCCTCCCCCAGCTCCTCCACCCGTCCGGCGGCGTCGCAGCCGAGGATCTGGGGCGCGTTCAGGGGCTGCGACGACACGCCGCGGAGGGTCCAGAGGTCGTGATGGTTGAGCGAGGCGGCGGTCACCCGCACCAGCGCCCAGCCGGCCGGCGGGCGGGGGTCCGGCCGGCCGCCGATCGCCAGGTTGGAGAGGGGGTCGTCCCCTCCGAAGCGAGCGGCGTAGACGGCGCGCACGACCCGACGGTAGCAGAGGGGACGCGGCACCCCCCGGTATGCGATGGCAGGGGGCCCATTTTAAGTAGTCTCCTGTGGTCCCGTATGGTGATATCTTGTGGTCCCTATGGCGGAGATGGGCACCCACGACGAGGTCGGCATCCGGGAGCTGAAGGCGCAGGCGAGCGCCGTGGTCCGCCGGGCGGCCGCCGGTGAGGTGATCACCATCACCGATCGTGGCCGGCCGGTCGCTCGGATCGTGCCCCTCCGGGACGACGAGGGGTGGTGGGACCGGATGGTCGAGGAGGGACGGCTCATCCCGGCGCGGCGCGACCTCATCCAGGTGCTCTACGAGAGCCCTCCGGCGCGGCTCGCCCCTGGCGAGCGATCACCCTTCGATGCGCTGATGGAGTTCCGTGCCGGCGAAGTCTGATCTCGTCTATCTCGACAGCTCGGCGTTTGTCCGGCTGTTCGTCCCCGACCCCGGGGCCCTCGCGCTCCAGCGCTTCCTGGCCCCTCGCCCCCGGCGGGTGTCGGCGCTGCTGCTGCGCACCGAGGCACTGCGGGCGGCGACGCGCGCCGGCTTCTCCCCACCCCGCATGGCGCTGGTCCGTGCCCTGCTGGACGGGATCAGCCTCATCCCTGCCGATACCGCGCTGGGTGACGAGGCGGGGGTCCTCCGCCCCCCCGAGCTGCGCTCGCTGGACTCCCTCCACCTCGCCACCGCCCTCTCCCTCGAGCCTCGCCTCACGGCGTTCGTGACCTACGACGAGCGGCTGGCCGACGCGGCCCGGTGGTACGGCTTGCCGGTCACCAGTCCGTCCTGATCGAGGGCGCCCGAGCATGCACGACCTAGCACGATACGTGTAGGATCACGCGTATGCCACGGGCCACGGTCCGGCTCAATGTGACCCTTGATCCCGAATATGCGGAGAGGCTGGGGCGCCTGGCCGCGCGGGTCCACGTCCAGGAGGGGACGCTCGCCCGGTCGCTCCTCTCGACAGCTATCGACGAGGCGGATCCGGATGCGCGCGCAGTCACCGAGGTCCTGGATGCAATTCCCGGTGCCTGGGATCGCGCGCAAATGGGCCTCCATCAGGCGGCCGCCGGTGATGCGTTCCCGGTGGATGACCTCTAGCGGGTGGCGCAGGCTCAGGTCGCCCGGGCCGCCCAGGAGGATCTCGATCGCCTGATCCGGGGGCTGATACTGCCGGCTGACACCCGTCAGCGCGTGGCCCGCGCTCTCCGTCCCCTCGCCACCTTTCCCCGCCTGGGCCCGGAGCTCCCGGGGCGCTGGGCGGGTTTCCGTTTTCTTCTCGGCCCGTGGCGGTGGCTGATCATGGTCTACGTCGTCATGGATGGCGGCGAACGCGTCGTTGTGGTGACTTTCCAGGACGCGCGAACGGCCGACTCTCCCACGGCCTGACGCCCGTCTGGCACCATGGCGACACCATGCGCGTCGCCGACCTCCTCGAAGCGCACCGGCCCGACTTCAGCTTCGAGTTCTTCCCGCCCAAGGACGACGACGGCGTGGCCGCACTCTTCGCCACCATCGCGGCACTCCGCGAGCTGGAGCCGGGCTTCGTCTCGGTCACCTGCGGGGCGGGCGGCAGCACCAGGTCGCGGACGCTGGAGCTGGTGGAGCGCATCCACCGCGAGCTGGAGATCACGCCGGTCGCCCACGTGACCTGCGCCGGCAGCAGCCGCGCCGAGCTGCACGCCGTCCTCCAGCGGTTGGTGGACGGCGGGATCGAGAACGTGCTCGCGCTCCGCGGCGACCCTCCGCGGGGGCAGAGCGCGTTCGTCCCCGAGCCGGGCGGCTTGGCCCACGGCTCGGACCTGGCCGCGCTCATCAGGGGGTCCTACGACCTCTGCATCGGTGCCGCCTGCTATCCCGAAACCCACTTGGAGTCCGTCTCACTCGCCGACGAGCTCCGCTGGACCCGGGAGAAGGTGGACCGGGGAGCCTCCTACCTGATCACCCAGCTCTTCTTCGACAACCAGGCGTACTTCCAGTTCGTCGCCGCCGCCCGGGCCGCCGGGGTGACGGTGCCGATCATCCCCGGGATCATGCCGATAACGAGCGTCGGCCAGCTCCACGGCTTCATCGCCAACCTCCGGGTCAAGATCCCGGAGGAGCTGCTCACCGCTTTCGAGAGCCGGCACGACGACCCGCAGGCGGTGCTGGAATTGGGCGTCGCCTGGTCGACCCTGCAGTGCAGCGAGCTGCTCAGCGCGGGCGCGCCGGGCATCCACTTCTACACGATGAACCGCTCACCGGCGACACGGGCGATCCTGTCCGCGCTGCTTGCGGCTCGCCCCTGGGAGCGCGTCGCCCGATAGTCTCTCGTGGCCCTCCGGGAGGTCGGATCCGAACGCGGAAGATCAGTGGGCCAACGTGGCGAGCAGCGCGCTGCTCACCGGGGACGGCAACCCCGGGGTGCCGCCCACCGCCGGTGCGGCGGTGTCCTCCAGGTCGACGTAGCCGAAGGTGGGGTGGGCGAAGTCGAGCGCGCTGCGCAGCACGCTGAGAGCCGAGAGCTGACCGGGGATGGCGGCGATCGCGCCCGGAGTGTTGATGTCCCCGAGGACCGCCTCCCATCCGGCGCTGGTCCACAGTGAGAAGGTCCCCGTCTGGTCCCACTCGTACGCCACCACGTGCACCCCGAAGACGGTCGGGAAGCGTGCCGCGGCGGAGGCGAGGACGCTCATCAGCTGCGGCGACACCGTGGTCTGCAGTGAGTTGGGACGGAGGTCGTTGGGACGGAGGTCGAGGAGGAGGGGGATGTCGCCGAGACCGGCCGCCTGGGCAGGGGTCAGCCGCAGGCTCGCGCCCTGCGCAGCCAGCGCGTACTCGGTTCCACCAAGGATCACGCGCGCCATCGGTGTCCACTCCGTGACGGCGATCCGGACGGTGGCCGGGAGTGCCGTGGTCACCTTCACCGACTCGACCCACGGCAGGGATCGGACGCGGGCGGCGACTGCGTCCCCGTTCAGGATGAAGATGCTCTGGGACACGTCCGCGGCCTTCACGACCTGGGCGGAGTCGAGCAGCCGGGTGCCGGTGACCTTGACCGAGGTCACCTTGAAGATCGGAGCCCAGAGCGCCCCGGCCAGCACCGCCAGCTCGACGACCAGCACCAGGGCCGCGAGCAGCGGGCGGCGGTCCTTGCGCTCCGGAGCCGGCTTGGGGAGCTGTGGCGAGGCCTTGCGGCGCCGGACCGTGCCGCGCAGCTCCACCTCCTCGGACACCTCGAAACGGCGAGCCGTGGACTGCTGGTCCGCGATCGCGGTGGCCACGGCGCGGACGCGGACACGATGCCCCGTCTCCAGCTCCGGGCTGCCGGCGTCGCGCTGCGGAGCCTCGATCACCCCGGGAGCCTCCCGGAACGGGAGACGGCGGCGGCGACCAGACCCTGGCAGACCTCGGGGAAGGAGAGGCCGGCGGCACGGGCGGCGTCGGGGAGGAGGGAGAGCTCAGTGAGGCCGGGGATGGCGTTCACCTCGAGCACCCAGGGCACGCCGCCGCCGTCGACGATGACGTCCACCCGCGAGAGGTCGCGGCAACCCAGGGCGACGTGGGCCCGGAGCGCCACGTACGAGCAGGCGCGACGCCCCTCCTCGGGGAGGCGGGCGGGGATGACATGGTGGCTCTGACCCACGGTGTACTTCGCTGCATAGTCGTAGAGGGGACGTTCGGAGACGATCTCGAGGGTCGGAAGGGCCCGGGGAGGATTATCCCCCAGGATCCCCACCGTGACCTCGATCCCGGCGACGAATTTCTCGCAGAGCACCTCGCCGTGGGCCGCGGCGCTCTCCCAGGCGGGCACCAATCCCTCCGCGCCGCGCACCAGCGACAGCCCGATCGTCGATCCCCCGTGCCGGGGCTTGACCACCAGCGGATAGCCCAGCAGAGCGGCGGCGCTTGCCATGGCAGGCTGGATCTCTTCGGGATTGGCGAAGACAGAGGGCAAGGTCCGCCAGGGAGGCGTGGCGATCCCCTCGGCGGCGAAGAGGCGCTTGGCGGCGACCTTGTCGAAGCAGAGAGCGGTCGCGAGCAGGCCGCTGCCGGTGTACGGGAGTCCGAGCAGCTCGCACACCCCCTGCACCGTGCCGTCCTCGCCAAAGCGGCCGTGGACGGCGATGAAGACGCAGTCGAAGCCGCCCGCCAGGAGCGCGGGCCAGAGCTCCGCGTCGACCTCGAGCGTCGTGCACTGGTGTCCCCGGGATCGCAGGGCGGCGGCGACCTGGGACGCGGAGTTGCGTGAGACCTCGACCTCGGGGCTCGGTCCGCCGCAGACCACGGCGATGCGCAGGCTCATCCGTCCTTCCTCCGATCCGGCTCCCCGAGCACGGCGATCTCCGGCACAAGGTGAACGCCGAATCGCTCCGCGACGGTTCGCTGGATCAGGTCGCAGAGCTCCAGCACGTCGGCGGCGGTCGCGTCCCCCGCGTTGATCACGAAGTTGGCGTGCTTCAGGGAGACCTCGGCGCCGCCGACGCGCGCCCCCTTCAGCCCGGCGGCGTCGATGAGGCGTCCGGCGTGGTCTCCGGTCGGGTTGGTGAACATGCTGCCCAGGCTCCGCTCGTTGTACGGCTGGGTCGCCCGGCGCTCGGTCTGGATGGCGTCGGTGAGCGCCCGCACCGCGACCGGCACGTCCGCATGCGCCCGGAGGCGGGCGGTGACCACGACGTGGCCGGCGAGGTCGTGCTTGAAACGCGAGTCGCGGTACGCGAAGCCGAGGTCGGATGCCGCGTAGGTGTGCTGCGCACCGTCGGGCGCGAGCGCGTCGCAATTGACCAGCACGTCCTTCATTTCGGCGCCGAAGGCACCCGCATTGCCCCGCACCGAGGCGCCGCAGGTTCCGGGGACACCGATGGCGAACTCCAGGCCACCCAGCCCGCGCGCCGCGCAGTCGAGCGCCGCCCGGGGCATCATCGCCCCGCCGGGCAGTTCGACGATGCCGTCGGAGAGTTCACGCAGCCGGTCGCGGGGCAGCTCGACCACCAGGCCGCGGATGCCGCCGTCCAGGACCAGACTGTTGCTCCCGGCGCCGATGACGGTGAGCGGCACCCCGGTCTCGTGGCAGCGGCGCATGACCTCAGCGAGTTGCGCGGTGTCACCGACCTTGAGGTACCAGTCGGCCGGGCCCCCGATCCCGTACTGGCTGTGGCGGTCGAGAGGCTCGCCGCGCCGGACCCCCGGCAGGGTGGCGAGCCACCCCTCATCCACGCTCCGCCCCCAGCCCGGGATCCGCCCCCGCGGCCCGCTCCGCCAGCGCGGAGTGGATGCGGCGGGCGATCTTGTCGAAGCCGCCCAGCGACAGGACGAGGACGACGTCGCCCGGGCGGGCCATCTCGAGCACCAGCTCCACCCCCTCGTCGCTACCCCCGACCAGGTGCACCTCCCGCCCCGCGATCCGGGCGGCGACGTCGGCGGACGAGACGGTCGCCGCCTGGCCACGCTCCCGGGCCGCCTCGATGGGGCCCAGGACCACGACGTCCGCCTGCTCGAAGCTCCGCCGGTAGTCCTCGAGCAGGGTGAGGGTGCGCGAGTAGGTGTGCGGGGTGTGGACGGCGATGATCCGTGCCTGGCCGTAGCGGGCCCGGGCGGCATTGATGGCGGCCCAGACCTCGGTCGGGTGATGGGCGTAGTCGTCGACCAGGGTGACCCCGCCGGCCGTCCCCAGGATCTCGAAGCGGCGGGCGGGCCCGCGGAAGTCGGCGCAGGCGGCGACGCACTCCTCGATCGGAGCACCGGCGAACCTGGCGAGAGCCAGCGCGGCGGTGGCGTTGAGCGCATTGTGCCTGCCGGGAAAGGTGAGGGCCACCGCCGGCCGGATCGCCAGCTCACGGCAGTCGACGCGGAACCGCTGCACCGAGCCGTCGTCGTCCTGCCGGGTCACCCGCCAGCCGGCGTCCTCGCCCTCTCCGTAGACGGCGACCGGGCAGGAGGCGTGGGCGCGCAGTGCCAGCGCATCGGGGTCGTCGCCGCAGAGCACCAGCAGCCCGTCGGCGGGCATCGTCTCCGCCAGCTGGACGAATGGCTTCCGGTACGCCTCGGGGGACGGGTAGACGTCGGGGTGGTCCCACTCCAGCCGGGTCACGCAGGCCGCCTTCGGTCGCATGTGGAGAAACTTGGGGCGCGGGTCCCAGGGGGCGGTGGTGTACTCGTCGCCCTCGAAGACAAAGGGACCGGTGCCGAGCCGGGCGCTCCCGCCGACGTCGAGGGAGGTCGAGCCGAGCCGGAA
>PLXL01000189.1:0-2127 GCA_003153215.1 Candidatus Dormiibacterota bacterium
TCGCACCCGACCCGGAGCCGATGGCTCCCTCGGTTCCGGCGACCGGCCATCGATCCATATCGGCCCCGCTTCCCTGGCGTTGCATGACGTCTCCTTAGCTTTCTAGTGTAGTTTACCATTTTTATTACCCCTGGGCCACCTTGGCCGGACCGACTCGTCCCGACCCCGGCCGGCCCGACATCCGTGTGGAGCCACTCGATGAATGGCGCGTTCCCATCAAGTGGCACCTGAACATCGAGCCACGCGACGCTGTCAGCTGGGCTCGCCTCGTCTGTTCGGAAGCGGGGACCTCGGAGGCCAGCACCCGGGCGGACCTCCGGCCCTCGGACCTCGGCGCCCAGCCCCTCTTGATCAGCCGCCGCCGAGGACGACTCCGTAGAGGGCCGCGACGACGGCACTCAGCAAGGACACGCCACCGAGCACTCCGGCCAAGCGGGCACTGCGCCAGCGCGATGGCGTGAGCGCATGCGCCAGGGCAGCGNNCAGGGCGAATGCGGGCCAGGCCACCGCCTGGAACCGCCGGCCGAGGGCACGGGCAAGCCGTGGTTCGCCTCGGGTGAGCGGCACCACGGCGGCCACCACCAGCTGGCCGCCGATCCAGACGCAGGCGCCAAGAACATGAAGCCATAGGAGGACAGCGTGTCCGCTGATGGTGATCATCAGACGGTCACCACGACACTGTCCGTCGCCATGGGGGGTGCGAACCCCGGTGGCCTTGTTCCACGCCCACCACCTCGGGGCGTTTCACGGGTTGGCCACCAGGTAGCCGGCCCTCCTGCGAGCCCGCAATCGCCGTAGCGGGACCAGCGTGAGGTTGGCGGCGGTCACCATGGCCGTGGCCACCAGCAGACCCCCGCCCACCCCGATCAGGGCGGCCACCGACGCCGCGAAACCGGCGCAGAGCCCGACGACGCCACCAGTCACGCAGGCGTAGGCGCACACGGCTAGGCGGCCGTCGAAAAGGTCGGAGAACTGGAGCGTCTCTCCTCTAGGGCCGTGCCGGACCCCGCGTGAACGAAGCGCCGGCCAGACGATGAAGGCCGCGACCTTGTGGGCGAACCCCACCAGGGCCACGAGCAGCCAGCCGCCCGAAGCCGCAACGGCGGCGGCGATAAGCGCCGCCCCGAGATGGTGCCGATGGGGTGTGATGACTACGCCAGCCAGGGCAAACCCGGCCGCCACAGGGAGGAACAGCGCCGAGGTGACCACGAACAGGAGGTCGAGCCCGCCACTGCGACGGCGGTGGCGGAGGTGAGTGGCGAGGGAGGCGAGGTGGGCTCCCAGGCCAGCGGCGAGCATGGCCGCCCCCACCCAGGCGAGCACGGCCAGGCCGGTGAGGAGTCCGGGAGAGAGGAGCGCCACGCCGGCGGGCATAGCCAGGACAGCCACCCACGGGGCGATCCGCCTGCCCGACACCTGGGTCAGCAGGAACATGGGCCAGAGCTTCTCGGCTACCGACACGTAGGCGAGCCCAAGCCAGGCGAAGAGGCCGACGACCGCGTGGGCAAGGACGACTTGACCGCTGAGATCGAACCAGCCTCCGCGGCGGTCCGCGACGTACACCAGCCCATAGCCGGCGGTGGCGACGAAGCCGGCCAGGGCCAGACGCACCCCGGTGAGCGAGGCGCCCCGGCCCCCGCCCCCGAGCGGCGCCGACAGGTTGAGTACCGCCAGGGTGATCGCCGCCGCGGCGAGGCCTCCACCCGCCTCGACCACCGCCTCATCCCCGGTGGCGACCCCCAGAGGAAGCAGCCAGGCGGCGCCCAGCCAGCACCAGAAGGTGACCCGGGCCAGGGCCACGGACCGGAGGGGACGGTGGGTCAGCAGCGGGATGAAGTGGTGCATGGCACCGAGCACGCCCATCGAGAGGGTGGCCAGCACGCCCAGATGGACCGCGGCCACCACTGGGTCCGCGGTGGGGTCGACCACAGCGGCACGGCTGGACCAGACGAAGGCGACACCGCAGCCGACCAGCCCCGCCGATGCCGCGGCCATGAAGGAGAGGGGCACGGACGGGGGGACCGAGCCGGCGCCCTTGACGGCACGCCCCTGCAACGACTGACCCACCAGCAAGACCTTGGGGTGAGGCGTCTCAGGCACGCGGGACCTCAGCGCCAGGCCCGCCCG
>PLXL01000189.1:2192-8132 GCA_003153215.1 Candidatus Dormiibacterota bacterium
ATCGCCACGGTCCACTCCACTGCTCGCCGCATCCGGGCCCGCTGGTGGACGCTGATGCGAGACGCCGGGATCGACCTCATCCCCTCCAACGACTTCTCGCTCTACGACCACGTCCTCGACACCATCTCCATGGTCGGTGCCGTCCCACCTCGCTTCGGCCATCGGGGTGGCCCCGTCGAGCTCGAGACCTACTTCGCCATGGCCCGCGGCCGCTCAGCGGGAACGATGACGGCGCCGGCGATGGAGATGACCAAGTGGTTCGACACCAACTACCACCACATCGTCCCCGAGCTGGACCGGAGCACGAGGTTCGAGCTCTCCTCGACCAAGCCCATCGATGAGTTCGCGGAGGCGCACGCACTGGGGATCGTCACCAAGCCGGTTCTGCTCGGCCCGGTCACCTTCCTGCTGCTGGCCCGGCCCGCCGCCGAGTCGGGATTCGACCCGCTCACCCTCCTCGACCCGCTCCTCGATGTCTACGCCGACCTCCTCGAGCGGCTCGCTGCCCAGGGCGCCGAATGGGTGCAGCTCGACGAGAGCGCCTTCGTCCAGGATCGCCTCCCGGGCGACCTCTCCGCCCTGCGCACCGCCTATCGGCGTCTCGCCCCCATCGGCCGCCGCCCTCGCCTGCTGGTCTCCACCTCCTTCGGCCACACCGCCGCGGCGCTGCCCGTCATCGTCGACCTACCCGTGGAGGGGGTCGGGCTCGACCTGACACGGGGAGGTTCCGAGGTCGAGCGGCTCCGGCAGCTCGGCGGACTCGGCGACCGCCTCCTGGTGGCCGGTGTGGTCGACGGTCGCGGTGTCTGGGTCAACGACCTGGTCACGTCGCTCCGGCTGCTCCGATCGCTCTCCGGCCTGGCTGAAGAGATCGCGGTGTCGACCTCCTGCTCGCTGCTCCACGTCCCCGACGACATCTCGCGGGAGTCGGCGCTCGACCCCGAGATCCGATCACAGCTCGCCTTCGCCCGCCAGAAGGTCGATGAGGTGGCGCTGCTCGCCCGCGGACTGAGCCACGGCGACGACGCGATCGCGGCAGCTCTCGAGGACAGTCGGTGCCTGCTCGACAGCCGCCGGTCGAGGCCGCGGACCCGCGACCCCGCGGTCCGCCGACACGTGGCCAGCGGCTTCGCCGAGAGCGGATCGCGGCGCGCGCCCTACGAGATCCGGGCCGCAAGACAGCGCGAGCGGCTGCGCCTCCCCCTGCTGCCGACAACCACCATCGGGTCATTCCCGCAGACACACGCGATCCGCGCGGCGAGGGCTGATCTCCATCGCGGCCGCATCACGGAAGCCGAGTACCGGCGCCGCATCCGCGCCGAGATCCAGCGCGCCGTCCAGATGCAGGAGGACATTGGCCTGGATGTCCTCGTCCACGGCGAGCCCGAGCGCAGCGACATGGTGGAGTACTTCGCCGAGCGGATGCGCGGCTTCGCTGTCACCGAGCACGGCTGGGTGCAGTCCTACGGGACCAGGTGCGCCCGGCCGCCGATCATCGTCGGAGACATCTCGCGGCCGGCCCCGATCAGCGTCGAATGGACGACCTTCGCGCAGTCGCTCACCAGCCGGCCGGTCAAGGGAATGCTCACCGGCCCGGTGACCATGCTGCTCTGGTCCTATCCCCGCGACGACCTGGAGCTCGCCGACACCTGTGCCCAGCTCGCGCTGGCCATTCGCGACGAGGTCCGCGACCTGGAGGCCGCCGGTGTCGGCATCATCCAGGTGGACGAGCCGGCGTTTCGCGAGGGCCTGCCCCTGCGCGAGGAGGAGCGCGGCGCTTACCTGGAGTGGGCAGTGCGCTGCTTCCGACTGGCAACGGCTGGCGTCGCCGATGCGACCCAGGTCCACACTCATATGTGCTACGCGGACTTCGGTGACATCCTCCCCGCCATCGACGCCCTGGACGCCGACGTCATCTCCGTCGAGGCGGCCCGGTCGCGGATGGAGGTGACCGGCGAGCTCGCCGGGTATNNGATACCAGCGCCAGGTCGGCCCCGGCGTCTACGACGTGCACTCGCCGCGGGTTCCGACCCCAACGGAGCTCGCCGAGCGCATCCGCGCCGCCGCGGCGTCCCTCCCTCCCGCGCAGCTCTGGATCAACCCCGACTGCGGCCTCAAGACGCGCAGCTACGATGAGGTCGAGCCCTCGCTGCGGGCCATGGTCGAGGCAGCCCTTCAGGTGCGCACTGAGCTCGCCTCCCAGCCCATGCCCGGAGAGCGAGGTTCGATGCAGAGCCCGCCGGATCCACCAGCAGGCTCACCACGTCAATGATTCGTTGATCGCACTCGACTTGCTCGCGGCATTGACCGCGCTGCGGGGCGGCGACGCCTACTCGACGCCAGACCATGCAGCCCACACAATTTCTAAACAGTCCGGCATCCGAGTAGTCCTGAATTCCCTCAAAGCCGGTGGCCGAATGAACGGACACCACGCTGACGCACCAATTGCGGTTCATGGACTCCAGGGGACCGTGAACTTCACCGCCGGTGATCAGCCAATCCGCCTGACGCCTGGCGTTCTGGTGACCGTGGCTGCTGGCATGCTGCACAGCGTTGAAGCGAGTGAAGAAAGTGCCTTTCTGCTCCCGATGGCCTCAATCGCCCCCCAAGCGGACGCTGATCTCGGGCACCATGGCTGACGGAGGTGCAGCGGGACGACGCGTGCTTCTGCGCGCCGAGGCTTTAGCGCCCTCCCATATGGTGGGGCTCGTCGTCGGCAACCATCCGATCTGTCTCGTCCATGCGGACGATGGCCACTTCTATGCCATCGCGGACAGATGCTCACACGAGAACTACCCACTAAGCGAGGGCGAGCTTGATGGGTATACGGTCGCGTGCCCGCAGCATGGGTCGCGTTTCGATATTCGCTCAGGCGACGCCCTCACCCTACCAGCGGTTCTCCCCGTGGCGACGTTCAGCGTTGCAGTCATCGATAGTGAGGTCGTCGTTGACGTGGCTGGGTGAGCCGACCGCGTCGGCGTTTGGGCCGGACTGATGCCAGCCCCCCATTGGTTAGGCATGATCCCGATCCGTCGGTAGTTGCCTTTGCGCATCCAGGAGACTCATGCCGTTTGGCAGGCCATGCAACTGCGCAGCATGTTTCTGGTGGAAGTTTAGACACCGACCCACATACCCTGCACTGCTGCAACGGATGGAGTCGACGGTGAACGGCGCCACACCTTCTCCTCGACTTCATAGCCGGTCCGCTGAGCCTGGAGTGCGAGCGCTAGCATCGGCGTTTCCCTACCCCAGCTCTGAATCACGGAGAACGCTGCAGTCCCCGGAGTGAAGGCAACCGCGCGCCGGTATGACGTGTGGGGCCTTTATTCCGAGGCACTCGACTACGGCATCCATCAAAGCACGTCTCCGAGAGTGGCGGGCGGCCGGTCGTAGATGACGTGGTCACCAGCAAACCGCGCACCCTCAGTGAGCCGATGCGCGGAGACCGAAGTATCGCGCATGAGATGCCCGACCTCGACGTCACGGACCAGCGTAAGGTAGTCGCTGAGCAAGCGGCGGTGGCAGCGCCACCACACAGACTCGGAACACATCACCGCGCCAGGCAGACTACCCACCGATGACAGCAGGTCGTTCGCCGCTGTGGTGAATGCCTGTGTCAGCATGTAGTCCGCATATCCCCGGAAGGAGGCGTGCCGGAGTGCTGTATTGAGGGAATTGGGCGAGGTCTTTCGGAATCCTCCCAAGGCGCGATCCCACTCATATGCAATGCCCGCGGCCGGCAACCATTGTTCCATCGCAGCACGGACGAACTGAGGGTTGTGACGGCTACCCGGAGCTGAACGAATATCGATGAGCCGAGCCACTCTTTCGCCACGAAGCAGTCCGGTGAACTCCTCCGCCGAAATGGTGCCGTGGCCAATTGTAAGCAGGCGCATCAGGTCAGGTCCGGATACCCGAGCCCATGCCGGCTTTGATTCCTCCGTAGGCGCTGGGGTTCTCGTACTGCGTTGTACCTAGCACGAATACGGTCGGTTCCCTGAGCACAGTCATGTCGATCGGCTTGTGCGTGCTGCGGCCGTCGACGACGCCTTTTCCTCGTCCAGGGCCTGCTTGACGTCGGGTAGCGCCTGGCTCAAGCAACATTGGCAGGACTCGTACCATTGCCTCAACCCGTCGGTGATCGCAGTTAGCAGTGGGCGCATTCTGAGCTACTGCCGTGGCGTCCACCAGCCGTCATACCGTACCGGTCCCACTCCCCTCGCTGGCGCTGTGCGCGTCGAATGCAACCACGGCACTGACAATCGCCGCCACCCCGTCACTGCGCAAACGCCCATCGGCTAGGGCGTGCTGCGCGATGTTCTGCTCAGTCAACGCAAGTAACTCGAGCGCCCGCGGCACGGCAATTCGTGACACGGCAATCAGTGGAGCGTCGCCGAGTTTCGGGGTGGCAATACCAGGGGAGCGAAGCTCAGGCGCGAACCCCAGGCCGAGGACCAGATGTCCGGGATCCCAAAGCGGTGGTGTCGTCTTGAGGTCAAGCTCCACCAACCCGGAACGAAATGGCGTGCCTTCGCCTTCCGTAGCGTCAAGAATGGTCAGAACTTGGTGGATGCCGATTGCCGCCGGCACCGACGTGTTCGCGCTTGCGCGCAGAGCTAGCCGCTCCACCGCGTCCACCGCTTCGAGCAGACGAATCACCGCCGACCTGTAGACCGCGATGAGACGGCTGTCCAACGGGCGGTGTGGGGCGAAGCCAAGCGCCATGAACAAGCCTTCCTCATGCACGCCATACCACTCCCCCTCGCTGACCCAAGGGGCTGGGGTGGCCAGGCTATCGAGATGTCTGATCTCCTGACGGTAGGTCATCCAGACCACACTACTCGACGTCACTGAGCCTCACACCTCGCGGTCCTAGCGCCACGAACAGCGGCCACGTCCGGTTGCTCCTATGTCAAGCCACGAGCAACCGGGTCGCTGAGCCTGGGGCGGGCTCGTCGGCCAGCCGCGCTCGGTAGACGGCGTCCGATAGCCGCCGCTTGAGATAGCGTATGGCTTCCGTCGTGGTGTTGCCGGCGGCGCGGAGGCGGTCGAAGTAGACGCGGAAGTTGGGGTCGTGGCGCGCCTGGGTGAGGGCGATGCGGTGGAGGGCCGCATTCAGCTGTCGGCTGCCCGCTCGGTTTAGCCGGTGGCGAACCTGACTGGCCGGCCAGACCGGAATCGGTGCCGTCCCGTTGTGCCGGACCAAGGCGTCCTTGGAGCGAAAGCGCTGGATCCCGGCAGTCTCCCCGATGATCTTGGCTGCGGAGAGGGCGCCGCAGCCATGAACGGCGAGCACCGGGGATCGACGGGTGACAAGGTCCGGGATCTCGGCCCTGGGTTCCCCGATCCGAGTTGTCGGCTTCCGGCAGCGACCGATGAGCTCCCGAAAGAGACGGGCCTCCAGTCCCGGAACTCCCTCAAGACGGAGCTCCACCGCCACTTGGTGCTTGGGTTGGATGAGTCCTCGTGCCGGGGGCTCCCACGACGGACTGGCCCTCGAACTCCGCGTGCATCGAAGCGAGGACTCCGGGGACCTCACCCGGCGCCCCCTCGATGAGGGCGGCGAGGACGAAGTCGTTCTCCTTGGCCGCATGGATGGCGAAGAGCGCGGCGATGGCGCCCGCCGTTGCCACGCTCCTGACGGGCTCGCTCACCTCCGCCAACTCGGAGATCAGATCGCCCAAGGCCCGATGCTCGGCCACCAAGCTCTCAATCAGCCGGGGCTCGAACCGCGCGACCGCCGCGTACAGCGTCGCCTCTTCGGAGGCGGCGTGAGGCAGGATGGTGGTTTGGAGGTAGTCGACGACCGCCGCCGCGGCGGGGTCGGAGGGCTCGCCACGAGAGACGACGGCGACCAGGTCGTTGACGCGGCGACGCAGCTCCCCCTCCATCTCAGCGTGGTGCGCGGCGATCGCATCGATCGGGCTTGCAGTGGCGGCG
>PLXL01000083.1 GCA_003153215.1 Candidatus Dormiibacterota bacterium
CCGTGGTCGTCGAGCCGCATCGCCACCTCACGGTGGGCGGGAGGGATGACGTACCGGTCGGCGTACGGAGCGATCGCGAGCAGCCGGTACATCTCCTCGATCTCCGCTGCGGTCATCCCCACCGCTGCGGCCACCCCGGGATCGGAGCCATCGCCGAATTCCTTGGCCCGCATGTGCACCCGCATGGCGGTGAGCTTCCGCAGTACGGTGCGGACCACCTCGTCGTCCCCGGCCGCGAGGAGGTTGCTCAGGTAGCGCACCGGAATCCGCATCTGCTCCACCGCGGCGAAGATCTGGTGGGGGTCGGCGCCGTCGTCGCTGCCCACCGCATGGAGCACCGGGGAGAGCGGGGGCACGTACCAGACCATCGGCAGGGTCCGGTACTCCGGATGGAGGGGAAGGGCCACGTTAAAGCGCACCGCCAGTGTGTAGACGGGGGAGCGGCGTGCCGCCTCCACCCAATCATCGGGGATGCCGTCGCGGCGCGCCTGCTCCCGCACCCCGGGATCCTCGGGATCGAGGAAGAGCGCCCGCTGTGCCCGGAGGAGATCCTTGGGGTCCCGCACCGAGGCCGCCTCGCGCACCTGATCGCTGTCGTAGAGGACCAGGCCGAGGTAGCGGAGGCGGCCGACGCAGGTCTCGGAGCAGATCGTCGGCTGGCCATCCTCGATCCGCGGGTAGCAGAAGGTGCACTTCTCCGCCTTGCCAGTCACGTGGTTGAAGTACACCTTCTTGTACGGGCAGCCGGAGACGCAGAAGCGCCATCCCCGGCACATGTCCTGGTCGACGAGTACGATGCCGTCCTCCTCGCGCTTGTACATCGCTCCGCTGGGGCAGGAGGCGACGCACGAGGGGTTGAGGCAGTGCTCGCAGATCCGGGGCAGGTACACCATGAAGGCGCGCTCGAAGTCGAGGCGCACTCCCTCCTCCACCTCCGCCCAGTTGGGATCGAGCGGCGCCGTCTCCGTGGAGCCGGCGAGGTCGTCCTCCCAGTTGGGACCCCACTTGATCTCCATGGGCCGTCCGCTGAGCTGCGAGTGGGGCTGGGCCACCGGCTGGTGTCGGGAGCGCGGAGCGTTGGTCAGGGTGAGGTAGTCGTAGGTCCAGGGCTCGTAGTAATCGTCGAGGCTCGGCAGGTCGGGGTTGCTGAACAAGGTCAACAACTTCCAGAGCCGTCCCCCGGCCCGCAGCTTCAGCCGGCCGGTCCGGGTCAGCGTCCAGCCGCCCTTCCAGTGCTGGTTGTCCTCCCACTTCTTGGGGTAGCCGATTCCAGGCTTGGTCTCTACGTCGTTGAACCAGATGTACTCGGCGCCGGCCCTGTTGGTCCACACGTTCTTGCAGGTGATGCTGCAGGTGTGGCAGCCGAGGCACTTGTCCAGGTTCATCACCATCGCGACCTGGGCGCGGATGCGCATCAGTACTGCACCTCGGTGCGCCGCTTGCGGATGATGGTGAGAGCGTCCCGCTGCGAGCCGCAGGGGCCGTAGTAGTTGAAGCCCCAGGAGAGCTGGGCGTAGCCGCCGATCAAGTGGGTGGGCTTCATCCGGATCCGGGTCAGCGAGTTGTCGGTGCCCCCTCGAGTGCCGGACACCTCGGAGAGGGGCACGTTCACATGCCGGTCCTGAGCGTGGTACATGAGGCACATCCCCTTGGGCACGCGGTGCGAGACGACGGCTCGGGTAGCGATCACCCCGTGGCGGTTGTAGGCCTCGATCCAGTCGTTGTCGCGCACCCCGATGAGCTCGGCGTCCGGGGGGCTCATCCAGATCACCGGCCCTCCCCGAAAGAGGGTGAGCATGTGCAGGTTGTCCTGGTACTCGCTGTGGATCGACCACTTCGAGTGTGGGGTAATGTACCGGAGGGTCAGCTCGGCCTCCCCCGGCTGTCCCTCGTGGGTGACCTCCCGCGGGTAGCCGCTGATGGTGAGCGGCGGCCGGTAGGTGGCCATCCCCTCCCCGTACGCGAGCATCCACTCGTGGTCGAGGTAGAGGTGCTGGCGTCCGGTGAGCGTCCGCCACGGGACCCCTCGCTCGACGTTGATCGTGAAGGGCGAGTAGCGGCGGTTGCGCGCCTCGATCCCCGACCATTCCGCCGAGGTGATCACCTTACGCGGCTGGGCCTGGGTGTCGGCGAACTCGATCCGCTCCCCGGCGCGGTCGGCGGCGAGATCGGTGAGCTGCAGCCCAGTGCGCCGCTCGAGGGCCCGGAAGCTCTCCACCGCGAGCCGCCCGTTGGTGGTGCCGCTCAGAGCGAGGATCGTCTCGCAGACCTGGTCGTCGCGGGCCATGGCGGGTCGCCCCGCGGCGACGCCGGTGGGGACCACCCCGTTGCGGTTTCGCAGCCATTCGACCTCGGCGTCGGGCCGCCAGACCAGTCCCTTGACCCCGGTGCCCAGGGTCTCGACGAGGGGCCCGAGGGCGTGCATGCGGTCGATGACGCTGCCGTAGTCGCGCTCCACCACGGTGAGCCGGGGCATGGTCCGCCCGGGCACCGGATCGCACTCTCCGGCGCGCCAGTCGCGCACCTCGCCCAACGGCTGGGCCAGCTCGTCGGGGGAGTCGTGGAGCAGGGGGGCGGCCACCACATCACTGCGGGTGCCCAGGTGGGTGCGCGCGAGCTCAGAGAAGCGGCGGGCGATGGTCGAGAAGATCTCCCAGTCGGTGCGGGCCTCCCAGGGCGGGGTGATCGCTGGGTTGAAGGAGTTGACGAAGGGGTGCATGTCCGTCGTCGAGAGGTCGTACTTCTCGTACCAGGTGGCGGCCGGGAGCACGACGTCCGAGTAGAGGCAGGAGCTGTTATGGCGGAAGTCGAGGGTGACCAGGAGATCGAGCTTGCCGATGGGGGCCGG
>PLXL01000275.1:0-631 GCA_003153215.1 Candidatus Dormiibacterota bacterium
GGGGAGACCGTCCAGGTGGTGACCACCTACGCGGAGATGGGCGCCGAGGTGGCCGTGCTCTGGAACAGCTCGGGGCACCTCGAGCTGGCCGCTCGGGAGGCCTCCGCATCCGAGCGGACCGGTGTCCGGGCCGGCACGCCGATAACGGTCGGGCTGCGATGAGTGGCGCCCGCGGGGCGGCGGCGAGCGGGGCCGGAGCACGGGGTCAGTACGGGGATCTCACCTCNNCCTTCAGCTGATGGAGATCGCCGGGTGGCAGGTGGCCCGTTGGGTGTTCGCCACCGCTGCCGGCCGTGGCGATCCCGTCCTGGTTGTGGCCGGACATGGCAACAACGGCGGGGACGGTCTGGTGGCGGCGCGCCACCTCCTGACCTGGGGGCTGCCGGTGCGGGTCGCGCTGGTCGCGGAGCCGGATCGGCTGGGCGAGCTGCTGACCCTCCACCTGGGTGCTCTCCGAGCCCTGGGTGCGACGGTGGTCGCGCATCCGGACGGTGACCTGCCGAGCGAGCTCATCGACTCGGCGGGCGTGGTGATCGACGCCCTGCTCGGGACCGGCGTTCGCGGTGACCCCCGGCCGCCCCAGGCCAGGGCGATCTCGCGGCTTCCCGCCGACCGCACAGCCGCCATCGAC
>PLXL01000275.1:721-4467 GCA_003153215.1 Candidatus Dormiibacterota bacterium
TAAAGTCGGCCGCGCGATCTTGACCGCTGTACGCCACAGCCGTGTATGCTGTCGGGACGCCACCAGCCACCCCCGGGTGGACTCATGATTAACGTCGCAGCAAACGTCCCAGCCACCAGTGGCGAGTTCGCGGAGCTCGTCTCCGAGCATCTCGACGAACTCATCACGTACGCAGCCCATCTCGTCGGTGACGCCGACTCTGCCGTCGAGCTGGCCGCGGCAGGCATCTTCCATGCCGCCAAGTACCCGCCGGCGCGGGTGCGCCTCGACGGTACCGCTGCCCTCTACCGCGCGGTGACCCGGGCCTGTCGCACCGGCGAGCGATTCCCGCCGCGGCCCCACGGGCCGGCGAGGCTGTGGCGTCGCAGCCGTCCCTCTCTCGAGACGGAGTTCCGCGGTGGAGACGTCGCCAGCAGGATGAACACGGTGAAGCGCGCGCTCATGACCCTTCCCTTTGAGCGGCGTGCGGCGCTGCTGCTGCGCAACCTCGCCCGGCTCCGCTACCCGGAGATCGCTCGCGCGCTGGAGTGCTCGCCGGAGGCTGCGAGCCGGCAGCTGGCCGCCGCCAGACGCCAGTTCAGCACCGTGTACCGCGAGATCGCCATATGAAGTGCAGCCTGCTCGCGCTGAGCAGCTACCTGGACGATGAGCTGGATCCGGGGCGGCGTGCCGAGATCGAGGCGCACCTGGTCGGCTGCGAGCGCTGCCAGAAGGGCCTCGAATGCCTCCGCGAGGAGACGGAGCGCTTCGGTGCGCTGGGGCGGGTCCACGTCCCCGACGATGCCGTCAGCGGCTTCCTGCAGCAGCTCGGGCTGCTCGGCCCCGGCGAATCCCTTCCCCCGCGCTCACCGCGTCCGCCCGACCCCCCCGGACCGGATCTGCCCCGGTGGCTGGGCGGGGGAGGAGCGGCCGAGCCGCTGCCGTGGAGCGCGCGCCACAATCCCGAACCTCCGCCCGCCCCGCCGGAGAGCGATCAGCCCTCCCTCCCGTTCCTCGACGCCTTTTCCCCGTCGGGTGTGACGGTGATGGCAGCACCTCTCGACGAGCCCTCCCAGAGCGACGAGCTCCATCTCACCGGCCGGTCGGTCCCCGCAGCCGCACCGGCTCGGGCGCCAGAACCGGTGGCGGGCGCGTCGGAGCCGCCGGCTCCCGACGCCTGGCCCCACGGGAGCATCGCCCTGGAGGGGGTGGGTGCCTGGCCCACAGGGCACGCGATCCGCGTGACCTCGTCTGGGGAAGAGGCGACCGCGTTCAAAGCCGTCGCGTCGAAGGCGGGCGGGATCGAGCCCGGCGCGCCCACGGTGGTGCCAGAGGCGGTGGTGGCTCCGAGCGACATCCCCCCTCCACCGCCTCCGCCTGCGGCGTCCTGGTCGCCGGCATCCCTGGTCCCGCCGGCGCCGCCGGCGCCGCCCCCCCCGCCTGCTGGGCCGCTCCCGGCCCCTCGTCCCCTGCGCTCTGAGCCGCCGTCGCCCCGGCCCGCGGACCAGATGTGGCCCATCTCGCTGCCTCCCACTCCGTACGCCAGGGCGTCGGATGACCAAGGCGATCCGTGGAGCTGGGCGCCCCGGGATGATCCGGCACCCCCGCAGTCTCGCATCTACCCGGCCCCCACCTTTTCGGGGGACCCACTCCCCTCGATANNCAGCCGGTCCGGGCGACCCTGATCTCGCGTCTCCGTGACCAGGTCTCGCTCCGTCTGGCGCTCATGCGCAGCGCCGATGGCGACGCCGAGCGGGCGGCGGCCGCCGCGCCGGGCCCGAGCCACGGCGCGCAGCCACCGGAGTCGGCGGGGCTGCTCACGGCTGCGCTGCGGTACCGGATGGATGCGCACGCCGAGATGGACGAGCCCGCTGCGCCGCCCACTGGCGAGGCCCTCCCCGCGCAACGGGCTTCGGGCGTCGAGCATCTGGCTGCGACTCCATGGTCCGGGGTGCCGCCCTTCGACTCGGCGATGATCGCCGAGGCCAGCACCCCACGCGTCCGCGACCTCGACCGGGGCCCCGGCAAGCCGGGCCGCCACGCCCGCCAGCTCGGGGACCGGCGCTGGATCGGGCCGAGCGCCGGCAAGGTGGCCCCGAGCTCGGGGCGATTCGGTGACCTTCCCCACCGCGTGCGCCACCTCGCGGGCCAATCCCGCCGCCGCTACCTTATCTTTGCCATCCTCGCCGTCCTGGCCGTTCTGGTCGCGACGGTGAGCCTGCTCGTGACGCACGGTCCGCCCACGCTGCCCCTGGTGGCCAACACTGGGGCGACCTCCCGCGCCGCGCCGCTCCCGAGCGCAACCCCGGCACTGCTGCCGGCCATCGGTCTGCAGCCCTCGGCCCCGGTCGCGCCGAGCGCCGCCCCCAGCGTCTCGGCGACGCCCGCGCCGACGCCGGTGCCCACTCCCGTCCCCGCCCCCGTCGTCGCCACTCAGAGCTTCGGCAGCGGGGGCTCGGGATGGACCGCCGAGGACGTCCGCTATGGAACGCAGCCGGACGGCGACCTCTGGATCGTCATCGACTTCTCGGGCGGCTCGGGTGAGCCGAGGGCGACGGCCTCCTTCTCCGATCCGACGACGCTCGACGTGACGCTCGCGGGAGCCCGCGAGTCCGGCCTTTCACCGGGGACAGGCGGGATCGTGACGAAGGCCGCGGCGACCTCGAGTGGGAGCACCGTGAACTTGGTCTTCGACCTGAGTAAGGCCGTGACCCTCAAGAACGGCTCCTACACACCCCAGGACTCGAGCAGCCCGTACCCGCTGCACCTCATCCTCGACATCGGCTGATCGGCACCCGACCTCAGCTGACGCGCAGGTCCGGCGGGGCGCCCGGGGCGGCCTGCCGCCGGAGCCGGGCGGCGCGCTCTAGGCTCTAGGCGGCCTTGCAGTTCTTGGTGTGCTTGACGATCCGCTCGCGCTTGGGCTCCCCGGGCTTGCGGGCGTGGCGGAAGGCGATCTCGATGCCGATCTCGTTCTGGTGCATCAGCTGGTGGCAGACCGGGCAGCGCACCGAGGTGAGGATCTCCTTCTGAGAGAGGACACCCTTGGACTCTTTGAGGTTGTTGGCCATGAGGAGGCTCCTGCGAGGGGGCGGGGGACGTCCGGATTCTAACCGTCAGGCGACGGCGCGCCACCGCGCCCCGGTCACGAGCCTACAGTGAGGCTCTCATGGATATCGCTCCAAAGGCCTCGATCGAGGCCCCCACCACCGCATGAGCTCCCTCGTCACCGCCCTGCTGGCGCTCGTCATGGTCGCCATCCTCGCCCTCATCGCGGTGGGACCGATCCGCGCCGTGCGTGAGGATCGCGGCTACGCCCTCGAGGAGCGGGGGTGGCTGGCCAGCGGCCGCTTCCCCAACGAGGTGGAGCGCGAGTACCGCCACCCCCGATTGATCCTCACTGACGGCACCCGTCTGCGCGAGCTCGGCTACGAGCTGGGCGAGCGGCGCAAGGTCCGGGGCGCATGGGGTCGTCTTCAGGCAGTCACCTGGCGGGCCGTGGGCCCACCCGCGAAGCCCGATGAGACCGGAAGCTCGGTGAAACGCGGCGAAACCCCTACTGCTGATCCTCCGTCACCTTCGTCAGAGCCCTGATGGGTCCACGTAGACTGGCGACCGGAGGCCGCGCGTGATTGATCGGTCCAGTGCCTCTGAGAGGATGACGGTGGGAGGGGCGTGGCGGTGACGGAATGGGGCCGGCGGAGGATCGTCCGGCGCGCATTACCGTTCCTGCCACCCGGAACGGAGGTCTGGCGCGTGTTCGGAGC
>PLXL01000242.1 GCA_003153215.1 Candidatus Dormiibacterota bacterium
CTCACGACGTGGTCGCCTACCTGCTGGCCGGCGCCGACGTGGTCATGAGCACCTCCTCACTCCTCCGTCACGGCCCCGAGCACGCGGTGGCGCTGCTCGACGGTCTCCAGGCCTGGATGGCGCGCAAGGGTTTCGTGAGCCTGGACCAGGTGCGCGGCCGGTTGTCCCCGGGGAGCGGTGCTGACGCTGCCGCCTTCGGGCGATCGAGCTACCTCACGACCATCGACGTGGCGACGCAGACCTACGCTCCCGCCTGAGGGCGACGCGCTCGCCTCCCGGCACCCGGTCGCCGCCGTGGCCGCGCTCGGAGCGCTGGGCGGCGCCGCCTTCTGCTTCGTCACCGGTGAGAACCTGCCGGTGGGGCTGCTGCCCCAGCTCTCCAGCGGCCTGCGCGTCTCCCTCTCCGCCGTCGGCCTGCTGGTGACCATCTATGCGCTGGTGGTCGTGGCCGTCTCGGCGCCGCTCACCCACCTGACTCGGAGCTTCCCCCGCCGCCCGCTCCTCGCCGGCCTCCTGGCCACCTTCGTGCTGGGGACCCTGGCGGCCTCGGCGGCGCCGAGCTACGGCTGGCTGCTCGCGGCCCGGGTGGTGATCGCCCTCGCCCAGGCTCTCTTCTGGTCCATCGTCGCGGTGGTCGTAGTCGGTCTCTTTCCGGCGCGGGCACGGGGACGGGCGGTCGCCGGGGTCTTCGCCGGCAGCTCGATCGCATTGATCCTGGGGATTCCGGCCGGGACCTTGATCGGCCAGCTGGCCGGCTGGCGGCTCGCCTTCGTGGGTCTCAGCGGTCTCGGTCTCATCGACCTCGCCGCGCTCGTCGTGCTCCTGCCCTCGATGCGATCGGGCGAGGGGCACGCCGCCGCCGGCACCCACCCGGACGCCGGCCGCTACCGGCTGACGGTGCTCACCACCATCCTCTGCGTGGGCGGTTCCTACACCGCCTACACCTACGTCACCGCCTTCCTCACCCGGGTGAGCGGCCTGTCGCTCCGGGCAGTGGCGCCGGTCCTGCTGCTCACCGGGGCCGCCGACGCGGTGGGGATCGTGGGCAACGGGTTGCTGCTCGACCGGCGGCCGACGTTGGCGCGTGTCGGCCCGGTCGCCCTGCTCGCAGCCGCGCTGCTCGCGCTCTTCGCCTTCGGCACCTCCGGCGCCGCGGCCATCGTCCTCGAGGCCTGCGCCGGCATGGGTCTGTCCGGCGCGGCCATCGCCCTTCAGAGCCACGTCCTGGTGGTGGCACCGCGGCGCACCGACATCGCCTCGGCCTGGTACTCGGCCTCCTTCAACGTCGGCATCGCAGGGGGGCCGCTCATGGGAAGCCTGGTGCTCTCCACCCTCGGGCTCCGCTTCACGCCGCTGGTCGGGAGCGCGCTGGCGCTGCTGGGCCTGGTGGCCGTGGTTGCGGAGAGCCGCGCGGGTCGGTCTGCCCCAGCGGGGTGATTCCCCGCCGGCGCCCACCGTCCGCGCCACCGCGGTCAGGAGCCGGTGGCGGCCAGCGGCTCGGTCAGGTCGTGCAGGGTGGTGCCGCCGACCGTGGTGGTCGAGAAGTGGCTCTCCACCCACGAGGTGATCTCGCTGGTCTCGGCTGAGCCGCCGGCGCCCGGGCCCCCGCCGCTCCCGGCGGCGATGAAGTAGTGGATCTCGTGCTCGCCGACCAGCTTCTCGAAGGCGGGTTTACCCTACTCGGACCGTCGCCGCCGCGTGACCCACTCGCGTCGCGCGGCATCGCGCCGCTCGTTTAGGCTCTGCGGGTGGTGGCCCAGAGGATGCGGTCGCGCACATGACGGCTGACGGCGCCGGGGGGCCGGCGGCCGGCGCTCCCGGCGACCCCAGCGGCTCCTCCGAGCCGCTGGCCTCGGCTTGGCCTCCCGGTTCGCCCGCCTCGCCGTCGTGGGGCGGGCGCCGCGTGGTGGTGGTGGTGCTGCTCGGCGTGATCCTTCTCGCAGCGGTCGCCGTCGGCGCGCGCGCGGCTCCCGCGGGCGCCTCCGTGGCCCCGAGCGCGTCGGGAGCCTTGGGCGACGGCCTCTACGGGGTGCTCGGGGTCGCTGCCGGGGCGGTGGTCGCAATGCTCGTGGCGGCGACCATCTTCGGGGTCTTCCGGCGCCGGAGCAGGGTGCCGGACGCGAGGGAAAGGGAGCGTCCGGCGCGCCCCATCTACGTCCTGCTGTTCATCGGCGGCTTCGCTCTCGCGGTGGTCTGGTTGCTGGCGCGCGCGCCGCGCCTGAAGTACCGGGCGGCACCCTCCATCGCCGCCGGTGGGGTCACGGCGCCCTCGACCGCGGTCGCCGCCGGTCCGCCCCCCTCCAGCCCCACGGTACTCCTCGTCGGGGTGGTGGTCGGGGTCCTCCTGATCGTCGCCGGTGGCCTCGTCCTCCTGATCCGGGCAAGCTCCCGGCACGCTCCGCCGCTGCCTCTACCGCACGAGCCGTCACCGCTCCTCGGCGCCATCGACGCCGCGCTCGACGCTCTCGACTCCGACGCCGACCCGCGCCGCGCGGTGATCGCCGCCTACGCCACCATGGAGCGCCTCCTCGCCGCTGCCGGCTCCCCCCGCCGGCCTGCCGACGCCCCCACCGAGCACCTGGAGCGCAGCCTGCTCCTGCTCGGATCCGGCCGTACGTCTGCGCGCCGCCTCACCGAGCTCTTCGAGCGGGCCCGGTTCTCCGTCCAGGCCATCGACGAGCAGGTGCACCGTTCAGCCTTCGAGGCGCTGGCTGCCGTCCGCCGCGACTTGGAGCAGGTCTGAGGGTGTGGTCGTGAGGCGCCTGCCGACCGGTCCTCTCGCCGTCGCCATGCTGGCGACGATCGCCGCCGCGGTCCTCGCCACCCAGGAGGTCACGAGCGCCTCCCTGGTGCTCCTCGGGTACGTCGTCTGCCTCTCGACCTGCATCGTCTGGTGGCTCCTGACGGCCGCCGCGCCGGCACCCGAGCACCGCCTCGGCGTGATGGCGGCGCTGGCCCCCTCGCGCACCTTGGCACCCTCGCCTCCCCTGGTGAGGGTGGTGGTTCTCGAGCGACTGGTCGCCAACGGTATGAGCTCGGCCCTGGACGCCGACGCGCGGCTGCGGCCCGCTCTGCGGGATCTGGCTCGCGAGCTTCTGGCCACCCGCCACGGTGTCGAGGCCGATGAGGACGACGATGTCGCGGCCCTTGCCGGCATGCCCGGCGAGCCGCTCCTCGGGCCGCGCAGCGCGCGCCGTCCGAGCGCCACCGCGCCGGGGCCCTCCGCCGCCGATGTCGTCCGCGTGCTCGCTCACCTGGAGAGCCTCTGAATTGAGATCATCTGCCCCGGTGATCCAGGTCAAGGACGTCGCCGCTGCCGGTGAGGCCATCCTCACCGAGGTCGAGAAGGTGATCGTCGGCAAACGCGACGCCCTGGAGCTCTTGCTGGTCGGCGTCCTCGCCAACGGCCACGTTCTCATCGAGGACTTCCCGGGGCTCGCCAAGACCCTGATCGCGCGCTCCCTGGCCCAGGTGATGGAACTGGAGTTCCGGCGCATCCAGTTCACCCCCGACCTGCTCCCCTCCGACATCACCGGCTCCTCGCTCTACGACCAGCGGAACTCCGAGTTCTCGTTCCAGCCCGGCCCCGTCTTCACCAACCTGCTCCTCGGGGATGAGATCAACCGCACGCCCCCCAAGACCCAGGCCGCCCTGCTCGAGGCGATGCAGGAGCGCCAGGTCACCGTGGACGGCATCACCCGGCCTCTGACCCCACCGTTCCTCGTCATCGCGACCCAGAACCCGATCGAATACGAGGGCACCTACCCGCTGCCCGAGGCTCAGCTCGACCGCTTCCTGCTCCGGATCGGCGTCGGCTACCCGAGCGCGGAACAGGAGGCGGAGATTCTCCGGCGCCGGGTGGAGCGCCGCAGCGACACCGTCANNGAGGACGTCCATGTCGAGCCGAGCTTGACCGCCTACATCGTCGACCTGGTGGCCGCCACCCGGGCCAGGCCCGACGTCCAGGTCGGTTCGAGCCCGCGCGGCAGCCTGGCGGTGCTCGCGGCGTCCCGCGCCCGGGCCTGCCTGCTCGGCCGGGACTTCGTCGTGCCCGAGGACATCAAGGCGGTCGCGGTCGCGGCTCTCGGGCACCGCCTCAGCCTGCGACCCGAGCTCTGGGTGCGCGGGGTGCGGGGCGACGACGTGATCCGGGCCTGCCTCGACACCGTGCCGGCGCCATCCACGCAGGCCGCGGCCGGGTGAGCTGGGCGTCCACCTCGCGCCTGCTGGCATACCCCTGGCTGGTGGCAGCCCTCCTGATCGCCGCCCTTGCGGCCGGCCGCCCCGAGCTGGCCGCGGCCGCCGCGCCGCTCGCGGCCGTCCTGCTGGCCGGCCTGCTGCGCTCGCGACGCCCCGCGCTCCCGGCAGTGCGCGTCTCCGCATCCGCGGCCCGCGTCGTCGAGGGGGACACGGTGGAGCTGACCTTGGCGGTCGACCTCCCCGCCGAGATCGAGGCGCTGGAGGTGGGGGTGGTCCTCGCTCCCGGGATCGAGGGCGTCGACGCCGCCAACCCGGCCATCCTGGCTCGGAAGGACGGCGCCCGGCAGTCGCTCACCATCCCGCTCCGGCCCGTGCATTGGGGTGCCTACTCCCTCGGGACGGTCCACCTGCGCGCCTTCGACGACTTCCGGCTGCGCCGGTTCGAGGCGCGGGTGCGCGCCGACGTGGTGGTCCGCGCCTACCCCGCAACGGAGAGGCTGCGCACCCTCATTCGACCGCTCCGCACCCACGTCTATGCCGGCAGCCGGGTCGCTGCCCAGAAGGGGGAGGGGATCGAGTTCGCCGACCTCCGTCCCTACGTCTCGGGCGACCGGGTGCGCACGGTTAACTGGCGGGCCTCCGCGCGCCGCGGTGAGCTCTGGGTCAACCAGCGGCATCCCGAGCGCAACGTCGACGTCGTCCTCCTGCTCGACACCTTCGCCCACGCCGGGCCGGCGGGTGAGGGCACCCTGGAGCAGATGGTGCGGGGCGCCTCGTCGCTCGCCTCGGCCTGGCTCCGCGACCGCGACCGCGTCGGCGTCATNNCCGCTCCTCGACCGCCGGCTGGTGACCGCCCTCTTCGACCTGCATGGCAGAGGCTGCGACGTCGCCGTCATCGAGCTGGGCCCCGACGCCCACACCGCCCCTCCCGCATCCGAGCCGGCCGCTCTCGCTCGGCGGATGTGGCAGCTGGAGCGCGAGACGCAGCGCGCGCGCTTGCTCCAGGCCGGGATCGGCGTCGCGTCGTGGACCGAGGGCGATCCCCTGGAAGCGGTCGTGATGGAGGTGGAAGGGTGGCGACGCCGCGCCCGGCTCCGCGTCCGCTGATCCCGGCCCTCTGCGCGGTCGCGCTGGCGGTGGTGGTGGCCGCGGCCGGCGTCCTGCATGCGCATGCGGATGCCGAGAACCGCGTGCTGGTGGCGATGGTGGTGGCGGTGGGCATCGCCGGGCTCCTGGTCACCATCGCAGCGGTGGCGTGGCCACGCTCCGACCTGGTGGGCTGGGCGGTGGCGCTGCTGGCCGCCGAGTACACGATCTGCGTCATCGGTGGGGGTGCGGCGCTCGATGTCGAGGCGCCCCTCGTCGGCGTCGGGCTCCTGCTCGTCGCCGAGCTCTCCCACACAGCCTGTGAATGGCGGGGACCGCACGCCGTGGACGCCTCCGTCGAGCTCCGCCGCTGGGCCCGCGTGGCGGCTGCCGGCGCGGCGGGGGCGGTCGCGGGCGGAGGGGCGCTGGCACTCGCCGCGACGGTGCCCGGATCGGTGCCGGGACTCCTGGTCGGCGCGGCCGGCGTGGTGGGACTGGTGGGGCTCGCCACCTGGCTGCGGCGATCGACGTCAGGGGAAGCACCCCCCGCCGCCTGATGGGGAGACGGGCCGGCCCCGTGACCGCGGGGAGAGACGGGCGGGGCCGGGTGCTCAGGATTGTTCGAAGCCCTGCCCCTCGAGGACTTTCCCGTTGCGGGTGACCACCAGGTCGACGCTCACCTCGCGCGAGGCGATGCCGAAGGGGAGCGGAGCCACCCGCGCGCTCACCGTGTAGTGCATGGTGCCGTTGGCGTCGATGCGCTCGGTGCAGGTGGTGCGGGAGACCGCGGCGAAGTCAGCTGTGGTGTCCCACCCGCAGCCGCTCAGCTGGGGCTGGGCGGGGTCGATCTCGCTCGCCGTCGGCGTGAACCCCGGAACGGCGTAGTCACGGATCGCGCTGGCCGGGATTGGGAGACTTGGGTCGCCTACGACATATGCGAGGGTGCCGTCCCAGCAGACGTTGGCGCCAAGTCCCACCGTGGCCCCGAACTCGGCGCCGACCACGGTGCCGCCGGCGAATTCCTGGCACGCCGCGCCGGAGGGCCCGCCCCCCGACTCCGAGAAGGAGCCGTGCGGGGCGGATTGCGGGGGAAGCCAGATGACCGCGGCGAGCCACGCGGCGACGAGGCCGGGGAGCACGAGCCACGCCACCCACGTCCGGCGCCGGTCACGGCCGCTGCCGTCTTCGGCCGCGTCCGTGCCGCCGTCGCCGCCGTCCTCGCGCCAGGCGACCACGCACGTCGGCACCATGAGCAGCAGCTCGGCCATGGCGAGTGCGATCCGGCCGGGGATACCGACGTCGACGGCGGAGCCGGCCGGGATCGAGAACTGCGAGGCGATCGTGACCGCAATGTCGGAGCCAAGCCAGACGACATAGAGCAGCACGATGGCAAGTCCGATCCAGCGGAAGCCACGGCGATAGGCGAAGTCCCGCAGCCGGCGCTGCCGCTCGTCACGCCCCGCCTCTCCCCGGAACGCGCGCCCCCCGGTGGCCTGGAGAAGGAGGATGTCG
>PLXL01000106.1 GCA_003153215.1 Candidatus Dormiibacterota bacterium
ACCGGCGCAAGTGATGACGATCCCAGTGGTATCGGCACCTACTCGCAGGTCGGGAGCCAGTTCGGCTATGGATTCCTGTGGACCGCCCTCTTCACCTTCCCGCTAATGGTGGCAGTCCAGGAATCGTGCGCTCGTATTGCGCTCCACACCGGGGTCGGATTGGGTAGCAGCCTCCGTCGAAAGTTCCCTACATGGTTGGTCGGCCTTGCCATTCTCGCCCTACTCCTGGCCAACACCATCAATGTCGGAGCTGACATAGGAGCGGTGGCGGCTGGAGGGCAGTTGCTCACCAGCGGCGGCCACAAGACCGGGGGTATCCCCGCTGTCTGGCTTGTGGTTCCGGTAACCGCGCTCCTGCTGTTTCTCCAATTCCAAGTGACCTATTCGCTGATCTTCCGGCTCTTCAAGTTCCTGACGCTTGCGCTGCTCGCGTACGTCGTAGGTGCGTTCATCACCCATCCACAACTGCTCGAACTCCTCAAGGCCACGGTCATCCCGCATGTCGCATTCAACACACCCTTCATCACGGCGTTCGTCGCCATCCTGGGGACCACGATCTCTCCGTACCTGTTCTTTTGGCAGGCGTTGAGTGAAGTCGACGAGCTGAAGGCGGCCGGAGGAAGAACGGAGAAAGAGCGCCGCGGGATTACACGCGCCGAGCTCCGCGCTGCGCGGACCGACGTGGTCGTCGGCATGGCGTTCTCTCAGATTGTCATGTACTCGATCATCCTGACCACCGCCGCAGTCCTCAATGCCCACGGCATCACCAACATCCAAACCGCCCAGGGTGCGGCTGAGGCGCTCAAGCAGGGTGCTGGTCCCTTTGCCTTTCTGCTGTTCTCGCTCGGAATCATTGGCACGGGGTTGTTGGCTATCCCGATTCTCGCCGCCTCGGGCGCTTATGCGGTGAAGGAGTTCTTTGGAGTTCGTGGGGGGCTTGCCGACAAGGCCCGCTACCGTCCCTTCTTCTATAGCGTGCTTGCGTTTGGGATGCTCGGTGGGTTGGCCATGAACTTCGTCGGTATTGATCCGATCAAGGCGCTGTTCGCTACGGCAGTGATCAACGGACTGGTCGCGCCTCCGCTCCTGATCCTGATCACTCTGCTGGGCTCCGATCGCAAGGTTATGGGCGAGCAGACTAGCGGTCGGTTGAGCAAGACGTTCGGGTGGCTCGCTACCGCAGTTATGAGCCTTGCAGCGATCCTTCTCATAGCGACCACCGTTCGCGGGGGTTGACACTCNNTCAAGATCGGGCCGGCCGGCCAGCCGAGGGCCTCGCCGCCTTGCCCAACGGCACCTCGGACGACGACCGTGGGCGTCTACGCATGAGCCACCCAGGCCACGGCGCGCCACGGGAGCCTGTCCTCGGATGCCGTGAAGAAGCCAACCATCGCCTCTGGCTTTTCAACGTGCCGCGTCACATAATGACACCAGCGTTGGCGCTTGTCCGTGAGATTCACGGGGCCGGCCGCGTCGGGATAATCCTCTTCGCAGGCTGAGCTTGGAGGCGACTAGGAGGCCGATATGACCGAAGATCAGAATCAGGACACATGGAGTGTCACCGAGTGGCACGGCAAGATGCTCGTCGATCGCGACGGCGAGAACATCGGCAACCTGCAAGACGTCTACGTTGATGTCGAGACCGACGAGCCGCAGTTCGGCACCGTCAAGGAAGGGTTCATCGGCCATCACCTGACGTTCGTGCCGCTGCATGGAGTTCAGGTCGGTCCCAATGACCTGCAGGTCACGGTCACCAAGGAGCAGGTCCGATCTGCGCCCGACCTCGAGATGCATGGTGAGGAACTGTCTCAGGCGGATGAGTCAACCCTCTATCACCACTTTGGGCAGAACTACACGCCGATCAGCACCCCGAGCGGCCGCCGACTCGCTCGCCGCTGAGGATGGCAGGGCTGTCAGCTGACTTGACAGACCCACCTAATCCTTGCCCGCCGCTTTGTCCGCAGCCTTGTCGACTACGTCTTTGACCCGACCTTTGGCTCGGTCGATGCTGCCTTCCTTCTTGAGCTTGTCGTTGTCGGTGAGGTCGCCCAGAGCCTCTTTGCCTCTGCCCTTCGCTTCGTCCGAACGTCCCATGGTGTCTCCTCAACTGGTTGCGCACTGCGCTTGCTCTTCCACGGCCACTAGTCATCGAGGGCACCGGTCGGGAACACCCGGCGGGGTGTCAGTTGGTCTCGCCCGACCGGCCCCTCGCACTGCCGGACAGCGCCCTTAGTCAGTAGTAGAATTTGCGGCCTCCGACCGCGTGTCCCATGCTGCCCAGCAGCCAGAGGATGAGCCCGATCACGACCAGGATGATGCCAATCGTCCACAGCACCGGAATAGCTGCGACGACGCCGATGATCATCAGGATTATTCCGAGAATGATCATGCCTTGAGGTCTCCTTGATTCGACCCGCAGCTCTCTGTGTCTGTGGCGCCGGTGGACCCTCAATCTCTGCTAGGGGCCGCAACAACCGCAGCAAAAGGGCGCTGAACGCGGCCACCTATGCCCCTGATCGGCCGCCCAGCACCCTCGGGTCACCCGGATCTCAGGAGGGTGCGCGCTCCCCGAGTCACCAAGTCAAGCCTTTGGACGATTGTCTTTAATCCTTGCCCGCCGCTTTGTCCGCAGCCTGTCGACTACGTCTTTGACCCGACCTTTTGCTCGGTCGATGCTGCCTTCCTTCTTGAGCTTGTCGTCATCGGTGAGGTCGCCCAGAGCCTCCTTGGCCCTGCCCTTGACTTCGTCCGTTTCGCCCATGGCGTCTCCTTAAATGGTTCGCACCGGAGGGCACTTGCCCTCGCACTGTCCCGCCCGTTCACGTACAGGCACCAAGAGCACCCGCCGGGGACGGCGTGCTGGCCCCAGGCTCACCCTCAGCGCCATCCAGGAGGCCGTCGAGGCGCGCAAACTGCGCGTCGACAGCGCCAGGGCAATTGTGTCCATCGCCACACTTCTCCCCGATCCGCTAGCCCGGCACGCTCTCTATGCCATCGACTGGGTGGAGCGCTTCGAGGGGGAGGACGCCAACCTCAAGCGACGCCCGAGGCCGCCCGCGACGTGGGCCCAGTTGCAGGCGGACATCGAGGCGATCCCGTCTCAACTAGGGTCAGTGAAGCGGGTCGTCGTCACGGGGAGCATGCGCCTGGCCCCGGCATTCGCGGTCGGGGCCGCGCTCAGGATGGTCTCCGGCTTTGACGTCGCGGTGGTCCAACGGGGGGAGTTCTGGCGGTCGGAGGCTCCGTACGCGACGGCGGCCACACCCGCTGTCACCGAGCGCGCCATCGACCAGGGTGAGGATCTCGCCGTAGCAATCGAGGTCTCGGTGCCCATCGCGGACGAGGTGACCGCCTGGGTACGTGATCGGGCTCTGCCCGTTCGGCGTCTGGTCGTCATCGGGCCGACCAGCGGTCCGAGAGACAACGCCGTGGCCGGTGCCGAGGAGGCCTGCGCCCTCGCCGTCGGCATTCGCGACGCTCTCCGTCAACACGTGAAGGGACACCCGCGGGTTCACCTCTTCATCGCTGCTCCGATGGCTCTGGCGCTGCTCCTTGGCCACCGGTGGAACCGAGTCGCGCCCACGGTGGTCTACGAGGATCTCGCAGCCCTGGGTTATGAGGCTGCCTTTTCCGTGAACTCCTAGCCTCGGGTATCCGCCTCCGCCTGACGAGCCAGCAGCACCTCCCAGATGTCCTTCGGGTCGACGCCCCCCGATTTGCCACGCACCCACCGTGGCCAGGTGCAGCGAGCGTGCCCTGACCATCAAGCCGCGCAAGCGGCTGCCCGTCCCCACGGTGAGGGCTGGTGACCCGCGTGGCAGGCAATCGCGCCTCCCGCCGGATTATCGATACAACTAAACGACACCGGTGTCGGTTACTTGCATCGATAGCTGACGTCCGCGCGGACGATTGATGATCCGGAGGCAACTCGCAGGGGCTTTTCAGAAACCGGTGACAACGGGGTTTCCGAATACAAATCCGGCAGTTCTTTACGAGTCCGCCATGGAACTGACAAGCGTTCTCGGCCGCAAACGACTGTTCAGCGTCTCGCCGGTCGTATAGGGTGGAGCTGCCAGCACCGCCGCCCACGAAGGCGGTGGCAGGAAGTGCAGTGCGACATGGGAGATGGTGTGACGACGCGCGCCCCGGACAGGCTCGACCCAATGCCAACACCCCACGCGGACCAGGATAGCTGTGCATCCCTGGCCTCGCAGCCCTGTGGTGGCGCGCGCCGGTCATCGGTCGTGGGGCAGCCGCTTCTGGCGTGCGCCGCGCCGCCGCCCATCACCGATCCCATGGTGGTGCACCGGATCACCACCCTGCTCGGACCGATGGCGGAATGGGGCGTCGAGTCGTTTCTCGTGGCGCCGGCCGAGGAGCGATCGGTGGCTCGTCGTGACCTCGCGCGAAGGGTGTCCGACCGGCCGCGGGCGCTGGTTGTCGCGAGGAGGATGGCGGGATGAGGGCGGTGGTGACGACCCGGCCCCTGCTGGCTGACGGCGTCGCAGAAGCATCGCAGAGAGGCCTCTTTTCAGGGGGTTTCAGCGAGTTGCAGCGGTTGACTCCGACGACCCCGCTGGCAATTCAGTCCCTTCATAGAGGGTGGAGGCGATCCACTTCCACTGATGAGAGAGTAGAGACCGTCCTCGCCGTGTGAGGCGGCCGCACGCTGCCCGTCTTCATTTCCAGTTCGGGACCACTAGGAGTTCGGGCATATTCCCCAGCTTGAGAACGAATACGGCTTCGAGGAGAGGCATTGACATGCCCCAACTCATCTCGCACATGGCCTCAGCATAAGGCTGCGGACGCACCGCGATGCCGAAGTACTGGTTCTCCTCAGGATGGTCCCACGTCGGATCGACGACGAGGCCGTCATCGGTGACCCCCCAGGCGTGCCAGGTAGTGAATCTCCCGGACCGCGCCACCCCCTCGGCGTAGTTGAGGTCTAGCTCGGTCACGAGCCTGAAACCGTTGTAGAAGCACTGCTGGCGTTCCATTCGCTCACTCCCCTCAGGGAGCGGACTACTGACGTGGTAGTGGCCGTTCTCGACTACGTAGTGGTAAGCCGCCGCCCAGCCGACCTTGCCCGCCGCGTCATTCCTCTCGGCCGTCGTCACGGCGTACTGCCGCAGATCGATGAGAGGCCTCGGCCGGTTCGCTCCGACCGTCATGTGCCTACCGCTGTTGGGAATGTCCACGAACGCCGTGCTCATGGTGATACTCAAGCATCCTTCGTCGGGATAATCAAGTGGTGCCATGGGATTGTCATTTTTCCGAACGCGGCCGCCACATCATGGTGCAAAGGATGGCATTGCTACTTATGATTGCGGAGCGAGCTTCGCTGTAATCGTGCACCTTGGAATTATGCTTATGCCACAAGGAGTTATAGTCGAACGAACTACAACTAGTGGGTCGTAACATTGTCATGAAGACCAGGCCGGAGCGGGCGCGGTCCGCTATAGTCGTCACAGGTCCCTCGCGCGCAGCGGGGGAAGCACTAACCGCATTGCATAGGAGAGACGCCCCGGGGGCAAGGGGGACCCACAGGGTGCTGAGTGCACGTCGATGACTAAGCTCCGCAAGAACACGCTTCCCGGTGTCGACGCCGAGCACTGGCATGGACCAGCGGTGGGGGACGGTGCGGTTCGGCACGATGTTCGCGTCATCGATCACGAAGTGGAGGCGGCGAGGGCGGGGGTGACGAGCGAAGGATCGTCACCACGAGGGCCGGGCGTGTGTCTCTCGTTGTTGGGTCAGGGAAGGCGCCGGGGGCGACCATCCGGAACACGAGTGTTCGCGCCGCCGGGGACGGAGGCGCTCGTGGCGTCGATGAGACGCTGGCGGACGCGGGGGAGGTGAGGATGGCGGAGCCAGCACACGAAAGGTCGACCCGTGATACTCGAGACCGGGCGCAGGTGCTTCCCCTTGGAACTGGCGCGCCGTGGGGTCGGAACCTCACTCCGCCCGAGGGTCGACGGCCCTCGCCGCTGAGCCCCGCGGTCGTCACTCGCACCAGGAGCGCGCCCCCCGGGGATGACCGCGCCGCTGGATCTCGATCGGCCCCCGATCCGCAGTTTGGAGCTCTCTTCTCTCCTCGAGGCCAACGTGACCGTGGGGAAACCAAGTTCGAGGTTGCAGTAACTGCAACGCCATACCGTATGGTTGCCAGCCAAACCGGGGGTATTGCACAAAGCGCAATACCCCCGGAGCGCGCGTTCGAGGCTCGGCGCTGCGCCCGTCCACGGGGACGGTGCTGGTGCGGGGGCTCAGCAGAGGGGTCGCCGTCGTCGCGGGCTTCCTGCGCGGGCATTGCATCCGTTGCAACGGGATACCGGACCTTCCCAGCATTCCTCCTGGTGCTGGCAGCAGCAGGGGGNNCTCCGCCATGAGTTTCCCTGGAAGCGAGTTCCCGGCTATCTGATGGCCCAGGTCGTGGGATCGGTGCTGGCCTGCCTGCTGCTGTGGGCCCTTGTCGGGAAGGTCGGTCTGCTGGGAGCGACCGAGCCGGGGCGCGGGGTCAGCGATCTCCAGGCGATGGTGATGGAGGCGGCCCNNCTTCGCAGTGGGGGGCTACGTCGCGCTGGCCGGCCTCTGGTCCAGCCCCATCAGCGGAGCGTCGATGAACCCGGGCCGGTCCTTCGGTCCCGATCTCGTCATGGGGGACTTCTCCCACTTCTGGGTGTACCTGGTCGGACCCCTGCTGGGCGCTCTGCTGGCAGTGGGGGCAGCCCACGTTCTGCGGGGCAGAGGGGGAGGCGCGATCGCTGAGCGCGCCGCCCAGGGGACCCTGAATACACCGTCGCGTGAAGGGGTTGCCAAGTCGTCTCGGTCGGACAGCCGGGAGTGAGTCCTGCACGCGTGCCGACAGGTCAGGATCATGGGAACTGACCAAGCCTTAAGCGCAAGGAGCAGGAACATGAAGCGCGAAGAGCACTGGCAACCGGATTCGGATCCCCACGACTTCCCCGCTGCCGCAGACTATCTTTTGATGCTCTCACCAGTCACGGTGGTGGACGAGTTGGTCGCACGTTTGCGCAAGGCGGCCCTCATCCATCACAAAGCCAAGGATCTGCTGCGGGCCAGTCGCCTACCCTTGCTGCCAGCCAAGGATCCGGAGGTGGCCCGGGACCTGAAGAAGGTGGCTCATGGGGAGCGCCTATCTCCAGTGCTTCTCGTCAGGGGTGACCTTGCCCTGAATGTCCCCCTCACCGTGGCGGACGGGTACCACAGAATCTGCGCGAGCTACCACCTGGCAGAGGGCGAGCGGATAGCATGCCGGATCGTGGACGCTCCTGGTCGGATGCAGTCGGCGAAGCTCAAACCCGTGTGATATCCAGGCAGGGGGTGCCTTTGGCGACGCCGACGGCGGCGGGTGGCCGCGGAGGGACCGCGGGGTAACGGCTCCAGCGCCGGCCAGCCGGCGTCAGCCCGCCGTGACGGCGTTCGTCCTGCCAATCAACGGCTTGGCCTGAGCGAGGACCGGCCGGATGTCCTCCCCGTGGATCGCCGCCAGCAGCACGTCGATGTCGGCCCCCTTGGTGACGAAGGCCGAGATCCCCGCCGCCCTGATGGTGCGGATCACCAGGGCCTCGTCGAACGAGGAGTAGGCGACCAGCCGGATGTCGGGGCAGACCTCGCGCAGGCCGCGGGCCGCCGCCCAGCCACCGCCGTCGGGCATGTTGACGTCGATGACGGCCACCTGAGGATGGGTCTGGCGCGCCACCCAGACCGCGTCGGGGACGCGGTTGGCCGTGCCCACGACGGTCAGCGTGTCATCGGTCTCGACGATCGCCCTCACCGACTCGAGCATCACCGAATGATCGTCGAGGAGGAGGACGGTGAGGTTGGCGGGAACCTCCGGGGAGCCGGGGACCGCGTTCGCGAGCTCGGGGTGTTCAGTCACGTCAGTGCTCCTCTACGGGTGGTGGTGACCTCATGGTGAATCCGTCACGCGCGGCCGGCCAGATTCTGATTTGCCATATTCGAATGGCCCACCTGCACCACGAAATCCTGAGGCCTCTGCATCTGGTCTCGCCGCCGCGGGCTGCCTAGCCTCGAAGCGTGGACCACAGCTCGCCACCACCCCCCCGCACGGAGCGTGATCGCAGGTTCGTCTGGCTCGTCGCTGCCGCGGGCGCCTACGCTCTCTTCAGCGTCGTCTGGATCGGCATCCACCCGGGGCAGGACCGCTTCACGGTCGCCTTCGACAACGTCTCCCAGACGCTGGCTCCGCTAGCCGCGGCCCTCGCCTGCCTGCTCGCGGCCCGGAGCCGGCGCACCCCGGCTCGCCGGGCGTGGGCCCTGATCGGCCTCTCCGCGCTCAGCTGGGGACTGGGCCAGGCGGACTGGGCGTTTCGCGAGGTGGTCCTGGGCCAGAGCGCGGCGAGCCTCTTCCCGGGCTGGCCGGATCTCGGCTTCGCCACCGCCATCCCCCTCGGGATCGCGGGGCTGATCTCGCTGCCCTCCTTCCGAGGGGCCGGAACCCGGATATCCCTGCTCCTCGACGGCCTGCTGATGGTGGGCGGAGCCCTCTTCGTGAGCTGGGCGACCATCCTCGGGACCATCTACGCAGATTCGGCAGCCGGCTTCATGCAGCAGTTCCTCAGCCTGACCTACCCGCTCGGCGACGTCTTCATGGGGACGATCGTCATCCTGGCCCTCTCCCGCATGCCGTCGGGAGGCCGGCAGCCGTTCGTCTTCCTGGGCCTGGGGATACTCCTCAACACCATCGCCGACAGCACCTTCGCCTACCTCACCACCGTGCAGAACTACGGCGCCACCAACCCGGCCGACGTCGGCTGGACCTTCGGGTACTGCCTCATCGGCCTGGGCGCGCTGCGGGCGATGACGTCCCCAGCCCGCGTCACCGAGCAGGCCGTCCAGCAGAACCGCTGGAGGACGCTCCTCCCCTACGTCCCCATGATCGCGGCCGGCCTCGTGGTCGCCGGGCGCGAGATGCGCGGAGTCGGGCTCGACGCATTCATGCTCTGGGACAGCTTCGGCATCATGGCGATCATCCTCACGCGCCAATTCATCCTGGTACGGGACACCCAGTCGCTCGGCCTCCAGCTGCAGCAGCACAATCGGCAGCTCGATCATCTGGTAGAAGAGCGCACTCGCGAGCTCGACCACAGCCTGGATGGATTGCGCGAGGCCAATGATCGGAGGAAGGGGCTCCTGCTACGCCTGGTGACGTTGCAGGACGAGGAGCGCCGCCGGCTCTCCGGCATCATCCACGACGACATGCTGCAGTGGATGGCGGTGGGGCACACCCGCCTCCAGATCGCGCGGCGTGGCATCGCCGACCCCAAGCAGGCGTCGTCGCTGGATCGCGCCGCTGACGCGGTCCAAGCGTCGATCACGCGCATGCGCACGCTGATGTCAGAGCTGCATCCGCAGGTCGTGGAGCGCGGTTTCACCACGGCCCTGGGTCAGTATCTCGAGCAGGTCGAGAACGACGGTGATCTCCACTGCGTCCTCGATGGCAGTTTCGCGAACGAGCCCACCGGGACGGTCGCCACCACCCTCTACCGGATCACCTGCGAGGCGGTCGTCAACGCGCGCAAGCATGCCGCCGGCTCCACGGTCACGGTGGAGTTGACGGATAGGGACGCCGGCTACGCGGTGACCGTCCGCGACGACGGGCCGGGGTTCGTCCCGGAGGGGACGGGCTACTCGCCCACCGGCCACGTCGGGCTCAGCTCGATGCGGGAGCGCAGCGAGGCCCTCGGCGGGTCGTGGTCGCTCGAGAGCCGGCCAGGCGCCGGAACCAAGGTGAAGTGCTGGGTGCCCCGCGAGGGCGTGGAGGCCCCGGCGCTCGCGGTGGTGTCCGATGCCGAGCTTGCGGCGGTCGTCGCGGACCTTGGCGGCGAGGGGCCGCCGCCCGAGCATTCGCTGGCAACCATGGTGCAGCTCCCCGGCTCTGCCGCACCTGCCTCCCTGGTGGTCGGGCCCGCGCGTTAGACCAGCCGGACCACTCGCCGCCCATCCCCGGCCGGACCGACCGCCTGACCAGCCGGCCGTCCCAGCCATGCTGCGTGGTGTGTTCGTCTTGACCATGCGCACATCGGTGTGGTATAATCACTCACGATGACCGTTCGAGAGGTGGG
>PLXL01000028.1 GCA_003153215.1 Candidatus Dormiibacterota bacterium
GTGAAGCGGATCTCGGTCCTGGACCGGACCAAGGAGCCGGGCGGGGTCGGCGAGCCCCTCTACCTCGACATCCGGGCGGCCCTCGACGAGGCGATGGAGTCCGAGAACTCCCCCTTCACGGCCGCGCCACTCGTCGTGGGCGGGCGCTACGGGCTCTCCTCCAAGGAGTTCACCCCGGGGATGGCCAAGGCGGTCTTCGACGAGCTGGCTGCCGGCAAGCCCCGCCGCCACTTCGCGGTCGGCGTCAACGACGATGTCAGCCTCTCCAGCCTGGCCTGGGATCCCGGGTTCACCGCCCCTCGCCCCGAGGGCGAGCTGCAGGCGATGTTCTTCGGGCTCGGCGCGGACGGCACCGTGGGCGCCAACAAGAACAGCGCAAAGATCATCTCCGACGGCACCGGCAAACACGTCCAGGGTTACTTCGTCTACGACTCCAAGAAGTCGGGCTCGATGACCGTCTCCCACCTTCGCTTTGGCCCGCAGTCGATCCGCTCCACCTACCTGATCACCGGCGCCGACTTGGTCGCCTGCCACGACTACGGTCTCCTGGAGCGGGTCAACGTGCTGGAGTGGGCAAAGCCGGGCGCGACCTTCCTGCTCAACTCCCCGTTCCCGGCCGGCGAGGTCTGGGGGCGGCTGCCCGAGGCGGTACGGCGGACGCTGGTGGAGAAGCAGATCGAGCTGTGGGTGGTGGATGCGCAGCGCATCGCCACGGAGGCGCATCTGGGCACTCGCATCAACACCGTCATGCAGGTCTGCTTCTTCGCGCTCGCCAAGGTCCTGCCCGTGGACCAGGCCATCGCCGACATCAAGGAAGCGGTGGTCAAGAGCTACGGTCGTCGCGGCCAGACCGTGGTGGATCACAACATCGCCGCCATCGACTCCGCGCTGGCCGGGCTGACCCGGGTGATGCCCCCCCAGGAAGCGACTGCCGGCGCGGACGGTTCCGGCTTCATCCGCGACTTCAGTGACGCGCCCCGCTTCGTGCGCGAGGTGACCTCGGTCCTGATCGCCGACCGCGGCGAGACCCTCCCGGTCTCGGCGATGCCGGCCGACGGGAGGTTCCCATCCGGCACCGCGCGCTACGAGAAGCGCGCGATCGCCACCGAGATCCCGATCTGGGACCCGGTCATCTGCAGCGACTGCGGCAAGTGCGCGATCGTCTGCCCGCACGCGGCCGTCCGGATGAAGGTCTACCCTCCCGAGGCGCTGGCGGAGGCTCCCGCCGAGTTCCCCTCCAAGCCCTTCCGCTCCAAGGAGCTGGCCGGCCACCTGCTGACCATCCAGGTCGCGCCCGACGATTGCACCGGCTGCGGCCTCTGCGTCGAGGTCTGCCCGGCCCGGTCCAAGACCGAGGCCCGGCACAAGTCGCTCAACCTGGAGCCGGTCCTCGAGCACCGTGACGTCGAGCGCACCCGCTGGGACTTCTTCCAGTCGATCCCGGAGCTGGACCGCAGCCTGCTCGCCCACAACACCGTCAAGGGCGCCGCCGTGCTCGAGCCCCTCTTCGAGTTCTCGGGGGCGTGTGCCGGATGCGGCGAGACCCCGTACCTGAAGCTCATCTCCCAGCTCTTCGGTGATCGCCTGCTGATCGCCAACGCGACCGGCTGCTCCTCGATCTACGGCGGCAACCTTCCGACCACGCCCTGGGCCGCCAACCGGCAGGGACGCGGCCCAGCCTGGGCAAACTCGCTGTTCGAGGACAACGCCGAGTTCGGTCTCGGCATCCGCATCGGTCTGGAGGCCCAGCAGCGGGCCGCCCGGTCACTGCTGCACGGGCTCTCGGCGGCCGTCGGCGAGCCCCTGGTGGACGCCATTCTCGGCGCCACCCAGACGGACGAGCAGTCGGTCTTCGCCCAGCGCGAGCGGGTCGTCGCGCTCAAGGAGCGTCTCGCCACGCTGAGCCCCGCGGGCAACGCACTCGCCCGGCAGGCGGCTCAGTTGAACGTGCTCGCCGACAGCCTGGTCCGCAAGTCGGTCTGGATCGTCGGCGGCGACGGCTGGGCGTACGACATCGGCTTCGGCGGGCTGGACCACGTGCTCGCCTCCGGTCGCGACATCAACGTCCTGGTGCTCGACACCGAGGTCTACTCCAACACCGGCGGGCAGGCCTCCAAGGCCACCCAGCGTGGCGCCGTCGCCCGCTTCGCCGCCTCCGGTAAGGGCACTCCCAAGAAGGACCTGGGCGCCACCGGTCGCGCCTACGGCAACGTGTACGTGGCCCAGATCGCCATTGGGGCCAACGATGTCCAGACCATCAAGGCGCTCATGGAGGCCGATGCCTGGCCCGGACCGTCGCTGGTGATCGCCTACTCGACCTGCATCGCGCACGGCATCGAGATGTCGACCTCCATGACCCACCAGAAGGACGCGGTGCGTTCCGGCTACTGGCCGCTCTACCGCTTCCACCCCACCGTGGAGGAGGCCGGCCAGCCGCTCACGCTCGATTCCCGCGAGCCCTCCATCCCGGTCTCCGAGTTCGTCAACTCCGAGGTGCGCTTCTCGTCCCTCGCCCGCAGCGATCCGGACCGCTCCCGTGAGCTGATGAAGCTCCTGGAGCGCGACGCCGCCGAGCGCTGGCGCTACTACAGCCAGCTCGCCGGTGTGCACCGGACGCTCGTCAACGACGGTGTCGAGGACGAGCCGGAGGAGGACGGCGAGGGCGCGGACGGCAGCGCGGCGGCGCCGGCCGCCGCGGCCACCGACGCGGAGGCCAAGCCATGAACCCGAGCGCCGTTGACCTCACCACCGCGTATCTCGGTCTGACCCTCAGGTCTCCGCTCGTCGCCTCTCCCAGCCCGCTCACCGGGGACATCGACTCCGCCCGCAGGCTGGCCGCGGCCGGGGTGGGCGCGCTCGTGCTCCCCTCGCTCTTCGAGGAGGAGATCGTCGCCGAGGAGCTGAGCCTCACCGCCGCTCTGGAGGCGGGGGCCGGGGTCAACCCCGAGGCGACCGACGCTTCGGGTTACTTCCCGCCGGTCGAGGGTGCCACGCTGGCCGACCGCTACCTCGCCAACCTGGAGCGGATCAAGTCGGCGGTCGACGTCCCCGTCATCGCTAGTCTCAACGCCACCTCGGTGGGGGCGTGGAGCCGCTACGCGGAGCTGGTGGCGCGCGCCGGTGCCGACGCCGTCGAGCTGAACGTCTACCGGGTCGCGGCCAACCCCCAGTTCGCTGCCGCGGACATCGAGACCTCTAACCTGGAGCTGATCTCCGAGGTCTGCGCCAAGGCAAAGGTGCCGGTGGCGGTGAAGCTCTCGCCCTACTACTCGTCCATGGCCCACTTCGTCCACCAGGTGATCCGTGCGGGCGCCTCGGGGCTGGTGCTCTTCAACCGTTTCTACCAGCCCGACATCGACCTCGAGACCATGGATGTCGAATGCCGCCTCGAGCTCTCCACCCGCGTCGAGCTGGGTCNNTGGCTTGCAGAACACGAATACGATTCGGCCGCCCAGTTGCGCGGATCGGTGTCTCGGGTGACCGCGGAGGCCGGAGAGGCTTTCGAGCGGGCCAACTACATGGCTACCCTTCGCTCTTGGGTTGGCGTGGGTGCCGGACCAAGGAGGTGACCGCATGAAGGTTTGGATCGACCAGAAGTACTGCACCGGAGACAACCTCTGTGAGGATCTCTGCCCGGCCGTCTTCACGCAGCTCGACGACGGGCTCTCCTACGTGAAGCAGGA
>PLXL01000230.1 GCA_003153215.1 Candidatus Dormiibacterota bacterium
CGCTCCTTCGCGGGCGACCGGGCGGCACCCTGATCCCTCGGCTCACGCATGTCCAAGTGGGCCACTTCCTCACCCCATCTCTGGGAACCATCGAGAGCATGCTCGGCCTCCTCACCCATCATGCCCGGCCCCTTAGGAGGGGCGCGGGAGAAGAAGGAGGCGACGGGAGAGACCGATAACTCGGCCGAGCTGGCGCCCCCCCTTCGCCACACCGACCCGCGATGAGCGGTGACCTCATACTGCAGCTCTCCCGCCCCAGGAATGACGCCAGCTCCGCCCTCCGGATGGCACCCAGTGGGCATTATTAATGGTCATAACCATCATAATATCACTGGCCTGGGGCCCCCCGTCAAGCGCGCACCCTGGGCGGGACGTGGCCTGGGATCCGGGCTGAGCGGGCAGGAGGGGGATGGCGGGGTCGGGGATGATACCCCGCACCCCAGCGGCAGCCCGGTCAGACGGCTGGTGCGGGGCGCACCCAAGAAGGGTGGGGCGGTCATCCCGGAGGGAGGCAGCAAGCCACCACGACGCCCCTCGCATGCCCACGGGAGCGCACGGTACTCACGAGTATCCGGCATCGGAGTCCGCCCAGCCGCAGGCTGCGGGATGGCTCGGCGCGCATTACGGCCGCGCGGCGGCCATTCAGAGTACCCGGAACTCGACGACAGTCCTTTCCCGAAATGGGTGGTGAGGCGGAACGCACCGTTTCCAATGCTTATCCACAGCCTTATCCACAGCCTTATCCACAGCCCGTCGCCAATCGCCCACGTTGACCACGACGCGCTTTGCCCGAGAGCGCCAGGCAACTTTGTTTAGTCCTTCTCGGCCACACGGGAGGCGTCCTACGCAAGCTGGGCAGGACGGCCCCTCTACGGGGGGTCACTGATGTCCGCACCCATGCCGCGCATACTTCACGCGGGTTGTCTGGAGGGGGGCAGTCACCTATCCCTGACACGGATCCTGCTTCCACCTCGACACCCGGAATCCCTGACGTGGACCGGCCACCTTCTCTTCAGCCGACCTTCACGATCTATGAGGGCTGTCTCGCGGTCTGCGTGAAGCTCGGAGCGCCCAGCTCCGCGGGGTCCCCTACAATAGTTCGGCGCGGCGGTCGACACAGCCCCTCCGCTCCGGGATGAGGCGACGCAGGAGGGTGGTGATGACCGCGATCAGCTACAGTTCCTCGGCGAATTCGAGAAGCGCCACCGCGTCGTTGTGCTCGCGGTCGCTGGCGCCGAAGATCAGGGTTATCTTCTCCTTCTGCGCTTGGTCGCGAAGCTCACGCAGCGTTGCCAGCTCACCCCGTTCCTCGAGCTCGCGGCGGTAGCGCCGGCGGAACTCGTCCCACCGAGCCGGCTCATGGGCGAACCACTTGCGCAGCTCGGTGCTCGGGGCGAGGACCCGCAGCACGCGGAGAGCTGGGCGCGCTCCTTGGAGATCCCGCGCGGCCAGAGACGATCGATCAGGATGCGCCGACCGTCCTCCGGGGATACCGGGTCCCGGACGTACTTGATGGCAAGCCCACGTCGGCCGACGATGGGCGATGGTCTCGTCATGCTCATGGGTCCTGGGGCGCGCTCCTCGTCGAGGGGGGCGATGTGCACCGTTTGTCTCGGGATGCTGGCAGGTGCCTCCGCTTGATTAAGTCCCACGCTCTCGGCCCGTGTTGCAGCGTGTCCTCTCTCACCCCCGCTCACCGCGAAGGAGCAGACTTCCCCCGCGCCGAGCTCACGAGAGGCACAGTTCCAAGCCGCGGTTGACGGCCTCGAGCTGGGAGTGCGCCCCAGCTTCGCGATCAGGGTGCGGATGTCGCCAGTCCCCCTCCTGCCCGCTCGACCCGGATCCCAGGCCAGTCACCGCTCGGGAAGCGCGCTTGACGAGGCAGCCCAGACCAGGATATTATGATGGTAATGAGCATCAATAATATGCACAGGGTTTCCGACCGGGAGGGGATCCGGTGGGGGGACGCTGGAAACACCCGCGGGGCGGCCGACGACGCGGGGCATCTGTCGCTCTCGGTCCGGTTGCAGAGATCCTGGAGGGTTGTGATGAGGGCGTCATTGGTGGCCGGGGCCCCGCGGCGCGCGCCGACCGAGCCGGGTCATCCGCCACGGGTCGATGTCAGGCGGGCTCCGCCGACCGGCGAGCCCGAGGCGGTGGCGCCGATCGACAGTTCACTGGTGCGGCGGGCACAGGCGAGAGAGGCGGAGGCGATCGCCGAGCTGCTCCGCCGATCACGCCCTCTGGTCGAGCGCACCGTCGGTAGGCTCTGCCACGACCGGGAGCTTGCCGAGGACCTCGTCCAGACCTGCCTGCTCATTGTCCTCACCCGGCTCCCCGGACTGCGTACTCCGGAGGCCTTCGTCGGCTGGGCCCAGAGCATCGCGCGCAACGTCTGCCGCAAGGAGCTCGATCGCCAGGCCCGCCGGCGTGCTGCCATGGCGAGGGTGATGTGGAATCGTCCCGATCCATCGTCGGGCGATGTCGGCGTGGTCGATCCTGAGGAGCTTGCCCTCCGGTCCGAGGTACGCGTCCACCTCGATCGCGTCCTCAAGACTCTGCCGGACCGCTATCGAAGGGTGGTGACCCTGCGAGCGCTGTACGGTTACACGTATGACGAGATAGGCCAACTCCTCCATGCTCCCGGGGAGCTGGTCCGCCTCTGGCATTTCCGGGGCCGGCACCACCTCCAGGCACTCTGTGGCACCGATGAGGTGCTGGTCAGGGCGGTCTCAACGAGGGCGAAGCTGGCTCCGGCCCCCGAGCCCTCTCCGACAATTGTGTGAAGTTGGTGACACCGGACAGAGCGAACGTCGGGTGCCACCACCGATGACGGTCCGGAAGGAGCAATGACGATGCGCCTCGATTACGCGAAAATCCTCCCCGCCGCTCCACAGTCTCTCGCCGAGGTCGAGAAGCTGGTGGCGCGGAGCACGCTGGATCCCAGGCTGGTGGAGCTGGTGAAACTGCGCTCGTCGCAGATCAACGGCTGCGCCTTCTGTGTCGACATGCACACCAAGGACGCTCGCGCCCTGGAAGAGGAGGAGCAGCGACTGCACCTGGTTGCGGTCTGGCGCGAGGCGCCGTGCTTCTCCGAGCGCGAGCGAGCGGCACTCGCCTGGTCGGAAGCGATCACCCTGCTGCCCACGAGCGGCGCCCCTGATGACGTGTATCAGGACCTGACCACGGTCTTCTCGCCCGAAGAGATCGTCACCCTCACCCTCGCCATCGCCCTGATCAATGTCTGGAACCGGCTGAGCGTCGGGTTCCGCCGACCGGCCGGAGACTACGTGTCGACCCGGCGGCCAGCTGCGTAGGGTGGCGCGGGCGATGCTG
>PLXL01000276.1 GCA_003153215.1 Candidatus Dormiibacterota bacterium
GTTGCGGAGCAGACGGTCTGCGCCTTCAGCGCGGAATTCTCGTCGTAGGTGGCGCCGGGCTCCTCCAGCTCACCCGAGAAACCGGCGGCGTCCAGGTCGACCAACTCCCAGGGATGTCCGGCGAGAAGCCGCCGCAGCTCCGCGAGCTTGCCCGGGTTGCGGCTCGCCACCGCCGCCCTCACCCGGTCTTGACCCCGGTCGCCAGTGCCTCCGCCTGAACCGCGAAGAGCCGCGCCATACCGAGGTCGGCGAGCGCCAGCAGCCGGTCCAGCTCCTGACGACTGAAGGGCGCACCCTCCGCCGTCCCCTGGATCTCGATGAAGCGCCCGTCGTCGGCGCCCACGCAGTTGAGGTCGGTGTCGGCGGCGGAGTCCTCCAGGTAGCAGAGGTCGAGGCGCGGCTCGCCCCCGACGATCCCCGCCGAGACCGCTGCCACCTGCCGACGCAGCACCTTGTGACCGATAACCTTCGCCTCCTCCAGCGCCCGGACGGCGAGGGCGAGGGCCACGTATCCGCCGGTGATGGCCGCGGTGCGCGTGCCCCCGTCGGCGACGATGACGTCGCAGTCGATGAGGATCGAGCGCTCCCCCAGGGCCGAGAAGTCGACGGCAGCGCGCAGGCTGCGACCGATGAGCCGCTGGATCTCCTGGGAGCGGCCGTCGATGCGTCCCTTCCGTCCGTCGCGCTCGGTCCTGGTCTGAGTGCTGCGTGGGAGCATGGCGTACTCCGCGGTCACCCATCCCAGCCCGCCGCCCTTGCGGAAGGGCGGAACCCGCTCCTCCACGGTGGCGGAGCAGAGCACCCTGGTCAGGCCGGTCGAGATCATGCAGCTCCCCTCGGGGTAGGGCAGGACGCCCACCTCGATCACGGTGGGGCGAAGCTGGTCGGGAGCGCGGCCGTCAGGGCGCATGGCCGGGGCAGTGTACGGGAGATCAGCGCCGGAGCGGCTTGGCGAGGATGACGACGGACAGCTCGAACAGGCCGATCAGCGGGATCGCCAGCATCATCGGCGTGAACGGGTCCGCCCCGGGCGTCACCAGGTTCGCAGCGATGAGGATCACGATCCAGATCGCCTTGCGATGACGGCGCAGCCACCCTGACGAGACGATCCCCAGAAGGCCCAGCAGGATGATCACCACGGGCAGCTCGAAGGTGACCCCGAAGGCGACGATGAGCAGGGTCAGGAAGGAGAGGTACTGGTTGAGATCCGGGAAGAAGATCGCGTTGTTGCCGACGATGGTGGTGAGGAGGTTGAGCCAGAGCGGCATCAGGAGGTAGGCGAGGCACGCGCCCCCGGCGAAGAGCAGCAGCGCCGAGGCAATGAAGGGCAGGGCGAATCGCCGCTCCACGGGCCTCAGGCCGGGGGAGACGAACGTCCACGCCTGCCAGAGGATGACCGGCAGCGAGAGCACCAGCCCGCCGACCATCGCCACCTTCAGAGGGATGGTCACCAGCTCGGTGGGGCTGGTGATGATCGGTTTGGAGATGAGGCGGTTGTGGGTGGCGAGGAGGCTGGTCAGCGGGTACTCGAGGACGCTGAGCAGGAAGTGGTTGAAGACCGCGGCCACGATGGTCGCGACCAGCCAGGCAACGAGCGAGACGATGAGGACCCGCCGGAGGTCCTGGAGGTGCTCGACCACCGTCATCCGGCGCTCTTCCTGGACCGGGCGGGCGCCGGACATACGGCCCCTGCCGCGACGAAGGATCCCCAGCGCCATCTCAGGCCCCTCTCATGGCGCGCCGGTCAGCTCACCGGCGTGGCTGCGGAGGCGCCATCGCGGCGGAGCGCTCAGCCCCGGGGCGTGTCGTCGGGGACGCTGACCGGCGGACGGTCTTCCGGTACGGGCGCCCACTGCGACGCGGGTGGTGTCGTCCCGCCGCCGACGGAGCCCTGCCCCCCCGAGACGGCGCTGCGGAACTCGTGGATGGCCCGACCCAATCCAGCCCCGACATCGGGCATCTTGCCGGGGCCCCAGATGACCAGCACCACCACCAGGATCAGCAGGATGATCCACCAGTGGTCCAATCCAGGCATATCGCATGCTCCGCCGTACGGCCGGGGTGAAAAGGCAACCCCGACTGAACTCAGTCTAGCACCGGGCCATTCGACCTCCACTGCGAGGGCCGAAAGACCCTCCAGCTCAACCCTTGGCTGCCGCCCCGCGTCGCCAGGCGAAGACAAAGGGCCCTCAGGCCGAAAGACTGGCTCAGCACTCCCCTGCGGGGGCGGAGCGGATCGCCCCCGCGAAGGCGGAGACCGCCCGGTCGATGTCGGCGGCCTGGTGGGCGGTGCTCAGGAAGGCGGCCTCGAACTGCGACGGAGGCCAGAGGACTCCGGCCTCCCGCCAGGCGCGGTGAACCCGGGCGAAGGCGCCCAGGTCGCTGCGCCGGGCATCCTCGTAATCGTCGACGCGGTCCACGCCGAGGAAGACGGTGAGCATGCTCCCCACCCGGTTGACGGCACAGGGGACCGACGCCGCCACCGCGGCGGTGCGCAGCCCGTCGCCGAGCCTGCCGCCGAGCGCCTCAAGGCGGGTGTANNGTCAGGTCGGGCTCGACGCCGTAGAGAAGCTGGGCGCCGCCGTACGCCACCCGGAACCCGGTCATCACCTCGTCGAAGACGAGCAGGGCACCCCGCTCGCGGGTGACCCGGCGCAGCTCCTGGAGGAAACCGGGAACCGGCGCCACGCACCCCATGTTCCCGGCCACCGGCTCGACGATGACCGCGGCGATCCGCTCGCCATGCGTCGCGAAAGCTTCGATGACGGCGCCCGCCGAGTTGTAGGGGAGCACCAGGGTGTCGGCGACCGCGCCCCGGGGAACACCCGCCGACCCGGGCAGCCCAAGGGTCGCCACCCCGCTCCCCGCGGCGGCGAGCAGCGCGTCGGCATGGCCGTGGTAGCCGCCCGCGAACTTGACCACCAGGTCGCGGCCGGTCGCGGCCCGCGCCAGCCGTAGGGCGGACATGGTGGCCTCGGTCCCGGAGTTGACGAAGCGGACCATCTCCACGCTCGGGAGNNCCTCGGTCCAATTGGCGGCGCAGCGCCTCGACCACCTCGGGCGGGTTGTGGCCGAGGATGTGCGGACCGTAGGCGAGCACGAAGTCGACATACCGCCCCCCGTCGGCGTCGAGAAGGTGTGCCCCTTCGGCCGAAGCGATCATCGGGGGCTCCCCACCCACGGCCGCGTAGGCCCGCACCGGGCTGGAGACGCCACCGGGCATCACCCGCGCGGCGCGCTCCCGGAGCTCGGCCGAGGAGCTCACGTCTGTTCGGTGACGGTGACGCTCTCCATGACATCACCCTGCACGATCTTCTGCACCACGTCCAACCCGCTCACCACCTGCCCGAAGAGGTTGTAGCTGAGGGTGAGCTGGCTGGTGTCGTCGGCGGAGCAGATGAAGAACTGGGAGCCGTTGGTGTTTGGCCCGCTGTTGGCCATCGCCACACACCCCTCGACGTACTTCTCATGCACCGGCTCGTCGTCGAAGCTGTAGCCCGCGCCGCCCGAGCCGCAGCTGGCGCTGGGGGTCGCCGGGGCGGCCGGGACGTTGCCGATGCAGTTGGGATCACCGGTCTGGATGACGAATCCCGACACGACNNCGATGGTCGCCTCGTAGAGCTTGCTCTGGTCGATGGTCATCGCCGGCGCCGCCGAGTAGACGTGGATGTTGGAGGGTGGGTTGAGCGCCGCGAGGGCCGAACCGAAGGTGGCCGTCGAGCAGTCGGCGTAGGGGATGATCGTCGGCGTCGGGGTCGGCTTCGGGGTCGGGGTGGGGGCCGGGGTCGGAGTCGGGGTCGCCACGCTCGTCGGTGTGCTGCTGTCGGCGTGGTCGAGCGCCACCGCTCCGGCGATGGCGGCGACCACCAGGGTCGCCGTCGCGGCGATGATGAAGGGAAGTCGGCGCGGGGTGGTGGGGGGCTTCATCCTGGTCCTCGGTCACTCCTCACGGAGCCAGCGCGCTGCCTGGAGCGCGTGGTAGCTGATGATGATGTCCGCGCCGGCGCGGTGGATGGCGGCGAGAGCCTCGAGGGCCGCGGCTCGCTCATCGAAGGCGCCGGCTCGTGCAGCGTGGGCGATCATCGCGTACTCGCCACTCACGCTGTAGGCGGCGAGGGGGACGTCGACGGCCGCCCGCACCCGCCCGATGACGTCGAGGCAGGTCAGAGCCGGCTTGACCATGACCATGTCGGCCCCCTCGGCGACGTCCAGTCGCGCCTCGCGCACCGCCTCGCGGGAGTTGCCGGCATCCATCTGGTAGCCGCGCCGGTCGCCGCTCCGCGGAGCGCAATCGGCGGCATCGCGGAAGGGCCCGTACATCACCGACGCGTACTTCGCGCTGTAGGCGAGGATCGAGGTCTCGGCGAACCCCGCGGCGTCGAGGGCGGCCCGGATCGCCCCGACCTGCCCGTCCATCATCCCGCTCGGGGCGACGACGTCCGCCCCGGCCCTGGCCTGGGAGACCGCCGCCCTCGCGTAGAGCGGGAGGGTGGCGTCGTTGTCCACCGACCCGTCCTCGCGGAGCACCCCGCAGTGGCCGTGGTCGGTGTACTCGTCGAGGCAGCAGTCGGCGATCAGGACGCAGTCGTCGCCGAAGCGGCCCCGGAGCGACCGCAGCGCCGACTGGACGATCCCGTCGCTGTTCCACGCCTCCGAGCCGACCGCGTCCTTGCGCGTCGGGACCCCGAAGAGGAGCACCGCGCCCACCCCGGCCGCAAGCGCCTGCTCGACGGCGGCTCCGGTGCTGTCGACCGTCTCCTGCCGGTGTCCGGGGAGGCTCGGGATGGCGACGGGTGCGGCAATGTCCTCGCGGACGAAGAGCGGGAGGACCAGGGACGAGACGCTCAGCCGCGTCTCGCGACAGAGCCGGCGCAGTGCCGGGGTGCGCCGCAGGCGCCGGGGTCGCTCCGCAGGAAAGGGCATGTCCGCCCCAGGTTACTCACCAGCGAAGGGCGCCCGCCACCGCCGCTGCCACCCCCTCGGCGTCGCCGCGGGTCGCGACAACGGGCGTCAGCCCGTGGCGCCGCAGCGCGGCCGCCGTCGTGCGGCCGACGCAGACCACGCTCAGGCCGCAGAGGGCGCCGGACCCGACCGCGGCGATGACGGCCTCGACCGCACTCGGGCTGAGCAGGGTCACGGCGTCGACGCGCTCCGCGAAGGCCGGGATCAGAAGGCGGCGCAGCCCAGTCACCGGGACCGTCCGGTAGCACACCGTCACCACGACGTCGGCTCCCGCCTGGACCAGCCGCTCGCCCAGCTCGATCCGAGCGGCCTCTCCCTGGGGGAGCCAGACGGCGCCGCTCCCGGCGCCAGCCCCGATGAGCTGGTCGGCCAGGGCTCCGGCGCCGGTCCCCGGCGCCACCAGCTCCACGTTGGCGCCGATGTCGCGCAGGGCTCGGGCAGTCGGCTCCCCGACCGCGGCGACGCGGATGCCGGCGAGATCCTCCGGCAGGCTGAGAGCGCGGAGCGACTCCGCCGCGTTGGAGCTGGTCACCGCCAGCCAGCGGGGTGGACGGTGCCCGCGCAGCGATCGGGCCGCGGCCCGCAGCTCCCCCGCCGACGCCACCGGCTGGATGGCGATGGCGGGGATCTCGACCACCGCGGCGCCCAGCTGGCGCAGCTCCTGGCTGAGCGACGCGGCCTGACCGGCGGCCCGGGTGACCAGCACCCGGCGACCGGTGAGAGGCCGGCTCGGCGTGGCTGTCATCGCAGCCTCGCTGCGACCCGCTCCCCGAGCTCCTCTGGGGCGGCGGCATCGCCCGCCAGCTCGACCCGGCGGAGCATCCCGCCGGTGTCCAGGGCAGCGGTGAGGACCAGCCGCCCGTCCTCGAGGCGCGCCCAGGCGCCGAGCGGCATCAGGCAGCCCCCACCGAGGGCGGCGAGCACGGCGCGCTCGGCCGCGGCGGCCACCCGCGTGGGCGGGTGGTCCACCGGAGCGCAGGCGGCGGCCGCGTCTCCCCCACTCTCCGTCTCGATGGCGATCGCACCCTGGCACGGGGCCGGGACGAAGATCCGCGCATCGAGCCTCTCGCTGATGCGCCCGGCCGCACCAATGCGATCGAGACCGGCGCAGGCGAGGATCAGACCGTCGACCTCCCCCTCCTCGAGCTTGCGCAGGCGGGTGTCCACGTTGCCCCGGAGCGGCACCACCACCAGCTCGGGATGCAGCACGTGGAGGAAGGCGGCCCGCCGTGCACTGCTCGTGCCGATGGAGGCGCCGCTCTCCAGCGTTCCGAGTCCCCGCCCGTCGCGGGTGACCAGGGCGTCGCGGCAGTCCGCGCGCTCCAGGAAGGCGGCCACTCCGAGCCCGGCGGTCAGGCTGCTCGGCAGATCCTTGGCAGAGTGAACCGCGGCGTCAGCGCGGCCCTCGGCGATGGCCAGCTCGAGCGCCGCGCTGAACCACCCCTCCCCCTCCAGCCGCTCCACGGGAGTGCCGGGCCGCTCGTCGCCCTGGGTCCGGATGACGACCGTCTCGAGCGCGTCGACCCCCGCAGCACGCAGCGTCTCCACCGCCAGGGCGGCCTGCGCCAGGGCCAGGCGGCTGCCGCGGGTGGCGAGCCGGAGGGCCCCGGCCGTCACCGTTGCCCGGCGGCCGGATCGTCGAGGCCGAATGCCTCGCGAAGCGTCAGCACCACCCCGGGATCCTCGGCGGCGGCCCGCAGGTGGGTGATGGGAGAGTGGAGCAGCTTGCGAACCAGGCTCCGGCTCAGCTTGTCGATCCGATCCGCCAGCTCGGCATCGCCGGCGGGGAGGCGGGCCAGGGTCCGCTCCACCTCGTGGCGGCGGATCGTCTCGGCACGAGCCAGGAGGGCTCGGATGGTGGGATCGGAGGCGTCTCGCTGGCTGAGCACCTCGAGGGTCCGCTCCACCTCCTCGCTCACCAGAGCCTCGGCGGCGGCGATCGCCGCCCGGTGGTCCTGCATGCCGTCGCCAACGCGACGTCCCAGCTCGTCGATGTCGATCAGGGTCACCCCGGGGAGCTCGGCGACATCCGGTGCGATGTCGCGGGGCACGGCCATGTCGATGAGGCAGAGGGGGCGGCCGCCCCGCTCCTCCTGGACCGCGGCACAGAGGGCGCGGTCGACGACCGGCTGGGCGCTGGTGGTGGCGGTGACCACCAGGTCGCATGCGACCATCGCCTGCTTCAGCTCGTCGGTGCCGACCACGGTGGCGCCCAGCTCGGTGGCGAGTGCGAGGGCGGACTCGCCACCCCGCGAGCTGACCCGGAGGTGGGCGCCCTGCCGCTGGAGGCGGCGGGCGGCCAGTGCGCTCATCTTGCCCGCACCGATCAGCAGGGCGGTGCGCCCCTCCAGCCCCCCGAGCACCTGGGCGGCGACCGCCATGCCCGCCTCGCTGATGCTGCCGGCACTCCGGCCGATGCCGGTGCGGCTGCGAGCCAGCTTGGCGGCGCCGATGGCCCGCCGGAAGACGAAGTCCAGCTGAGCGTCGAGGCTGCCCGTCTCCAGGGCGAGGCGGTGGGCGGACTTGACCTGGCCGAGGACCTGGGTCTCCCCGACGACCATCGAATCCAGACCGGCGGCCACCCGGAAGAGGTGCCCGATCGCCTCGCCGCCGCGGAAGAGGCTGATGTGGCCCGGCACCGGGGGGTCCGTGGCGGGATCGAGGTACCGGCGCAGCCGGGGGACGACCTCCTCCGGATCCGATCCCTCGTGGACGCTGACGTAGAACTCGGTCCGGTTGCAGGTCGAGAGCGCGGCGGCGCCGCTCAGGCCGGCGTGTCCGAGCAGGAACCGGAGCTGATGGCGAGCCTCGGGGTCGGAGAGGGAGGCGCGCTCCCGCACCTCCACGGGGGCCGTTCGGAAGCTGATCCCGGCGGCGATCAGAGGCATCGCTCCCGAGTATAGGTACGGCTCGGCAGCGCACAGCCCGCATCAGTGGCGTGGCGNNCACCCTCCCGCGAGGCATCCGAGCCGGCGTCTCCGATCGGCAGCCCACCGGCGGCACGCGGCGGATCCGACTCGAACCTCCAGGGACGCCGCCACTACGGCCGGCGGCGCGGCTCGGTGCCGGTCGGCGACGCCTTCGTCGCCCGTCTGGGCCCGGCCACGGACGAGCCCTTCGCGGCCATCGACGACGCCGCGGAGCCGATACGACCCCGGCCGGGGCCGGAGACCCCGATCGAGGAGCTCCGCTTCGTGGCGGTGGACTGCGAGACCACCGGCCAGTCCCCGCACCGGATGGTCGAGTTGGGCGCCGTGGCATTCACCCTCACCGGGCACCTGATGTCCTTCGAGACGCTGGTGCACAGCAACGACCGCATCAACCCCTTCGCCCGGCGCATCCACGGCATCTCCAGCGAGACCCTCGGGGGGGCGCCCCCGGTGCGACCTGTGCTGGAGCGCTTCCAGCGCTTCTGCAGCGGCGCGGTGCTGGTCGAGCACAGCGCCGATGCCTTCGACAGCCGGCTGATCGCAGCGACCCTGGGCGAGAGCCTGGACGCGGACAACCTCGACACCTCACGCCTCGCGGCCAAGCTGTTCGACCTCCGCGACACGATCGGCCTCGAACGGCTCTGCGTGGAGCTCTCGGTCCCTCACCGCCGGCCCCATCACGCGCTGGCCGACGCCGAGGCCACCTGGGGCTGCTTCCTGGAGCTGGTCCAGCGCGGCCGTGAGCCCTTCGGGTGGAGGACGCTCGGGGATCTGCTCGCCGACGGCCAGCCCCCCCCACCACGTTGGGTGGATGGCGAAGCGAGTGCCCAGCGCAGGGGCGACCCGGCACGCCGCCACCGTGGAGGACGGCGGCACCGTCGCAGCGGAGCCTCCGNNGCGGCCGCCGCTCAACTTCTACTTCTCCTCGAAGGGCCTGGGCCTGGTGCTGATGATCCTCGGGACGATCGCCGCCGTGGTCTCCCTGCTCTTCGTCACCGGCGTGGCCGGCCTCTGCAACGGACTTATCCTCTGCACCTTCCCGACCGTCGACGTGCTGGGCACCGTTGTCCTGATGGTCGGCTGGGTGGTGGCCGCCGCCGGTTTTGCGCTGATGTTCAACCGCCATCCCGACGGGATGCCGTGGGCGGTGTACGGGCTGATCCTCGCCGCCGTGGGCGACGTCCTCTCCTTCGTGGGGGACATCATCTTCGTGGGCGCCAACCCGCTCTACTACGCGCTCGGCAAGGGCGCCATCGTCATCTTCATCTTCTGGCTGGTNNCGCTCAGGTCGGCGAGGAGCGGGAAGTGGTCCGAGGCGGTCGCGGTCTCTCGAGCGGCACGGCCACGCCCGATGGCGACATCGCAAGCGACGAGCCGTGAGAGCGCCTCCGAGCTCGCGAAGACGTAGTCGATGCGCGCCGCCGGCATCCAGGTCGCACAGGTGTAGCCGTGGGCGCGCGGGTGGAGATGGCGGAAGCAGTCGGTGTACCCCGCCGCGAGCATGCGGGGCACCGCCCAGCGCTCGATCGCCCGGCCGAGCAGGCGGTCCAGCCCGCGCCGCTCCGGCACGAGCGCAGTGAGCGGTCCGACCAACCATGGCAGCATGGGCACGCCGCCCTGGAGATCCGGATCGATGCCGTGCGCCAGCCACCTCGCGTCAACCGAGTCCTGCGCTGCGCCGGCGGGCGGCCCCAGCCAGCCGCCGTCCTGACGGACGAGCAGCCCGGCCCTGCGCAGCTCATTCATGCGCCGGAAGAATCCGGTCGCCTCGAGGTGGTCGCCGGGAGAGAGCGAGTTGAAGTCGCCGACGACGAGGTGGGGCATCGGCGCCTCCCCCCCGATGTCGGTGAGAACGTGCTCCAGCTCCTCCATCCGCCGCGCCTCCCCCTTGGCCCGCTCCCCAAAGCGGGCGGCGAGGTGGACGACGTGAAGGCGCAGCCGCTCACCGCGCGGGGGTGCGACCGTGACCTCGAGATGGCTGCGCAGCATCCCGGCGTGGCGGTGGTTGCGGTGGGCCGCGACGGGCAGCCGGGTCAGCACCGCCAGCCCCAGCCGGCCACCGTCGCTCGGCGACCCGGAGACCGCGGTCATGCCGAGTTGGCCGGCCAGCCTCCCGACCATGCCGTTGTCCTGCACCTCCTGGAGGGCGATGAGGTCGGCCCCGCTGCGCGCCAGCACCGCGGCGATCCGCTCCTCCCGGCGCTCCCCCCCGAGCAGGATGTTGTAGGTGAGAACGCGGATCCTCGGCTCCGCTCCCGCCTCAGACCGCGTGCGCACGCTACCGGACCTCTCGGCGGCGCATACACTTGCCACCGATGCGGGACCGCGACAGTGCCGGGGCTCCCGCCCGCCTGGCTCTGACGGCCGAGCTGCTGCTCCTCGACGGCCTCACGCGGGCCGGCCGCGCCGCGGCGCTGGTGCTGGCCGCGGCCGTGGCCGCCTGCTGGGGATTCGCCGCCCTCGCCCTCCACCAGCAGGCACTGACCGCCCGCGCCGGCGGCGCCTCTCTCAGCCCGCTGGGGGCGCTGTTCGCGGACGGATCGTCCGCGCTCACCGCTTGGCCCGGGTGGCTGGCCGCCGCCATCCTCGGGGTGAGCGCGACCCGTATTCGCCGCGGGCCGGTCGAACCGCCCGCCGGCCGCAGCACCGCCGGGGAGCTGAGCGTGGCGGAGGTCCGCTCGGGGCTGCGCCGAGAGTACGTGGGCGCCAGATTGATCCTGATCGTGGTGAGCGCGCTGACGCTCGCCGACCTGGCCCGGCTGGCCGTCAGCGGGATCGCCGCCCTCCTCGGCGTAAGCGGGGCCGGCGATGGGCTCCCCTGGATGGGGGCTGAGGTCGCGGGGCTGGGGGCCGCCACCGTCGCACTCACCGCGTGGGTGCTGAGCTTTCGACGGCAACTCGAGCGGGTCGGGGCGCTGGAGCCTTCGCGCGCAATCGACGGAGGGCGCGGCTCTCCGTCCTGAACCCACGCCCCGGAGGAGTGGGGAGGCCCCGGTGCCGGTCCCGACCCCGAGATGCCGTCAACGGCACCCCGATCAGATGCGACGCCCGACGACGTAGTCGCAGGCCGCCTCCAGCGTGGTCCGTGCCGGCGACAGCGGGAAGACCGCCAGCTCACCGCGAGCATCGCGGGCAAATTCCTGGGCCGCCTTCTCGGTTGCGGCGACCGCGCCGCTCCGCCGGACAAGGCTCACCACCTGCTCGTAATCGGGGTCGCCCCGGGGCCGGCGCTCCAGGACCCGGGCCAGCTCGGGACCGACCACCGGGTCCTGGAAGGCGAGCATGAAGGGCAGCGTCACCGTCCCCTGGCGGAGATCGGCCCCGACCGGCTTGCCCAGCTCCTCCTCGGTGGCGACGTAGTCGAGGAGGTCGTCGGCGATCTGGAAGGCCATCCCCAGCTTGTGCCCGTACCGCTGCAGCGCGTCGCGCCGGTCCGGGTCGAGACCGCCGACCACCCCGCCGCAGTAACAGCAGGTGGCGAGGAGGGTGGCCGTCTTGCGCGCGATCTTGCGGTGGTAGTCCTCCAGCGACTGGTGATAGTCGTCCTTGCTGGTCATCTGGAGCAGCTCGCCCATGCAGATGGTCATCACCGTATTGCTGATCGCCGAGTCGATCTCGGGCATCCCGATGGCGGAGGTGAGGTTTGCCCCTTTCGCGAAGTAGTAGTCGCCGATGATGATCGCCGGCGCCGCGCCCATCGTCTCGTGGAGGGTGGTCATGCCGCGCCGGGTCGGCGAGCGGTCGATGAGGTCGTCATGGACGAGCGTCGCGGTATGGATGAACTCGATGCCCATGGCCAGGTCGTAGACGTGGTCCATCGAGGGATCGCCCATGCGGGAGGCGAGGATCACCAGGGCGGGCCGGATCCGCTTGCCCCCGGCGCGCACGATGTGGCGCATCGCCTCGGCCATCGGCCCCAGGTCGGCGGCGACCGCCGCTTCGAGCCGGCCTTCGAACTCGGCGAGCTCCTCGAGGATCGGGGTGAAGAGCGTCTGCGCATCGCTCGTGGCCGATGCCGCGGCGTCCGACTTCGGGGAACGGCCCTCGGCGGGCACCTCCATCGCCTGCCCGAGTGCTCCGCTCGCTTCCATCTGTGGGGGGAGGATATCAGTCACCGGGCGGACCGGCTTCGGCCCGCCCGCCAGCCCGTACCGTTCACACCGTTCACGCCGGCGCGGCCGGCTCCACGTCCGCCACCAGCGCCCGGAAGGCGTCTCCCCGCGCCTCGAAGTCGCGGAAGGCGCCGTAGCTGGGAGCCCCGGGCGAGAGAAGCATCACCGACCCCGGTTCGGCGTGGGCCCGGGCGAGCCGCACGGCCTCGCCCAGGTCGGCGGCGGGCAGGACCGGGGGTGCATCGGGAAGCGCGGCCAGCTCCCCGGCCAGCCGGATCCCACTCGGAGGCAGGGTGACCACGGCGAGGACGCCCCGGTCCCGGTGGAGGCGTCGTGCCAGAGGACCGTAGTCCTGCCCGCGGTCGAATCCCCCCGCGATCAGCACCACCGGCCGCCCCTCCAGGGCATCGAGCGCGGCGACCGTCGCCTCCGGGATGGTGGCGATGCTGTCGTTGACGAAGGTGACCCCGGCCGCGTCGCCCACGGGTTCGAGGCGGTGGCGCAGCGGCCGGAAGCCGGAGAGGGCGGGGACCAGGGGGCGCACCTCGACGCCGTCCTCCTCGAGGGCGGTGAGGGCCGCGCAGGCATTGAGCAGGTTGTGCCGGCCGCGGAGCTGGATCTTGTCCGCGTCGACGAGCCGCTCATCGCGCCAGAGGATCGAGCTGCCGTCGGTGTGATAGCCGGCGGGATCCCCGAACCAGACGTGCCGGCCGGGCAACGCCGGCGCGAGTGCCCGGGTGCGCGTGTCCTCGCGGTTGAGGACGGCCACGATGCCGGATCGATGGGCAAAGAGGTTGAGCTTGTCCGCGAAGTACCGCGCCTCGGTCCCGTGCCAATCCAGGTGCTCGCGGTAGAGGTTGAGGAGCACCCCCACCCGCGGTGACCAGTCCAGGTCGCTGATCTGGTGGCTGGACAGCTCGAGTACCCAGAGGTCGGGCGCGGGCTCGGGATACAGGTGCGCGAGCAGGGGAATGCCGATGTTGCCCGCCAGCACGGTCCGCATGCCGGCGGCGCGCGCGAGGTGGTCGATCAGGGAGCTGGTCGTGCTCTTGCCCTTGGACCCGGTGACCGCGATGACCGTCTCGCCGGCATGCTCCGCCCCCCAGAGATTGGTCGCCGTCGTGACCTGGGTGGCGGCGGCGACCCGCAGGGCATCGTCGCGGTAGCGGCTGATTCCTGGAGAGCGGACCACGACATCGGAGGTGCAGAGCCGGGCGATCCCCTCCTCGCCGCTGAGCCAGGGGAGGGTTGCCCCGGCAGCGCGCTCCGCCTCGGTCGGCGGCGTGTCGGTGACGATGGCGATGCCGGCCGGCGGGTCCGCCATCGCGGTCAGCACGGCGAGTGTCGCCTTGCCCTCGCGGCCGAAGCCCCAGAGTCCGACCCACCGTCCCCCGAGCTCATCCAAGCGCATCGGCGAACTCCNNGCATCGCGCCAGCCCTCCGAGGCGGTGAGCAGGCGCATCGCGACCCTCGACTCCTCCACCTCCCCCACGCACTCCAACGGTTTGTCAGCCTCGATTCCGAGCAGGGCGGCGAAGCCCGGAAGCTGGGCGGGGTCGCCGAGCAGATCGCTCCTCATGATCGAGACAATTCTGTCCCTATCCAGGAAGGGGGCCAGCGCCAGCGAGACGGACCGGCACTTGGGACAGTCACCGCACCAGCTGGGGGTGCGCCGGTCCCGGTCGAGCAGGAAGGCGCGGTTGCAGCTGACGAAGGCCCGGTGGTAGGCGGGGAGGGCGGCGAAGCGCCGAGCGATGGCCAGCTCCGACCACGGCCGGAGCAGGGAGAAGTAGCCGAGATCCGCGGCGACGTGACCGGCGACGATGGCGGCGAAGCGCCTCTCGAAGTCCCAGCTCTTGCTGTACTGGTGGTTGACCTCGATGCCGTCCCAGGTGAGGCTGCCTGCCGAGGCGGAGCGCTCGTCGGCCATCACCACGGCGCCGGCACCGTGGACCAGGGCAGCGATGAGAGCCAGGCAGGAGACGACGGCGGTCACCGGGACGTGGCCGTTGAGGGCGCCCCGGCGGTTGAGCTCCAGGAGATGGGGGTCGAGGGTCCGCGTGACCGCGACGTGAGGAAGTCCAGCCACCTCCACGGTGCGGACCACCGCGGGCGCGCTGCCCACGCTGAAGAGGAGGGGCTGCCGGCCGGCGCCGCGGACGGCCTCCAGGGTCACGATCGAGTCCTTGCCGCCGCCGATCGGCACCAGCGGCCGGTCGCCAAGGCCCGCCGGCCCCGCCTTCGGGGTTGCGCCTGCCGCGCTCGGAAAGGGCGCTATCTCGCGCCCCCGGAGATCGTTCACGAAGCGGCATTCGGCCAGACCGCGGGTGTAGAGGTGGTGGAGGAAGGCGGCCAGATCCGGATCGGGCAGGTCCGTCTCGACCGAGATCTCGGGAGCGAAACACGTCTTGTAGTAGCTGACCCCGGCGATGAGGTGGAGAAGGGCGACGGCCCGCTCGAGCGCCGCCGTCCGAGCCGGGTCGAGGCCGGCGACCGGGCCGCCGAGCTCGACCTGCTCGTGCAGCTCGTCGCCATCCAATGCGTAGCCGAGATCGATCAGCCCGGTCGCGAGGTCCAACCGCCATCCCAGGAATCGGAACCGGCGCACCGAGGCGGGGACGAAGGGGGGTGCCGCCGCCGGCTGCGCTTCAGGGACGGGCATCGGCTCAGTATGCGAGGAGAGATCAGGTGGCGGGCTGGATCCCGGAGGTCCTCAGGACGGCAGTCCCACGCCCGGCGGTTCCGGTGAGGCCGGCGTGCGGTGTGACCAGCCAGTCGCTCACCCGGGCGGCGAGGCCGGGGGCGTTGAGCACCGAGACGTGCCCCTGCGAGTAGCTCCACAGCTCCGACCCCCACGCCTCGGCAAGCTCCGCCATCGGCGCGTCACCGACGACCCCGTCCAGGGTCGGGCGGACGATCGCGATCCGCTCCCCGGGGGTGGCCGGGGGGCTGAAGGTGCGGGCCACGATGGGGGCGAGAGCTGCCTCCACCACCCGTCGCGCCTGGTCACGGTCGGGGCCCCACACCCCTCCCCCGCCGCCGTCCAACCCGACCATGCGCCGGGTGCGCCGCGGCAGGTTGTGAAGGACGGTGGAGGCGGGGTCGCAGAAGGGGGCGAGGGCAACCACCCCGTCCAGCTCCACCTGAGCGGCGAGCAGCAGGGCGACGAGACCGCCGAGGGAGGTCCCGCAGACCTCCACCCGATCGCTCACCTCGCGCCGCGCCCAGGCGAGCACCGCCGCGCAGTCCTCCACCGACTGGCGAACGATCTCGCGGGTCCAGGTCAGGTCCGCCTGGATGAATCCGTCACCGCTCCGGCTGCCTGGCCGGCGCCGGCGGAGATGAAGGGGAAGGTCGATGCGGGCCGCATGGGCCCCTCTCACCGTGAGCGCCCGGCAACGGTGCTCCTCGTACCAGGGCCTGGGCGAGGCCAGCCCGTGGATGAACAGCACGAAGGGGAGGTCGCGCCGGTCGGGCCGGAGGCGCGCGGTCGCCTCCAACTGCCGGCTGCCCGGGTCGGTCCCCGGCCCCCGGCTCGGCCCGCTCAGATTGCGCACCTCCACCCCATCGGCGCCGTGGCGCAGCACCGGACCGGCGGTGACCTCGGCGGGGTCGTGGAGCCGGCTGGCCGCCCAGAACGCGTGGGGGTCGGCGGGCTCCCAGCTTCCGGGGGCGGGCGTCTCGACGGGGAGGCGGGCAAGCTGCCAGCGCACCCCGGCGTCCATCGCCCGGGCGACCAGCGCGCTGACGCGATCGATCATCCCTGTGCCTCGAAGGAGAGACTTCCCTGTCATCAATGTACCCGGGTGTACCGAGTCCCAGTCACGCCCGGGCCGCGTGGCGGGATCAATGCGACGCACTCGAGACTGCCACCGGGCGTCGTGAAGAGGAGTACCGGGCCCGGGGATCGAACCCGGATGGGGCAGCGCCCCCGCGGTGTTTAGGACCGCTGCGTCTACCGATTCCGCCAGCCCGGTGCGGGCGTCCCAGTCTAGCCCGAGCACCTATACTGCGGACGGATGTTCGCCAGGCGGTTCTCCGAGTCCAGCTACCGTCGCAGCCAGGCCGCCACCGGCGTGCCGGTACGTCCGACCCCGATCGCCCGGGGGCTGACGCTCCGGGTCCTCGGCGCCGGTGAGGACGCCGCCGAGCGGGAGCGCATCGCCCAGCACCTCATCGATGAGTTGAGCCGGGAGGCGGGCCTCCCCCCCTGCCAGGTCGTCGTCCCCGACCGCCCGCAGGTGCACCGGCACGACGGGCAGCGCCTCCAGTCAAAGACGTACGGCTACTACACCTACCGTCTGGACGCTCAGGGCAAGGTGGCGTGGGCGCGCATCCGCATCTACCATCGCACCGCGGTCCAGCAGCGCGTCATCGCACCCAAGGTCTTCCTCAACACGCTGCTCCACGAGTGGACGCACCACTACGACTTCCACGGACTGCGCCTGCCGCGCTCGTACCACACGGCCGGCTTCTTCGCACGGCTCCGGGCGCTGGCCGATGCCCTCGAGGTCGGATTCGTGCTGCCGGCCGACTCCGACGCCGCGGGGCAGCCGGCCGAAGGCGCGCTCCCCGAGGGCGGTCACGGCGATGGCCCCGGGCCCGGACCTCACCGGCTCGGGTATCCTCGCTGATACGGCGACGTAGCCAAGTGGTAAGG
>PLXL01000098.1 GCA_003153215.1 Candidatus Dormiibacterota bacterium
GACCTGCAAACGGGCTGGCCGTCGTGACGTGAGTACTTGTGACCACTTAAACTCGGGATCCTCAGCCAGCCCGCCAAGGGCGCGGCGGCCAGCGATCAGCGATGTCATGCCAGCCAGGTGGCTGATATCGACCCATGGGGCTGGGCAGTCCGAGCTTCTCCCTACGATCGCTTGCAGCACCCGGCGAGCCCAAATCACCGTCGGCGGAGGATCAACTGCACCTTCATGTCTGGTGACGCCTGCGGAAGCGCTCCAGGGCAACCGCCAGCGACAGCAAGTAGGCAAGCAGGAAGTAGCAGATGAGCACCACGACGGCGATCAGGGGATGGCCAGTGGCCCAGAGGACTCCCGGCACCGCAATCAGAAGTAGGTTCCAGGCGAACGCTGCCCACATTCACGACCAACGGGGTGATCCGGGAAGTCACAGTCGGGACCACGTTTCGGTCCCGACGTGTGCCCTTGGGTGAAATTGGAGGCGGGCAAGCGGCCCGTCAGATGTTGAGGGTGATCTTGGTGCCGAGGAGGATAAGGGGCCAGAGCAGGATCGCCAGCAGCGCCGACAGGACGCCGCCAAGGGTCTTGAGGCTGTCAAAGTAGTGATTGTTGTAGGCCACGATCACGCCAATAACCACCCACACCACGAAAACGAGTGATACAGACCTGCGACCGCCCATGGCCTCTCCTCCCGGCAAAGCGCTTATCGAACGGAGACGATCTTACAGGCGCAGCACGCCAGCCGCCGACCTGCGGGTCGACGCTGGTACCGTTTCTGGGAGCATGCGCATCCAGTCAGCGTCCTGCGCTCGCAACTGTTGCAGTCTGGTTTCTGGCCGTGGTCATTGGTGGGGTGGCCCTCCACCGTACTATCCGTTGGCTGAACCGAGTCGAGCGTGGGCTTCACGGTCACGCGACGGCGGTGACCGGCCGGATCGGCATCGTGCTCGTTGGATCGGCGTCCTTTGGACTGTTCCTCTTCGCAATCCTGATGACACTCTACGACCTCGTTGACGGCATGGGGTGCTTCTGAGGATCAGACCTCGCTTGCCTGGTGTGAAGGGGCGCGAAACTGGCAAGATCACCGGCCATCGAAACTGGCACTGAAAACGGCCATAAACTGGCATTGAGGGTTGCGTTCCGCCGCCGCGGGAGGGCGATCCAAAGAGCCGGCAGGCCCGGCGCCACCGGCCCGGGCGCGGCCTGTCAATGGTCGCGATCGACATGGCCGCTTAGAGAGGCTCCCGACGGTGGACACACCACCATCTTGAGGCCAGCTTGCGAGCTTTGGTCGACTTTTGCCGGCCTCGGCGGCCGTGCCCACGTTCCACATGCCGAACCGCAATCGCGAGAGCCGGAAGATGATTGTTACCTTGCTGGGCGTTACATAAGACCCTAGCGGGCCAGGCACGTTGGTCCCATACTTGAGATTGTGGAAGCCGCTGATGGTGGCCACGTGCAACTTCACGTCGCCCTCATCGCACCGCCCTGGTACCCGATGCCGCCGCGGGGATACGGCGGCGTGGAGCTGGTCGTGACCTTGCTCGCCCGCGAGCTGCGTCGCCGGGGTCATCCGGTGACACTGTTCGGGGCGGAGGGATCTGAGCCGGGCATCACCGTCTGCGCCCCTCCGGGGCTGGACGCGCACCTCGGCCAGGCCTCGCAGGTGATGCACGAGATGACCTACCTGGCGCGAGTGCTTCGCATGATGCAATGGCTGGGGCCGTTCGACGTGATCCACGATCACGCGGGCTTCGGCGGCGCGCTCTTCACTGGCATGCTTGGCATGTCTTCGGTGCTGCATACCCTTCACGGTCCGATCGGGGTCAGCGAGCTCGAGTTCTACGATTCGCTGCCTGACCATGTGGGCTTGGTCGCGATAAGCGACAGCCAGCGCGCCCAGGCACCGCACCTCGCCTGGGCCGGCGTCGTGCACAACGCTGTCGACGTCGATGGACTTTTCGTAGCTCCTGCTGCGCGTGATCCTCAATACCTGCTGTGCCTTGCACGCGTCTGCGAGGAGAAGGGGCAGGGCACCGCCATCGAAGTGGCTCGACGCTGCGGCCTTCGCCTCATCCTGGCTGGCAAGGTGGAGGAGACGCCGCAAGGGCGCGAGTACTTCCGCCGCCATGTGCAGCCGTTCATCGACGGCGCCCGGGTGGTGTACCTTCCGAGCGTCAGCGGGGCTGCGAAGGCGCGCTTGATCGCTAATGCCACCGCGATGCTCGCGCCGATCAGCTGGCCAGAGCCATTCGGCCTCTCCATCGTTGAAGCGATGGTCAGCGGCACGCCCGCCGTGTCCTTCCGGCAGGGCTCTGCAGCCGAGTTGATCGAGCCCGGAGTCACCGGATTCATTGTGGATGTCGTCGACGAGATGGTGGAAGCAGTGCGTCGTGCTGACGAGATTGATCCGATAGAGTGCGCTCGCATCGCGCGTGAACGGTTCAGCCCCCAGGTGATGACAAGTTCGTATCTGGACCTGTATCGACGAGCCCTGGAGGACACTACGGCCACTACGCTGGGGCGAAGAGGCGGGCGTGTGCGGACGTTGGTGCCGGGGTCGAAGTCTGCGTGGCCCGCCTCCCGCTCGGCGACTCCACCGGCGGCGTCCCCGGCAGCGTAGCCTCTCTCGATGCTCGGTTTGCCTAATGGTGTGCGGGCGTACCTATTTTATCTGGACGGGGTGCTCACGCAGACCGCGAAGGCACTGGGACGAGATCTACGGTCGGCGACTTCCGACCGAAGCCGCGGCACTGCGTGTCCTGATGTATAGTACGTACTAAACAAAGGGAAGGCACGTGGGCCCAACCAGCATCCTCAGAAGACGGACCTGGGCGCGCCCGGAGGCCGCTTCAGCCGGCCCGATCCGGCTGAGCATGCCGGACGAGCTTCATCGACGGAGTGGGCAGAGTCGGCGACTTCTGGGGCATCGGCCCCCGCCGTGGGACGGATCTGGGCCGGCCTCCACCTCAACCAGGATCCCATGACGCTGGACGGCGTCGTCGGTGCCGTCGGCATCACCAACGGCCGGTTATGAGCCAGGCGGCGAGCGTCCAGCGCGCGGAGGCGACAGCGTCCCTGGGTCACGACGGATTCGACGTGGTGACCGGAGCATTCGGTTACTCGGGTGCTGCCATTGCCCGCGACCTCCAGGATGCGGGACGCACGGTGCGGACGCTCACCGGCCATCCGCAGCGCCAAAGAGGCGATTCGTCGATCGAAGTCCGACCGCTCGACTTCGACGATCCTATCGGGCTCACGAAGTCCATGCGCGGTGCCACCACGCTGTACAACACCTATTGGATCCGCTTCCCTCACGGCTCCAGCGGTCACCAGACGGCGGTAGCCAACTCTCGCACCCTGTTCCACGCTGCCCGACAGGCCGGGGTCGAGCGCATCGTCCACATCTCGATCACCCATCCGAGCATCACTTCCCGCTATCCGTACTTCAGAGGTAAGGCAGAAGTCGAGCGAATCCTTGCCGAGGTGGGTGTCTCCTACGCCGCACTACGCCCCGCCGTCTTGTTCGGAGGAGACGGTGTGTTGTTGAATAACATCGCCTGGCTCCTTCGGAGGCTGCCCGTCTTCGCCATCGGCGGGAGAGGCGACTACCGGATCCGTCCGATCCATGTCGACGATCTCGCTCGTCTTGCAGTCGAAGCCGGAGCCGATCGGAACAATCAGGTGATCGACGCGGTGAGCCCCGATCGCCCGACTTTCGTGGAACTGGTGGGTCTCATTCGTGAGGCCGTGGAGAGCCACGCCCGGCTCATCCGTCTCCCGAAAGTCGCGATGCCGGCTATGGCCTCGCTGCTCGGCACCGTGGTTCGCGACCGTCTCCTGACCGCAGATGAGTTCTGGGCGATGACCGAGGGGCTTGTGGACACCGACGGCCCGGCCACTGGTCGGATTGGGATCTCCTCATGGATAGCCGAACAGGGCGCCACCCTCGGTACTCGTTACGCAAACGAGCTCGATCGTCACTTTCGCTGAACCCTGGAGG
>PLXL01000292.1:0-668 GCA_003153215.1 Candidatus Dormiibacterota bacterium
GTTGAATCGGCCCAGCACCGCCGACTCGCTGAAGGCCAGCAGGGAGGCCACGTTGATGATCGCCCCGCGGCGGTTCGGCACCATCGCCCGGACGGCGGCGCCGGTGAGATGGGTGACGGCCCGGACGTGGACGTCGATCAGCGAGTCGGCGACCTCGCCGGAGAGCTCGGCGAAGGGCATGTAGCCGGCGAAGCCGGCGCAGTTGACGACCAGATCCACACCGCGGTCGATCCGCTCCGCCACCATGGCGAGCCCCGCAGGGTCGGTGAGGTCGGCGACGAGCGGCAGGACGGTGACGCCGCCCGGGATCCCGACCCGTGCCGCGAGCGCCTCGAGGCGGGAGGCGCGGCGCGCCACCGGGACGAGGTCCCACCCACCCTCGGCGAGCTGCCGCGCATAGGCGTGGCCCAAACCGGAGGAGGCTCCCGTGACCAGGGCGACGGGTCGGGCAGCAGATGCGGTCATGTCTGCCTCCTGGGTGNNGTCAGCTGAGGTACGGAGCCAGCCCCTCGGCCTGCTCGGCGGCCTCCATCAGCAGCTCGCTCACCGTCGGGTGGGCGTGGATGATGTCGCCCAGCTCGTCAACGGTGAGACCGCCGCTGATCGCGACCCCCACCTCGTGGATGATCTCGACGGCGTGGACGCCCATCACGGTCGCGCCCAGGATC
>PLXL01000292.1:689-2621 GCA_003153215.1 Candidatus Dormiibacterota bacterium
CGCACCCCGACGCCGAGAGCGTTCTCCACCGCACGTGCGCCCTCGGCGCTGCCCAGGTGGGCGAGCTGGAGGCCGCCGATGCAGTCGCCCGCCGCCCAGATCCTGGGGTTGGCGGTACGCAGCATCTCGTCCACCACGATGTGTCCCCGCGAGGTCAGCTCCACCCCCGCCCCCTCCAGGCCGATGCCCGCGGTCTGGGCGGCGCGCCCCACCGAGACCAGCACCAGGTCGGCCTCGATGGCCGTCCCATCGTCGAGGGTCGCGGTCACCTGCTCGTCCCGGTAATCGACCTTCTCGACGCTCCGGCCGGTGTGGAAGGTGATGCCCTCCTTCTCCACCAGGCGGCGGAACTCGCGGACCACCCGCGGCTCCACCCCGGCGAGGATCTGCGGGAGCACCTCGACCACGGTGACGGCGACACCCAGCGGGGCAAAGAGCGAGGCGAACTCGCAGCCGATCACCCCACCCCCGATCACCAGCAGGCGGCGGGGCAGGCTCTGGAGGCGGAGCACGCCGTTGGAGGTCACCACCCGGGGGTGGCTCATGTCGATGCCGGGGAGCCCGCTCGGCTCGGTGCCGACGCAGACGATGAGGTGGTCGTACTCGAGGCGCTCCTCTCCGACCCGGACGATGCCGTCCTCGAGGACGCCCTCGCCGCGGACCACGCGCACCTTGCGTCGCTTGCAGGCGGCCTCGACGCCGCCGCGCATGGCGACGACCACCTCCTCCTTGCGCTCCATCATCCGGGGGAAGTCCACCTCGACCTCACCCACCCGGAGGCCCAGCTCACCGGCGCGGCGGATGCGCCGGAGCAGATCGGCGGTGGCGAGGAGGGATTTGGTCGGAATGCATCCCCAGTTGAGGCAGGTGCCNNCCGCCGCCGAGGACGACGACCCGGGGGGTCACCGAGTGGCCTTGGAGGCCGGGTGCCGGGCGCGCGATCGGGGCACGGTCGAGGGTGCGGGAGCCGGCTCGGAGAGGGGCAGCTCACCGTCCCCGGCAAGGGCGGCGGGAGGAGTGGCGGCCCCGTTCACGGCGGGATGGGGCGCGACCGGCTCCGCCTCGCTGAGCCGCGGCCGCGAGGCGGGGACGAATTGCTGGACCGCGGGCGAGGTCAGCAGCGCCTCGCGGAGCACGCGGCCCTGCTCGATGATGTGGGAGCCGTGGTACCCCTCGGACGGGCTTGCCCGCCGGGGACGGCCGATGTACTCCCAGCTCACCTCATACGGGCGGTGCCTGCCGATGCGGCGCTGGACGTGGGCCCAGGCCCCCATGTTCTCCGGCTCCTCCTGGACCCAGTAGGCCTTCTCCAGGTTGGGGTAGCTGCGGATCATCTCCAGGATCTCGTCGAGGGGCAGCGGGTCGAGGAGGTCCACCCGGCCGATCGCCAGGTCGGTGGCCTGCTCGCGCAGCTCGTGCGCGTCCAGCTCCCAGAAGATCTTGCCGGTGCAGAGCAGGAGGACCCGGACGCTCTCCCGCCGCTCCGCCATCCGGGGGTCCTCGATGACCGGCTGGAAGCCACCCTCGGAGAGATCCACGGCGGCGCAGCTCGTCTCGGCGGCACGGAGCAGGGACTTGGGGCTGATGACGACCAGCGGCCGCGGGAGCGGGGCCAGGGCCTGGTCGCGGAGGAGGTGGAAATACTGGGCTGAATTGGAGCAGTTGGCCACTCGGATGTTTCCGTTCGACGCCAGCTGGAGATACCGCTCCATCCGTGCGCTCGAATGCTCGGGGCCCTGCCCCTCGTAGCCGTGGGGGAGGAGGAGGACCAGCCGGGAGCGCTGGCCCCACTTGGCCTGGGCGGCCACGATGAACTGGTCGACGACCATCTGGGCGTTGTTGGCAAAGTCGCCGAACTGCGCCTCCCAGAACACCAGGCAGCGCGGCTCGGCGGCACTGTACCCGTACTCGAAGGCGAGCGCGCCCACCTCG
>PLXL01000177.1:0-1886 GCA_003153215.1 Candidatus Dormiibacterota bacterium
GCGGCGGTCTCGGCCATGAAGTGGACCCCGCAGAAGACGATCACGTCGGCGTCCGTCTGGGCGGCCTGTCGCGAGAGGTTGAGCGAATCGCCGACGATGTCGGCGATGTCCTGCACCTCGGGGAGCTGGTAGTTGTGGGCGAGGATCACCGCGTTGCGCTCCTGGCGCATGCGCTCGATCCTCGGGACCAGCTCCCGGACGGTGGCGGCGGTGTCGGCGACGGCGAGGGCCACGGAAGGACCTCCCATGAGCTCCCTGAGGGACACTCCGGGTGGCTCGGATTGGGCTCCCCGGAGTTTAGGTCAGAATTACTTTATTAGTATAGCGCATCGCCCCCGGAACGGCGCAGCGCCCCGCTCTCCCGCGGGATGTGCACAGCTGCGGGCTGGCGGCGGTGCGGTGCCTCGGGCGGCCGTGGCGGCGGCTACATCCCGTCGACGGTGATGTGGCTGGCACCGCCGTCAACCGCCAGCTCATAGCGGTCGGAGGCGTCCTCGTAGCCGGGGCTGTCGAGCGCCGCCGGCCCACCCATCGCCCGGTACTGCCTCGCATCCACGCGCAGCTTGCTCAGGCCGCCGGTCACCCGCACCCGCACCGGGATCTCCGCAGGACGGCGAAAGGCCACGCGGCTCGCGCCGCCGCGGATGCGAAGCACCACCGTGCCGGCCGGTCGGGGCAGCCGGCAGTCCACGCGGCTGGAGCCGCCGATCAGGCTGAATCCGGTGAGGGGTACGCCCGAGAGGTCGGCATCCACGTTGGAGGCGCCGCCGCGCACCTCGACGGTCCAGGGGACGGTACCGTTCAGGCCGATCACGCCGCGGCCCGCGCTCAGGGCAAAGATCCCGGGATAGGCGACGGTCACCGTCCCTCCGCGTGCCCGGATCCGAGGGGCGCGTCGCTCGAAGGTCGCCGTGTACAGGAGGGCCGCCCCCGCTCCGGATCGGATGCGGAGGTTGGCGGCGTTGCCGGTGATCTCGAGACGGCCGGCGGTCACGTCACCGAGCGGCGCCGACAGCTCGCCCTCGGCGTCCGGGGCGGGGCCGGGGTCGGTCGCGCGCATCTGGCCGGCGATCCTGCGAGTGATCTCCGCATTGCGCTCCGCATAGTCGACGAGGAGGCGGAGCTGGGCGTCGTCGTAGCCCGCGTAGAGGTCCTGCACCCCGGACCCGACCGCCGCGAAGGCGGCGCGCACCCGCTCCATCCCCTCGGGCACGAGCCGGGCGACCACCCGGCGCCGGTCGGCGGGGTCGGCCTCGCGCCGGACCAGGCCGGCGCGGTCCAGGCGGTCCAGCACCCCGGTCACGGCCCCCGTGGTGAGGCTCATCAGCTCCGCCAGGCGTCCCGCGGTCATCGGCCCCTCGAGGTCGAGGAGGTTGATGGCGTGCAGGTCGGTGGCGCTCATCCCCAGCCGATCCGCGATCGCCTGGTTGTGCAGGACCGTCCAGGCCACCTGACGGCGCACCGCCTCGGTGAGGCGGCGGATCAGGTCGGCACGCAAGGGAGTTGACTCGAGACGGTTCATCTGCTTACCATCTAGTTTGCTTAGTTACTAAGATATCATCGCAGGAGACCTATCGTGAACGAGAAGTATGGCAGCCCGCGCCGGCGCTTCCAGCTGCCGGAGATGGAGGGACGGATGGCGCACTGGTACGCGCGCCAGCGCGGTTCGGCGAGCCAGCTCGCGGAGTGCCGGAGCGAGGCGGCAAGGCTCACCGCCGGCCTTCCTGCCGGCGCCGCGGTGCTCGAGGTGGCCCCTGGCCCCGGTTACCAGGCCGTCGAGATGGCGAGCGCGGCAGCGGTCCGAGTGACGGGGCTCGACATCAGCCGCACCATGGTGGAGATCGCCGCCGAGACGGCGCGACGGGCGGGGGTGGACGTCGAGTTCC
>PLXL01000177.1:1935-4139 GCA_003153215.1 Candidatus Dormiibacterota bacterium
TTCATGACCAGGCTGACGCTCTCCACCATGCTCCGGCGCCGCGCCTACTCGGCGGCCCGATTCGAACGCCTGGTGGCTCACACCGCTTTCGGCAGTTGCGAGACCCACACCTCGGGGATGACCCTCGAGGTGCGGCTGACCAAGCCGGCGGCGGCTTGATCGTGCCCAAGGCTGTGACGCCCACGGAACCGGTGGCCCCGTTGGCGGTGCGGGTGACCGGCCTGCGCAAGTCGTTCTCGGGCCGGGGGGGGCGGGTCGAGGCCCTCCGCGGCGTCGACCTCTCGGTCCCGGCCGGCCAGATCTACGGCTTCCTGGGCCCCAACGGGGCAGGGAAGACGACGGCGCTGCGCATCCTCACCACGCTCCTGCGGGCCGATGCCGGCGAGGTGGTGGTCGCCGGACTGGACGTCAGCAGCCACCCCGCCGCGGTGCGCCGGCGCATCGGATACGTCGGTCAGCGCGGCGGAGCCGACATCGAGGCGACCGGACGCGAGAACCTCGTCCTCCAGGGCCGGCTGTACGGGATGGGCCGGCACGAGACGGAGCGCCGCGCCGATGAGCTGATCGAGCGGCTCGACCTTGCGGCCTTCTGCCGGCGCATCGCCCGCACCTACTCGGGCGGCCAGCGACGCCGGCTCGAGGTGGCGCTCGGCATCGTGCACCGCCCCGACGTGCTCTTCCTCGACGAACCCACCCTCGGGCTCGACCCGCAGAACCGGGCCAACCTCTGGGACCAGCTCCGCCGGCTCCGCGACACCGGGACGACCGTCCTCCTGACCACCCACTCCCTGGACGAGGCGGATCAGCTCAGCGATCGGGTCGCCATCATCGACAACGGCCTGCTGGTCGCCGAGGGGACGCCGGAGGAGCTCCGCGGGCGCCATCCGGCCGGGGTCACCATCACGCCGCGCCCGGGGTCCGCCGATCTCGCCGCGGTCGCTGCCGAGCTGGGGCGCGAGCCACTCGTCCGAGGGGCCCGGATCGACGGCGATACCATCCGGGTCGACCTCGACAGCGCCACCACGGGGATGGCGGCGATCTTTGACCTGCTGCGGGCCCGCGGTGTCGAGGTCCTCGGGGTCTCCTTGCGGGAGCCCTCGCTGGACGACGTCTTTCTCCACGAGACCGGACGTTCCCTCCGCGACGCCGGACACCCGGCGGCCATGGAGGCGATCGCATCATGACCTTCCTGCTGCAGACGGCTCTGCTCGCGCGCCGGCGCATCCTGGAGACGCTCCGCCAGCCGATCTGGGTGTTCATGGGGATGAGCGTCCCGCTCATGTACCTGGCCCTCTTCGCCCCCCTGCTCAAGCCGCTCGCTGGCGGTCCCGGCTTCCCGGGAGGGAGCGTCCTCGACGTCTTCGTGCCCGGCATCCTGGCCCTGATGGCCTTCGGATCTGGGATGGGCGCCGGCTGGATCGTGATCGGGGAACTGGACTCCGGCGTCATCGAACGGCTGCGGGTCACGCCGGCGAGCCGCCTGGCCCTGGTGCTCGGAACTGTCCTCCGCGACGTGCTGATGTTCGTCGTGCCCGCGGCCCTGGTGCTGGTCGTCGCCACGCCGTTCGGCTTCCACACGCACTGGGCCGGCCTCGCCATCCTGCTCGGCCTGCTGGCCCTGCTCACGGCGGCGTGCTCGGCGGGCTCGGCCGCCCTCGGCATCACCCTCAAGCAGATCGGGAGCCTGGCCGCCGTGGTCACCGGGCTCCAGCTTCCCCTCACCCTGCTGGCCGGCGTGCTCCTCCCCCTCTCCCTGGGGCCGGGGTGGCTGCAGGGATTGGCCCACGCCAACCCCATGTACTACGCGGTGGAGGCGGCCCGCGACCTGGCCTCCGGGACCCTGGCCTCGGCAACCGTCGCCGAGGGCTTCGCGGTCATGGGTGCGGCGGCGCTCCTCGCGATCTGGTGGAGCACCCGTGCGTACCGCCGGGCGATGGAGTGAGGAGGGGACCCGCCCGGGTTCCACTCCGAGCGGAAGACCCCGGCGGTACCGCCGACGAGCAGCGGCACGCGGTGGCGCGAGGTCGGCACCGACGGGAATAAGGGCATCCGCCCTGCCGCTGGACCGACGCGCATTTCAGAGATACAGTGTGGCGCGGAGCGCGCGCACAGCACGCTCAATTGTGAGGAGAGCCGCCCATGATGAGCACACCCATGACCACTGCGGAACCGCGGCCGGCCGCCGCGAGACCCACGGAGGTGGC
>PLXL01000023.1:0-9226 GCA_003153215.1 Candidatus Dormiibacterota bacterium
GCGGCTACCTGCAGGGCCTGGAGGCCGCTGGCCTCCCCGCCGACTCGGAGCTGATCGAGTCGGGCAACTTCACCCGCGAGGGAGGGGCCCACGCGATGCAGTTTCTCCTGCGGCGGCGGCCGCAGCTCGACGCGGTCTTCGTGGCCTCCGACCTCATGGCGCTGGGCGCGCTGGAGATACTGGTACAGGAGGGACGCAGAGTCCCCGCGGACGTCGCCGTGGCCAGTTTCGACGANNCTGATCAGTGCACCCGCACAGCCTCCTCGCAAGGTCATCCTCAAGTCTCGCCTCGAGGTTCGCGGGTCGTCCGCCCCCGCGCCCGGCAGGGTGGCCCGCGCCTCCTGAGTGTCAGGCGCTCCCAGCCGGACCTCGCGCGCTGACCCGGCGCGCCACCCGGGTTGTGGAGGGCATTCCGGGCAGCGGCCGCGAGGTGCTCGCCCTGCTGGTCGTCAAGCGGAGGGCGGTCTCGAAGGAGGAGGGGATCCCAGCCGTCGGCGTGGGGAGGGCCGCCGAAGAAGGCCATCGCCCGCCCGCGGCCCGGGAACGGCGAGGGCCAGGAATCGAGCCAGCCCGAGATCCGGGCTGGCGCCTCCGGGTGAGGTCCGGTCGGGGCCGCCTCCACGACCACCAGGGCGCGGACGATCTCGGGGCGCCGCGAGGCGGCGACGAAGGCGACGATGCCGCCCACCGACTGGCCGACCAGGAAGAGCGGCTCTCCGGGCGCCATCTGCCCCGCGACCCGGGCGACGTCGTCGGCGTGGGCGGCCAGCGATGCATCCCCTGGGCGCCTCTCGCTGCCGCCGTGACCGCGCAGGTCGAATGCCAGGGGCCGCAGCTCGCGTGGCAGGAGCTGCGCCACCCTCGACCACTCGCTCCCGTGGCCGGCGAGACCGTGGACGAAGAGCACGGGCGCCCCTCACCGCCGAAGTCGATGACACGGAGCCGAGCCCCGTCGCGACCCCGCACCACCGGGGTCCTCGTTCCGCGCGCCTCGGACATCGCCAGCTAGTCTACGGACCCATCCGGCGCAGCCCCGCGGGCAGCTCGTCGAGGCTGTCACTGCGGGTATCGGCGACCGCGGCCTCGGGGCGGCGCGCCTGGAGACGCCGGCCCTCGTCGACGACGTCAGCGCCAGGCGGCCCGTAGCCGAGCTCACCCCGGGATGAACGCGGTCAGCGTTCCCCCTCGACATCTCCTCGTCGGGCGTCCCCGCTCAGCGGCGCCGTGTTAGGCCGCTGCGTTTGCAGGCGAGTGGACGCGCGACGCACGTGAGAACTGCGACGCGCTCGGGGCTCTGGACCGCAGGGCGCGGGGGCCGGGAAGGTGCCGGCGAGAGCGGCTATGAGTGAGCAGCAGCGCCTCGGATGGCGTAGTTCGGGAGAATCTGCACCGTGACCACCAAGCGCCGCGGCCCGAGAGGGCGTGAGAGCGATGCCGAGTCAAGCAAGGACCTCCCACTGTTTCGTTCAACCCTGGAGCAAGAGACGCCGGAGGTGAGGAAGCGCTGGCGTGACCTGGTGCGAGACGGGTACGACGCCATCTCGTTTGCCTACCGCGACGACGAGGGCCGACCCAACAGCACGACGGACGAGCACACGGACCAATACCGAGCCTGGGTTGATGAGCTGGCGCTCATGGTGGAGCCCGGCAGCCGGGTGCTGGATCTCGGCTGCGGTGCGGGGCTCCCGACCACGAAGGAACTGGTCACGAGGGGATTCTCGGCGGTTGGTCTCGATATCTCACCCGTGCAGATCGAGCGCGCCCAAAGGCTGGTGCCAGGTGCCGAGTTCATCTGCGCGGACATGGCAACCTGGGACACGGAGCCATCGTCGTTTGATGCCGTGGTGGCCTTCTACTCCTTGATCCACGTCCCCGTGCGAGATCAGCGGGACCTGCTACCCCGTATTCGTCGCTGGCTGCGCCCGGATGGCGTTCTCCTTGCGGTCGTCGGCCACCGCAACTGGATGGGCATCGAAGACTACCTCGGAGCTCAAATGTTCTGGGATCACGCGGACGTTGCCACCTACCTACAGTGGTTCCAAGACGTCCGACTTATGCCAGTGTGGAACCGCTACATTCCGGAGGGAGCCAGTGGCCATGTGCTCGTCCTGGCTCGCGCCGTGTAACACGCCAACCCGCCACGATCGGCAGATCCCTTCGATGGTCCATGAGGAGAACGTCTCTCCGCAGTTTCCCTCTGTGCCGGGCGGGTGGAGACACCCTGCGGTGCCGGTCGATCCAGATCACACTCTCGGTCACAGGGTCATCTTCGAATCGGCCGCGTGAGGTTGCTAACTGTCAGAGCTCGAGCACTTGGCGCAGTCCCTCGTCGATCTCGCGAACGAGCGGGAGTGGGAGCCGACCCACGCGGGTGTCGAGGTCGTCCTTGTCAAGGGTCAGTAGTTGGGTGAGGTTCACCACGGAGTCGCGGTCGAGTTCAGCTGTGGGCGGCGCTGTATGTGCTAACTTCAGCACATGAGAATGCACATAGAGTTGGAGGACAGCTTCGTGGCCCAGATCGACCGCCGCGCCGGAGCCAGGGGGCGCAGCCAGTTCGTCCGTCAGGCGGTGGCGGCGGCCCTCGTGGCGGAGGAGCGCTGGGACAGCCTCCTGTCGGCTCGAGGAAGCATCGCTGCGACGGGTCACGAGTGGGACGCCGACGCCGCGGGGTGGGTGCGACAGCAGCGCCGCGGTGATCGACGCCGGACGGGCTAGTGGCGTGAGGGTCCTGCTGGACACGACGGTGCTGATCGACATCCTCCGCGGCCGGCCTGCGGGAGACCGGCTGATGGACCTCCGGCGTAACGGTGACCAGCCGTGCACCACGGCCATCAACGTCGAGGAGGTGGCGCGGGGTCTGCGGCCGCGCGAGCGCTCAGCGGCCAGCCGCCTCATCGCCGGCCTGGAGATCCTGCCGCTCGGGTCACCCGCGGGATGGCGGGCGGGGGTCTGGCGGCAGGAGCACGCAGGTCACGGGATCACCCTCTCCCAAGCCGACTGCCTCATTGCCGCCGCAGCGTTCGAGGCGGGAGCGCAACTGGCCACCGGCAACCCGAGGGACTTTCCGATGGCGGGGCTGTCTGTCGACCACTGGCCGGTCGGGGAGTAGCCGGCGGTAGCCGGGCCCCCTCGGGGCTCCGATAGGCGATCGACGTGTTCGTCGATGGCGTGCCGGAGGCCTAGCAGGTGCTGAAGAACCCCCGGCGAGGGATGTCGTTCCCAGACCGGTGAGGCGACGCACGCATCGCCGAGGATGGGGGCGGCAGGACCGTCGGGGGTTCTTCCGCACCCTGCTAGATGTCGCGGGGAGAGATCCCATAGACGTCGAGCCGCCGCACCGTCCCCCGTCGCTCGAAGATGGCGGCGCTGGTCTCGGCGTCGAGCCTGAGGCCGTCCGCAGTGCGGCGCAGGCCGTCGGCAGAGGTGATCTCGATGCGCGACGGCCCCGATCGGTGCGCCACCACGGGCGCCTGGCAGATCGTGAAGGCCAGCGTGCCAGGATCGAGATCGAGGGTGCACTCCTCGCCGTCGACATCGAAGAGGCGGAACGTCCTCGCCTCCTCCAGGAACTCGTCGCGCACCACGAGGTGGGCGTGGAAGGCCAGCCGCCCGCCCTCGAGGGCAACCCCCATCTCGCCAAGTCGCGCGATCAGATCCTCTTTCACCTGGCCGGTCATCCCGGGCTGCTGAGCTCCCGCGAAACTGGGCGTGTGGGAATAGGGATCCGTGGGCATGGCGCCGTAGACCTCCGGCGGCTTGTGGACGCCGATGCCGTCTCGGATCGCCAGGTAGTGGCGTCGGAGGCGCTCGACAACCGCGACGTCCTCACCGGCTCGGGCGGCGCGGTCCATCACCTCCTGAACTGCGACCAGGAGCTTCGACACCATGTGCCAGTAGATGCACCCCAGTCCCTCGTACTTGAAGAACGTCCCGGATCGGCCGGTGAAGGACTGGTGATCGAACACCTCCTCGTACAGCGCGAGGATCTGCGCGTGTTCCTCTTCCGACAGCTCGAGCGGCGCGAGTGCCTCTCTGAGCACCTGGCCGTTGTGAAAAGCCGGGTTGAAGTGCACCTTGCCGTTGACATCCCTCGCCACGATGCGCCGGTCGCCCCGTTCCACCATCTCGACCAGCGTTCTCGAGCTGGTCAGGTCCGCAACGGGAATGTTGTTCTTCTCCAAGAAGCCCGGAAGCTTCCGATCCGGATACAGCAGATAACTGTCCTGGTCGGCGCGATAAAGCTTGCTGCTCCGGAGCGCGTCGAGCAGGGCGGCCGATTCGTCGGCGGAGAGCGCGCCCGAGCTGAGCACCGCCACCTGGCCTTCGAGCATCTCGTACAGATGCCGGATCACGATCTCGTCGCCGGCCACCTTCATCAGGTTGTAGGCGTGATAGAGCCCGTCTGCCCGGCGGTTGGCGTGGATGGAGTGGTCGATGTGGCGAAGGGCCACGTCGCAGAACCCATCCAGCTGGGTGAGGGTCAGCGACGTTCTCCGTCCCGAGAAACCCGCCGCGTAGAGAGCGGCCCGGTAGTCGCCGCCGGCCGCCCCCAGCGCATCCAGGACCTTCTTGCGATCGCCATTCGAGACGGGACCGCCGAGCAGATTCGCATTCTCCACCAGCGTGTGCGCCACCCGGTGAAAGGCGTCGGCGACCTGCGAGGAGACCTCGATCCCCGGCGCGCCGGCGGTGACGAAGAGAGCCCGGCAGAGCTCCACGAGGCGGCGCAGGTAGCAGAGCGTCACCACCGAGACGCCGTATCCGACCAGCGCGTTGTTGCCGTCGTTCCACTCCGGCCTCTGCGTGTTCATCCACAGGCCGGCCTCAGGGATGTAGTTGAAGAGCCGGGCCAGCACCAGAACCAGCAGCTTCTCGGTCAAGTTCACGCGGTAGGGTGTCCCATCCGCGCCCGGAAGGCTCTTCCCGTCCCCCCCCATCGCGCCGGCACGCCGCCGGATCTCGCGATTCAGGGCAGCATCGAACTCAATGGTGTGCCGCGGATCGGCGAGGAGCGCGTCATAGGGCTTGATCCGATAGGGGATATCGGCATACGTGAACACGCGCCGTGCGAGCAGTCCCGATAGGGTACCCGGATGGTAGCGTGCCGAGAGCTCGAGCAGCCTCAGGAGGTAGACGATCTGGTGGTCGCCCCAGTAGCCGATGTTGGACCAGGCGTCGTTGGGATCGAGCACCTCCCAGTCGAAACCGTCACGCATGATGCGGTAGGGGTTGTGCCCGTCAGCCGTCGATGCATCGACGAACTTGAAGATCATGCTCTCGATGTAGCCGGGAAACGAGAGCGCCAGCGCCTCCCAATTCTGGAAGATGTCACGCCAGTTGCCCTGGTAGTTGAGGATCCTCTCGCCATGCTCTCCCTTGACCTCGATGGCGAAGCTGTTCCAAGGGCGAGTGGGATCGCCGTGACGACGGCTGAAGGTCAGAGGCAGGTACTCGCGTGTCAGGCGCTCGAGATCCGGGTCATCCTGGTCGCGCGCCAGCTCCAGGAGGCGTCCATGCTGGAGCTCTTCCGGTAGCGCTGCCAGAAAGACGGCCTGCCGCGCCGACACGGTCCGGCTTGCCTTGGCGATGAACGTCGTTAGGTCCGACCGCGAGATCTGGTATCCGCTGCTCGGTGTTCCACCTCGCATGACGTTGAACATCGCATCCGAGAAGTGCCGCCAGGTGCTGAGGTCGTCGGCGGTGCGCTGGAGGCCGTCGGCGCCGGCCACGACCCGGACCAGGTTCCGCGTGCCGCGCTCGACGTCCTCGTCGAGTTGGATGTGCAGGTTCGCGCCGGACGTCAGGAACTGGAGCGCGAGCGCGACGTCAGCCGCATCCTGATCGACCTCCGCCACCAGGCTCCACTCTCTGCGCTCTTCCCCGGCAAGGGCGAGTTGCGTGCTGATGAAATATGCGCCGCGCCGGCCCCGGATGAGCGTCTCCTCGTCGACCCCGAGGCCCCGCCGGAAGCGGTCAAGCTGCTCTGAGCAGAGGAGTCGCCGCGGGGCGTCGATGCCCTCCGACCACACCGTGGTCGCTCCCAGGGCCTCGTTGGGCTCGGACCCGTCGGTCGGGATCGAGCTGAGCCGGAACAGACCCAGACCGGTGGTGGGCTCGAGCTCATTCACCTTGTACCCGTCAGCGAGCGTGCTGAACTCCAACTGGAACCGGCGTGTGAGGCCGTCGGGCACCAGGTTCTGGATGCCGTCCAGGACCTCCACGTGCACCGGCTCCGGGGTCTGGTTGAGCAAGGCGGCGCGACGGACGAAACCGAATCGGTCGCTCGACATCCAGGCGCAGAAGAAGGACAGCCCCAAGTCGTGGTTGATCTCCTCGAAGACGCACTTGTTGCTGTAGACGCTCTTGGACAGGCTGCGGGAGATCCGATACAGGCCCTCATACCGTGGCGAAAAGGGCTCCCACAGCGCGACCTTCCCACCGCGAGTGACCAGGAGAAGGGTCTTGCCGCCGGTCTGGTCCTGGCTGTCGTGGATGCGGTCATCGGTGTAGTAGGGGAAGAGAGCGTGGTCCGGATCGCGGCGGCCGGCGGTGAGAGCTCCCGTGCTCGAGAGGAACATCCAGTGATCCGAATCGCTGACCAGGCTCATCAGGAAGGGCGGCATCGCGTCGTAGTTGACGATGCGATAGAAGGGCTCGCCTCCGATCTCGACGAGGCCGCCTTCCACCGCGGCCGGACGGGGATGCAAAGTCGCCTTGCCGACCGAAGCCCTGATCACCGGCCAGCGCCTCGGCGATCTTGGCGGTCAGTCGCTCCTGAAGCTATGGACGTCGAGAGAAGAGGTCGACCACCCGGGGCAGCATGCACAGACCCACGATCCTACCGCGTGGCAGGTGGGCGATGGCGCCCCGGCCGTGGAAGGGCAGTCCCTCCGTGCCCGTCCGCCCGCCCCGCCTCCCCTCGCCCGCTTCCGTCTCCGCCATGGCCGTTAACGCGACGAGGGCGCCCCGAGGGGCGCCCTCTGCGTCGGCGCGGCGACCGCGCCTAGCTGGCCCGCCGCTGCCAGCGGGTCTTCTTGAGCATCTTCTTGTGCTTGTGCTTGCGCATGGCCTTGCGCCGTTTCTTGATGACCGAGCCCACGAGAGCCTCTCCATGCGGGCGGCAATTCCGCCGCTCATCCGGCAATGATTGATCCTATGTCAGCGGGGGCCGACTATACGCGCTCCTCGGGATCGCCNNGTGGAGGTGCAGGTGGTCGACGCTGGCGCCGGCCGCCGCTCCGAGGTTGAATCCGACGTTGAACCCGCCGGGATGCATGACGCTGGAGATCGCGTCGAGGGCCCGCTGGGTCGCCGCCATGAGCGCCAGGCCCTCCTCCGCGGTCAGGTCGCGCAGATCCGAGGCGTGCCGTCGCGGCGCCACCATGACGTGCCCGCTGCTGTACGGGAAGCGGTTCATCAGGGTGAGCGTCCGCTCCGCCCTTTCGACCACCAGGCCGTCGTCCGCCCCCGATCGGGCGGCGGCGCAGATGAAGCAGCCCTCCGGTGCCGGGCCGGTGCCCGTCACGTAGGCCATCCGCCAGGGCGCCCAGAGCTGCCGCATGCCGCGGACGTTACCCGATGGCAGCGGGGAGACGGGTGGCGTGGCGGCCCGCGCGAGCCGGCTCCCCTCTCACGCGCCGGTGACGCCGCCTCAGGAACGGCTCTAAGGGATCAGACAGAGCGTTCGCATTCACGGTCTCACCCGAGCCCCGTAACGAGCCTCTGGCCGGAAGCTCCGCCTCCCCGTGCCATCGACCCCCCTTGCCTACATAGAGCCGTCTAGTGCATTTGAACTACTTGTAGGCGAGATCACTGGGCGGCGGAGGAACTCGGATCATGGGCAGTCGCAGGAAGAGCCGGCGATCCCTTCGGGTCGCCTTGGTGATGGGCGCCNNGCAACAGCGCGGCCGCCGGCACCCTCTCCCACGCCAACGGTGCGAGCTGCGTCTCCAGCCTGGGAGTGGTCCCCACCACCGGCACCGACTTCTGCACCGCCACGATCACCATCTCCGGGGTCGACCTGGCGAACTGGACGAGCACCGTCAACACCATCAAGATCGCCAACACCGGCTCCCTTAAGAGCACCTTCACGCTCAGCATGGGGACTGCGCTGCAGGCCCCGATCGGCACCCTCTGCGCCGACGTGNNGGGGACGGGGGCGACTGCCAACACCTTCACCGTGACCGCGGCTCCTGGTGCCGGCTTCGCCACCCACTACGCCGACGCCGGCGCCAGCTGCACCTTCGGGCTGCTCTTCAGCCAGACGGCTTCCTGATCCCGGCGACGCCCTGAGGGGTGGGGGATGGCTCGGTCCGGGGCGGCGCTCCGGTGCCGGAGACACCCTGAGAGGGCGGGGGCACCGCACCCGCATCGCGGCCGGCTCGCCGAGGTGGACGTGGCTCAGGGGGGGCCCCTGGTGGAGACGGGGAGGCTCGAACTCCCGACCTCTTGCATGCCATGCAAGCGCTCTCCCAGCTGAGCTACGTCCCCTGGGGAGCCACATGGTACTGCGCTGTCGCGATCGGTTGGCCCCCGCGCCTCGCCTGCGCAGAGACCCCTCGGCATCCGCCCCAGGCTCGGGTGGATTGCAGTCCCACCGGAATGCGCGGGGCGACTATGATCGACGCGAGCGCGACAGCCGGGCCGGATGGCGGGGCCAGACGACACGGCGGTGGGCGTCAGATGGGATGAGGTATGTGCAATGGCGACTTCCTCTGAGGAGGACGAGAGCCGGTCGTCGGCTGGCGACCGGCGGGAGCCGGCCCTGGGAGGGCGCCGGGGAGGGTCCGCGCCCCACGTCGAGACTGAATCGCCGGTGGTGCGCGCCGGGGAGCGCTTGGTCCACCGCATCGAGGCGCTGGTCGAGGAGATCGGCCGCCTGCGCGCCGACAACGAGGAGCTCCGTCAGCAGATCCGCGATGCCGTCGCGATGTTTGACCGCGCTTCGTCCGCGGTCGGCGACTCGCGGCCGCGCCGCCGGCGACGGGCGGTCGAGGGCACAGTCGCCGTGGCCGCGCCGGTCCGGCGGCGGCGGGCTCGCGGCCGTGCGGTCAAAGGGCGGGCCACGCCACCTGAGGTGACCACCGAGGTCGTGCGAGCGGTCATCGCCAAGCTCGGCCAGGGGACGGCCGCCGAGATCGCCTCCGAGATCACCAGGGCTGGGGTGAAGGTCTCCGGCCGCGCCGTTCGTTTCCTCGCCGAGCGCGCCGGTGCCGAGACCTTCCGG
>PLXL01000023.1:9236-12345 GCA_003153215.1 Candidatus Dormiibacterota bacterium
GCCGCCGAGCTGGGCGTCGAAGTGATCGAGGCACCGGCACCCCTCGACCGGGTCCGTTCCTCACTCGCCGAGATCCCCCTGATCGACGAGCGCCGCTACCTCCTCGTCCGCGACCCGCCCCAGCTCACCGGGGGCCGGCGTTCCGGGGAGGCCGGCCGAGCCCTGGCTGAGGCGCTCGACCTGCGGGCCCCGAGCACATCCGTCTGCCTGGTGAGCCACCAACCGGTGCCCGCGAGCCATCCGGTGGTGGCCGCGGTGGGGCGGCTCGGCGGCGAGATCCGCGCATTCAACCTTCTGCGCGGTCGCGATGTGCGCGAGTGGGCGGAGCGGGGCGTGGCGGACCGCGGGCTGCGGCTGCGCGCCGGCGCCCTTGACCACCTGCTCCGGGTGGCCGGCTCGGACCTGGGCGTCATCGCCGCTGAGCTGGACAAACTGAGCGCCTTCTCCGGCGGCGAGCCCGTCGAGGTGGACACGGTGCGACGTCTGGTCGGAGGCGCCGAGGCGGTCGAGGTCTGGAACGTCCTGGAGAGGCTCCTCGGGGCACAGCCAGGCCGGGGCGCCGCCGCCGCCACGGAACTGGTGGAGGAGGGCCATTCCACCCAGCACCTCATCGCCACCCTCGCCGGCCAGCTCTCCGAGCTGCGCCGCGCCCAATCGCTGCTCGGGGCGGGCGGGTCAGGCGGTCGCTTGGCGACCGAGCTTCGCATCCCCGAGTGGCGCGCGGATCGGCTGGCCCGGCAAGCCCGCGCGGTCGCGCCCGAGCTCGTGGAGGATTGGTTGCACCAGCTCCAGGGGATCGACGCCGCGATCAAGTCGGGGGGGACCGACGATCGGCAGGCGATGGGACGCTTTGCCCTGGGCGCCGCCCGCGCCGTGGCACGAGCTCACGCTCGCTGAGGGAGCCGCCCCCGGGGTGTGGCTACTGGTCGGCGCTCGTGCGGCGGGTCGACCCGGCCCGCTTGGCCGCGCCGGCCGGCTTCGCCGCGGTTCCGGGCTTGGCCGCGGTGCCAGGCTTGGCCGCCGGAGCCTTGGCCGTGCTGGCCGCTGCCTTGGTCGTGGACACCTTCTTCGCGCTGGCGCCCTTGGCTGCCGCGGTGGCCTTGGCGGCCGCACTCGGCGCGACCTTGGCCGACCTGCCCTTGGCTCCGCCGGCGGCGGCGGCCCGCGTGACCGCCTTCTCCGCCTCGCTCCCGCCCATGAGGGTGAGCTTTGCCGCCATCGCCATGATCCGGGACTTGCGCCGCGCCGCGTTGTTGCGGTGAAGGATGCCCTTCTCGGCAGCCTTGTCCAGAGCTTTGACCGCCGCGCGGAGCTCTTCCTCGATGCCGGCGACCTGGCCGCTCACGAGCGAGCGGCGCACCCGGCCGATCCGGGTCCGGACTGCCGAGCGGACGATGCGGTTGCGGACGCGCTTGCGCTCATTGGAGCGGATGCGCTTCCGGGCGGAGCGAGAGTTGGCCAAGATGANNCAATCGCCCTCCGGCACGGCCGGGTCGGGCGCCCAGAATCTCTCTTCCCATGATCTTCACACCCGCCTACGCCAAGCTCAACCTCGCCCTGAGCGTGGTCGGCAGGCTCCCCGACGGCCGGCACGAGCTCCGCTCAGTGGTCGTGCGCCTCGATTGGCACGATCTCGTGGGGGTCGAGGTCGGCTTCGCCGCCGGTGCCGAGGTCGGTGCTGAGGCGGGTGCCGGGATTGGTGCGGCGACTGGCCCGGAGGCGATGGCGGCGGGGGAGGCCCCGGAGATCGCGGTGAACGTCTCGGGCCCGGCCGCAGCCGAGGTCCCCGTTGAGAGCAACCTCGTGCTCCGGGCCGCCCGGGCCGTCCTCGCCGGCCGTCCCATCGGTGCCGTCCGGCTCTGCCTGGAGAAGCGGTTGCCCGTTGCCGCCGGCCTCGGGGGTGGCTCCGCCGATGCGGCGGCCGTGCTCCGGCTGCTCGGCGGGGCCGGCAGTTCCGGGTCGGGCCCCGGGATGCTCCGGCTCGCCGACACGCTGGGAAGCGACGTGCCGGCGTGCCTGGCCGGTGGCAGCCTCCTCGTCGGGGGGGCTGGCGAGCGCCTGGAGACGATCCTCCACCCTCCCCTCGACCTCGCCGTCGTCGTCGCCGGGCGCAGCAGCACCGCGGCCACTTTTGCGGCCCTGACACCGGACGAATGGCGGGGCCCCGAGCGCCCGGAGGCGCTGGCGGGACTGCTCGTCCAGGGGTGGCCGGTCGCGCCGGAGCTGTGCGGCTCAGACCTGGAGGCGGCCGCCTGCCGGGCCCATCCCGAGCTTGCCGCCGGTCTCCTCCGGCTTCGGGATGCCCTGCCGGGGACCACCTGGCACCTGACTGGCAGCGGAGGTGCCGTCTTTGCTCTCGCCGCCGGACGCAGCGAGGCCGAGGCGGTCGCCGCCCGCGCTCGCGCCCTGGGGTTCGCCGCCCGGGCGTGCCGGACCGTTGCCGTCTGAGGGACGGANNGGCGAGCAGCTCCGACGTCTGCCCCCAGAGGCGAACGGTCCCGGCGAGCCCGATGCCAGCGAGCAGCAGTGCCGAGGCCACCACGCCGAGGGTCTGGGCCTCCGTGGCCCAGACCGGGTTGCCCCCCAGCTCGCTCTGGGTCATCAGCAGGATGCTGCTGACCAGCGCTCCGATCCCAGCGCAGAGGATCACGACGAGGGCCGCTCCCGCGAGGATGATCAGGATGCGGGCGCGGAAGAGGCGAGCCAGGCCGAGCTCGGCCGCGCCGTCCTCATCCGCCGCGCCGGCAGAGGAAGAATGGCGGCGCACCGCCCACCAGGTGACACCGAGTGCTGCGAGTGGGAAGAGGACGATGTACGGGGAGACCCATTCCGTCGCGTAGAGGAGGGTAGCCTCCAGCTGGTTTGGCCCCGGCGAGGCCCCCGCCTCCATGATCCCAGCGGCGACATACGCTGCAGCGAGGAGGGCGATCGCCACGATGAGGCCCCACCCGAGGACCTCCCCGAGATCCCAGGATGCTCTCCGGCGGCGCGCGACGGCCAGCTCCGGTTCGGTCCGGTCGTGATCCACGGCAGGCGCTCCTCATGTGACTTGGGCGACGGGTTGCGCCGCATCTTCACAGGTCGAGCGGCAGGCCGCCACAGTGTGCGC
>PLXL01000167.1 GCA_003153215.1 Candidatus Dormiibacterota bacterium
AGCAGGTAGGCGACCACGTCGTGAGCGCTCTCCACGCCCGTGCTGGCGGCGAGCGACAGGGGGACGGTGCCGCGCAGCCGGGCGATCCAGGATCGCGGCAGCACGCCTTCGGCCGGGTTGGAGAGGGTGAGCCCCGCCGTGACGGTGAGTGTGTCGGGGTCGATGTCGGACTGCATGAACCGGTTGAAGAGGACGAGCCCGTCCGCGCCCGCCCGCTGAAGGCGGGTCGCCATCTCCCCCATCGAGCTGAGATAGGGGGCCAGCTTGACCGCGATCGGAATGGTGACCGCGGCCCTCACCGCGGAGAGGATCTCGATGTAGCGCTCCTCGACGTCGCGCGCGGGCGTCATCGGGTCGCCATGCAGGTAGTAGATGTTGAGCTCGAGGGCGGCGGCTCCCGCGTCCTGCATGGCCGACGCGTAGGCGGTCCAGCCCCCGGTGGTGGCGCCGTTCAAGCTCGCGATCACCGGGATCTTCACCGCCGCGCTCGCCCGCTCGATCAGGCTCAGGTACTGGCGCGGCTCTCCATCACCGTTGGGAGCCGGAAGGTAGGAGAGCGCCTCGCCGAAGCTCTCGCTGCCCGCCTCGGCGAGCGCGGCATCCCGCTCCGCCTCCCGCCGGATCTGCTCCTCGAAGAGGGACGGGAGCACGACCGCTCCCACCCCGGCGGCGGCCAGACGGCGGATGCCGGCCACGTGGCGCGTGAGCGGACCGGCCGACGCCACCAGCGGGGTCGGCAGCACCAGCCCCAGGTAGCTGGTCTCCAGGTTCAATTCGGCCGCTCCTCGGCGCCCGTCGCCGCGCGGTCGCCGTTGTGGGTGCTCGGGAACCGGTCGGCGCCGTGCGACGCCATCTCCTCGTAGGTCGCCCAGCGCCGGTCGACCTCCTCCTGGGCGAGCTCAGCCAGCTTCTCCGCCTCCGCCGGGTGGGTGCGGGCGAGGCTCCGGTAGCGGAGCTCCCGTCCGGTGAACTCGGTCAGCGCCATGCGGGGCCGGGGTGAGTCGAGGAGGAAGGGGTTGCCGCCCCCGCCACGCACCAGGGGGTCGTAGCGGATCAGCGGCCAGTTGCCGCTGGCTACGGCCCGGTACTGCTGGTCCATGCCGTTGCGGAGCAGCACCCCGTCCTTCTCGATCCCGTGGGCGATGCAATGGCTGTAGGCGATGACCAGCGAGGGGCCCTCGTAGGCCTCCGCCTCGCGCAGCGCCCGGAGGGTCTGCTCGGGGTCGGCGCCCATCGCCACCCGGGCGACGTAGACGTTGCCGTAGGCGATCGCCTGCAGGGCCAGGTCCTTCTTGCCGATCCGCTTGCCTGCGGCGGCGAATTTGGCCACGGCTCCGAGCGGTGTGGACTTCGAGGCCTGGCCGCCGGTGTTGGAGTAGACCTCAGTGTCGAGCACCAGCACGTTGACGTCGCGTCCGCTGCCGAGCACGTGGTCCAGACCGCCGGAACCGATGTCGTAGGCCCAGCCGTCGCCGCCAACAATCCAGACACTGCGGCGCACCAGCTGGTCCATGACGCTGCGCAGGTCGGTGACCGCGGGCCCGGCCGCATCCCCCAGCGCATCCAGGCGCCGGTGCAGCTCGTCGACCCGCTCGCGCTGCGCCGCATACTCGGACTCCCGGCGCTGCGGAGCGCCGAGGATGGCGTCGACGAGCTCCGCGCCCACGGTGTCGCGCAGCTCGTCGAGCCGCTCGCGAGCCACCTGGAGCTGCTGGTCGGCGGCGAGCCGGAATCCGAGGCCGAATTCGGCGTTGTCCTCGAACAGCGAGTTGGACCAGGCCGGACCGCGCCCAGCGGCGTCGCTGGTCCACGGCGTGGTCGGCAGGTTGCCGCCGTAGATCGAGGAGCACCCGGTAGCGTTGGCGATCATCAACCGGTCGCCGAAGAGCTGCGACAGCAGCTTCAGGTAGGGGGTCTCGCCGCAGCCCGCGCAGGCCCCGGAGAACTCGAAGAGCGGCTGCAGGTACTGGGTGCCCCGGACCGTCCCGAAATCCACGCGCGAGCGGTCGGCGACGGGGAGGCTCTCGAAGAACGCGATGTTGCGCCGCTCGGCGTCCACCCGCGGCTCGCGCGCCGCCAGGTTGATCGCCTTGTGCTGCGGGTCCGCCGGGGCGGACACCGGGCAGGCCTCGACACAGAGCCCGCAGCCGGTGCAGTCCTCCAAGTAGACCATGAGGGTGAAGCGGGAGTCGGGCAGGCCGCGCGAGTTGAGCAGCATGGACGCGTAGTCGGGCGGGGCACCGGCCAGCCGGGCGGACTCGTAGAGCTTGGAGCGGATCACGCTGTGCGGGCAGACGAAGCTGCAGTTGCCGCACTGGATGCAGAGGTCCGGGTNNCCGTGCCCCAGCATCATCGCGCCGATCACGTTGCGGACGAACTCGGGCGCGTCCTCGGGCACGGGGGGCCGCACCCCCCGAGTGGCGGTCACCCGCTCGGGGAGCTCGACCAGGTGCAGCGCGGCCACGGCGGCGTCCACCGCGGCCTCGTTCTGGGCGATGACCTGGGGCCCGCGGCGGGCATAGCTCTTGGTGATGGCGTGCTTGATCTCCGCGATCGCCTGCTCCTGCGGGAGCACTCCCGAGATCGCGAAGAAGCAGGTCTGGAGCACGGTGTTGACCCGTCCGGCGAGTCCGGCCTCACGGGCCACCCGCCCGGCGTCGATGGTGTAGAGCGTGATCCGCTTGGCGATGAGCTGCTCCTGCGCCTCGCGCGGCAGCGAGTCCCAGACCTCTCCGGCCGGGACCGAGGTGTTGAGCAGGAAGGTGGCTCCCGGGGCCGCCCGCTCCAGCACCTCGGGACGCTCGATCAGCCGGGGGTGATGGCAGCCCACGAAGCCGGCCTGGTCGATGAGGTACGGCGCCCGGATCGGGTCGGGGCCGAAGCGGAGGTGCGAGACCGTCTCCGAGCCGGACTTCTTGGAGTCGTAGACGAAGTAGCCCTGGGCGTGACGCCCGGGGTCCTCGCCGAGAATCTTGATGGTGTTCTTGTTTGCCCCGACGGTCCCGTCCGAGCCCATCCCGAAGAAGAGGGCCCGGAGCGTCCGCGGCGACTCGATGTCGAGGGTGCGGTCGTACGGAAGGCTCGTGCCGCTCACGTCATCGTTGATGCCGATCGTGAAGCGAGTGCGCGGCCGCTCCGCGCTCAGCTCGGTGAAGATGCCGGCGACCATCGCCGGGGTCAGCTCCTTGGAGGAGAGCCCGTAGCGCCCACCGATGACGAGGGGCATGTTCTCGCGGGTGCCGGCGGACTGCGCCTCCGCCAGCCCGCCCAGCACGTCGAGGAAGAGCGGTTCGCCGAGCGCGCCCGGCTCCTTGGTGCGATCCAGCACGGCGACCCGGCGAGCACTCGCCGGGATGACGGCGAGCAGCTCCGCGGTGGGGAACGGACGGTAGAGGCGGAGCTGCACCACCCCGACCTTCTCGCCCTGCGCGCCGAGATGGGCCGCGGTCTCCGCGGCGGTCTGCGCGCCCGATCCCATCGCGATGATGACCCGCTCGGCGTCGGGAGCACCGTGGTACTCGGCGAGGCTGTAGTGGCGCCCGGTCCGCTCGGCCAGCGCATCCATCGCCTCCTGGACGGCGGAGGGGACACGCGCGTAGAAGGGGTTGACCGTCTCGCGTGCCTGGAAGTAGACGTCGGGGTTCTGTGCCGTGCCGCGGATGAACGGCCGCTCCGGCGAGAGCGCCCGGCCGCGGTGATCGCGGACGAGCTCGGTGGGGACCAGCGCGAGCAGGTCGTCGTCGGAGAGCAACTCGACCGTGTTGAGCTCGTGCGAGGTGCGGAAGCCGTCGAAGAAATGGACGAACGGGACCCGGGTGCGGAGCGTCGCGGCCTGGGCCACCACCGCCAGGTCGTGCGCCTCCTGCACGGAGGCCGACGCGAGCAGCGCGAATCCCGTCTGGCGGACCGCCATCACGTCGGAGTGGTCGCCGAATATCGACAGCGCCTGCGCTGCCAGGGAGCGCGCCGCAACCTGGAAGACGCACGGGGTAAGCTCGCCGGCGATCTTGTACATGTTGGGGATCATCAGGAGCAGGCCCTGGGAGGCCGTGAAGGTGGTGGTCAGCGCCCCGCCCTGGAGCGCGCCGTGGAGCGCCCCCGCGGCACCACCCTCGCTCTGCATCTCCACCACCGAGGGCACGCTCCCCCAGACGTTGGTGCGGCCCTGGCTGGCCCACTCGTCGGCCAGCTCGGCCATCGGCGAGGAGGGAGTGATCGGGTAGATGCAGCAGACCTCGTTGAGCCGGTAGGCGGCCGAGACCGCCGCCTCGTTGCCGTCGATGGTGGTGCGCATCAGCCGGGCTCCCCGATCATCTCGATGGCGTGCACCGGGCACTGCTCGTAGCACGTTCCGCACCCGGTGCAGCGGTCGTAGTCGTAGCGGTAGCGGTGCCCCACCCCGAGCTTGACCACGGCATCCTCGGGACAGGAGCCCAGGCAGCCGTCACACTCGAAGCAGTTGCCGCAGGAGAGGCAGCGCTGCGCCTCGAAGACGGCCTCCGCCTGGCTGAGACCCCCGACGATCTCGGCAAAGTCGGCCACCCGCTCCACCGGCTCCCGCTCCGGCTGCCGGCGCTCCTCGGCGTCGGCGAAGTACCAGGGATGCAGAAGGTCGAAGCTCGCCATGGAGTGCTTGGCGACGGACGGCGCCTCGGTCTCGCGCAGGTACGCGTCGATGAAGCGGGCGGCCTTCTTGCCGTGGCCGACACCCACGGTCACCGTCCGCTCCGAGGGCACCATGTCACCGCCCGCGAAGACCCCGGGGCACCCGGTCATCATCGAGCTCGAGACCATCACCGTCCCGTCGGCCTTGAACTCCACGCCCGGCACACGCCGGAGAAACCCGGTGTCGGCGTCCTGCCCGACGGCGAGGATGAGGGTGTCGGCGGCGAGCCGCTCCATCCGGCCGGTGGGCTGCGGGAACCCCTTCTCGTCCAACTCCATGACCTCCACGGTCAGCTCGGGACCGTCGAAGGCGGTGATGGTGTGCAGCCAATTGATCCGCACTCCCTCGCGCTCCGCCGCCTCGGCCTCCTCCTCGTGGGCCGGCATCCGCTCCCGGTTGCGGCGGTAGACGATGAGCGCCTCGCTGGCTCCGAGCCGCTTGGCCACCCGGGCCGCGTCCATGGCGGTGTTACCGCCGCCGTAGACCGCGACCCGGCGGCCGAGCACCGGACGCCCGCCGGCCGCGACCTCACGCAGGAAGGGCACCGCGTCGATGATCCGGCCGGCGTCCTGGGCAGGGATGTCGACGTGCTTGGAGAGGTGGGCGCCGACCGCCACGAAGACGGCGTCGAACCCTCCCTCGGCCCGCTCGACGTCGAGGTCGGTGACCCGGTGATCGAGGACGAAACGGACGCCCAGCGCCTCGATCCGGGCCAGCTCGCCCTCCACCACGTCGCGCGGCAGCCGGTACTCGGGGATGCCGTAGCGCATCATCCCGCCCGGCTCCGGGCTCAGGTCGCGGATCTCGACCTGGTGGCCCTGGCGCGCCAGCTGGTAGGCGGCGGAAAGCCCGCTCGGGCCCGCCCCGACGACCAGCACCCGTTTGCCGCTCGGGACGGCGGCGGCCGGCAGCGACCAGCCCGAGCTGAGGGCAAGGTCACCGAGGAAGCGTTCGACCGAATGGATCGAGACGGAGCTGTCCAGCTCGGCGCGGTTGCAGACGTCCTCGCAGGGGTGGTAGCAGACCCGCCCGTGGATTGCCGGAAGCGGGTTGTCGGCGACCAGCTGCCGCCAGGCCTCCTCGTGGTGGCCGTCCATGACGAGGCCGAGCCACGCCTGGATGTTCTCGCCGGCTGGGCAGCCGGCGTTGCAGGGAGGGAGCAGGTCGACGTAGGTGGGCCGGCGGGTCCGGACAGGCCCGGCCCGGGCGGTGCCGTGGGCCAGGTCCGGAAGCTGCGTCAGCTCAAGACGGCGAAGGCTCATCTCTCAACTCCGGTCCGGTCCATCCGTGCGGTCGCCTCCGCTCGACTCCGGCCCATCAGCTCGGTCACCCCATCAGCCCTGCGAGGACGTCCTGGGGCGGGCCCACCCGGGGCGCGGGCGGGGATTCGATGAGCACACGGCGGCGCACATGCTAGTCGCCTCGGCCGCGAGGAAGCCGCGGCGCCGTTACGACGAGGTGCCGGTGCCCCCGCCGCGCACCCTCACGCGAACTCGTTTCGGGCCGCGNNTACGGCGCAGATCGTCGATCCGCCCCTTCGCCAGCTGCTCGGTAATCCATGGGTTCATAGCCATATCGGTATTTTGGCATGTACACGGCGGCATGTCAAGCCACATCGTGATATAGTTGTATGGCTATGCCGTTCTACCACGAGGAGGACGCCGCCGAGCGCCGGCCCGACGTGGCGGTGGCAGGGTCCATCGCCGTCGAGCTCGACTGGGTCCTGCACGCGGCCTCGCAGCCTTCCTTCCGCCGGGACCACGCCACCCTGGGGAGGGTCTACGACGAAACGCCGCGGCTGGGCGAGCGGGTGCGCGCGCTGTGGGGTGCCCTCGAGACGACGACGGACCGCGGTGGCTCGATGGAGCTGGGGGTCCTCGCCCACCACGGAGGGCTGCTCTTCACGCTCGATGCCGAGGAGCTCCTGGGGCGGTTGGAGGAGCTCTGCGTCTCGGCCCCGGTTGACCTGCGGCTTGCTTCGGAGAGTGAGGAGGATCGGGCGGCCTTGCGCAAGCGCCTGGCCCGGCTCCGCTCATCTGCGGACGCCCGCCGCGCGTACGCGGAGATGGTGCGCGACGTCTGGACCGCGATCAGGCCGGACTGGATGCGGAACGGTCTGCGGTCGGTCGAAGCCGCGGTCGCCGCGCGGCGCGAGATCCAGCACCGCGGCGCCTCCTGGCAGGAGATCGCCCACAGCCCTCACACGCCAGGTGGGCACCTCCTCGAGGACCTGGTCGCCTCCCTCCCCCCCGAGGGCATCATCGCGGTGGTCCCCGCCTATTTCGCCCATCTGGGGTCCCTGGCAGATCTGCCCGGGATGGTGTTGATCGGGGTGCGGGCGGAGGGCAGCGGTGCGGAGGCGCGGGCGCGCACCGAAATCCTGGCGCGACGTTTGAAGACCATCTCGGACCCGACCCGGCTCGCCATGGTCGAGGTGCTGCGCTCTGCTCCGAGCACCGTCACCGAGCTCGCCGCACTCTTCGGGCTGGCGCAGCCGACGGTCAGCAACCACGTGAAGATTCTGCGCGACGCGGGCCTCGTCGCCAACTCGACCGAGGGCGGGCGCCGCGTGCTGGTCCTCCAGACGGACGCACTCGACGCGCTCCTCGACGGTCTCCAGGGGCTGGTCGCTCCGTCACGGCAAACGGACCCGACTCGCCGCGCCGCCGGCGCCTGACACGGCGTGGCCTGCGCGGAGCGGCATCCGCGCGCTGCGTCGGCTGAGCCGCCTCACGGATGGCGGAGGGCGCCCCGGCGGCCTGTGTGGGAACGTGCCATGATCGGCCCATGAACAGTTCGCAGAACAGTTCCCCGACCGGGGTCCGGCCCCACCACGCCCTCACCGTCATCGTGGTGGCTGTGATCGCCGTGATCCTCGCCTACGTCGTACTGGGCTGGGTCGTCGGGGTGGTCCTCTTCCTCGTCAGGACGGTCGTGGTCCTCGCGGTGATCGCGCTGACCGTCTACCTCGTGCTGCGCTGGGCGGGACACGGCCGGAGCTGAGTCGCCGGCATGCCGAGCCTGGTCCGGTCGAGCACCATCGAGCGAAACAGGGAGGCAACCATCATGCCGGGACATCTGAACGTCCGCTCCGTACCGGGCCGCCTGGCGGCCGGCGCCTTCATCCTCCACGCGGGCACCGGGAAGTGGAATCTGCCGGCGGAGCGCGCCGCGGCCCTCCACGGGATGGCCGCCGGGGCCTTCCCCTTCCTCAGGAGAATCCCGGCAGGGACGTTCACCAAGCTGCTCTCCGCCTCGGAGGTCGCCACCGGGGCGGTCCTGCTCTCCCCCTTCGTGCGCGACCGTCTGGCCGGCGCGGCACTGACCGCGTTCTCCGGAGGACTGCTCACCATGTACTGGCGCACCCCAACCCTGCGCAAGGCGGGCAGCATCTGGCCCACCCCCGCCGGTCTTCCGATCAGCAAGGACGTCTGGATGCTCGGCATCGGCCTCGGGCTGATGGCCGGGGACTGCTGCACCCCGCGCCCCCGCTGAGGGTGCGGCACCGCGCGCGCCAGGCGCGGCCGCCTAACCTAGCCCCGAGGCTGCCCGGGGAGACCGCGTTGCTTGCTCGGGACCGACCTCAGCCGCGACAGTGCTTCTCGACGAGTTCCCCGGCGGCCTGCTTGGCCGCTCGTGCCGCCGAGGGGTCGCCGTCCAGCACCCCCTCGGCGAGCCCGCCGTCGAGCAGCAGCGTGAGCGCTCGAGCGAGTGCGTCGGGGTCACGTGCATGCCCCTGCTCGGCGATGTCGCGGACCCAGGCGCGCACCGCCGCCTTGTGCTCCACGCTGCGCAGATGAACAGGGCTGCCCGCCGCTGACTCGGCCGCCGTGTTGATGAAGGCGCAGCCGTGGAAGTCGTCCTGCTGGCAGACCGCGAGCAGGGCGTCGAACATCCCGACGAGGCGGGCCCGCGGCTCAGGTCCGGCCGCCGCGGCCGCGGCCTGCAGCTGCCCGCGCCAGAGCCCGTCGACTCGGTCGAGGTAGGCGACGGCGAGGTCGTCCTTGCTCGGGAAGTGCTTGTAGAAGGTGGCCTTGGCGACCCCGGACGAGGCGATGATGGTGTCGACGCCGACGCCGCGCACACCGTGGGCGTAGAAGAGGCGGAACGCCGTGTCGAGAATGCGCTCCCTCGCCTCACCCCGCGGGGTGGCCGTCGCGCGCTCTCCGCCGGTCGAGGCCACCATCCGCCGCCTCCGCCCTCAGGCCCTGGCGATGGCGAAGTTGAAGTCTCCACCGCCCAGCTTGCGCATGATCGAGAGCCACAACGGCAGGATCATCTCGGCGCCGCGGGCCGTGGAGAGACCGCCGAGATCCCAGATCGTGCTGGGCGCCCAGCCGAGCTCACTCAGCAGTCCAGCCACCGTCGCCTTGGCGGCGGGATCGTCTCCGGAGACGAACACCGCGTGCTCGCCGGGCACGCGGGCGGGATCGACCATCACCTGGCAGTTCATGGTGTTGAGGGACTTGACCACCCTGGCCGCCGGGTGGGCCCGCTGGATCTGCTCCGCAAGGCTGTCGGTGTTGACCACGGAGAGCGACGGCGGGAAGCCGTTCGAGAAGTCCAGCGTATTGGCCACGTCGAGGATGACCTTGCCGTCCAGGTTCGCCGCTCCGGCGGCCGCCAGCGCTTCGAGCGACACTCCCCCGCCGGTCGCGTTAATGATCAGCTCCGCCTGCACGGTGGCGCCGTCGAAGGTCGCCAGCTCCACCTGGGGATTCTCCGCCTGCCATGCGGAGAAGGCCGGCGTGCCCGAGCCCTCCTGAGGCGCGGTGCGGGCCAGCGTCGCCTCCGGGTCGCGCGTGCCGACAGTCACCTGGTGGCCGAGCGCCGCCAGCCGGCCGGCCAGCGTCTGACCCACCACGCCCGTTCCCAAAACAGCGATCTTCACGTCCGGCTCTCCCTGAGGCGATTCAACAAGGCTCTTCGGCGGGTGCCCTCAACGGGCCCTGCCCCGAGCACACTAACAGACAGGTCTGTCTAGGTAAAATCCCCAACCCGCCGTCCAAGGTCTCTGAACTACCGCGACTGGTATCTGGCCCGATACTTGAGGGATGGAGAGCGGTGGCCGGACTCCCGCCTGCTTCGTCCTCGTACCCGGCTTCTGGCTCGGCGGCTAGGCCTGGGAAGCGGTCGAAAGCGCGCTGCGCGATGCCGGCCACGGGGTGGAGGCCCTGACCCTGCCCGGTCTCGAGGCGGCCGACGCGCCGCGCCGCGGCATCCGCCTCGCCGATCACGTCGCAGGGGTCGCCGGCGCCGTCGCCGACCGGCTGCCCGAAGGGCTGCGGCGGATCGTCTACGTCGACAGCGGGCCGCTGGCTGACGGGATGGCGATCAACCCCGATCTGGATCCTGACCTGGACGANNCCGAGCGACGCCGGGTACCGGTGACCATGATCACCACCAGCGACCGGGCCGCCGACGTGGCGCGGATGGCCGAGGAGGGGCACCCCTTCTTCGCCGAGCTGACCCACCTGCAGGTCGACTACGTGGACCTCCCCACCGGCCACTGGCCGATGTGGTCGCGCCCGGCCGACCTGGCCGCGGCGCTCGCCGGGCAGGTCTGACCCCGCACCGCATCCTGGGGTCGGCTATCGTCGCCGCGTGGGTCAGGTCCGTTGCTTCGGCTGTGGCGCGACGGTACCGGACGTCGCCGGGCCGGTCCACGCCTACATGCTCTCCGCCCCGGGCTGCTNNTGACCGACACCTATGCAGTGCAGCACCCGACCAATCCGGACAGGCGCAACCTCCAGTCGGCGGCGGTGCATCTCATGAGTCTCTGCGCGGCCCTCGAGCACGACATCCCGGGAACCCGCCTGCGCCACCTGATCGGGGAGTGGACCCACCGCGAGTACCCGCTGCTGCTACCGAGGCCGTCGAGCTTCTCGCTCACCCTCGCCGGCGTCGCGGCCACTCCTCCGGAAGCCCGTTCCGAGGCCGTCCTCACCTGGGCAGGATCGGCATGGGCCGACTGGTCCGCGCATCACGAGCGGGTGCGCGGCTGGGTCTCGGACGCCCTCCCCGGGCCATCAGGGGCTGCCTGAGGCCTGCGTCCGCAACCCGGGCCGAGAGTCGCGCCCGACAGCGCGGCCACCGGTCGGGTGCCGGCTGGTCTCCCGTCAGCGGCTCTCGGTCGCGAGCCGGAGCCCGAGCCCGATCAGCACGACCCCGGTGACGGGACGGCAGTCTAAACGGCACTCCCACGGGGACGTCGCCGGGTCACGGCCCTCCAGAGGCGGCCGCCGAGTATCGCGGCGCCTGCGAAGTAGAGCAGGAGTGTCCAGGGGACGGACAACTCCAGGCGAAGCGGCCGGCCGCCGGCGAAGCTGACCTTGGCCGTGGGTAGCCCGAGGCTCGACAGCTGAGTCCACAGGTAGGTCCCGCTGTCACCGGGACTTGCCGCGCGCACCCCTCCCGGAAGCCGACCAAACCGGCGGTCGTGACCGCAAGGATGAGGAGGGCGCACAGGAAAACCACCAGAGCGCGGCCAGCCAGCGCGGCTGAAGAGCACCCTCCCCGTACTGGGCGTCGAGGTACCCGCGCGCCAGCACCCGAAGGGACCCCAGCTGCCGGATCGCCGCAGCCGCTCCCCTCTCCTGGGCGGCGGCCTGCAGGTTGGCACGCAGCTCCCGCCGGATCGTGCGCCTCCCCCGGGTGCGGATGTCGTGGATCAGGAAGTCGACGGTCCAGAGCACCCGCTCGATGCGCACGCGGTCCACCAGGGTCATGGGCCGGTTCACGGCAGCTCCTCCTCCTTGGGCGGCAGGGGTCG
>PLXL01000042.1:0-296 GCA_003153215.1 Candidatus Dormiibacterota bacterium
GCCTCCAGGCCCTGCAGGTAGCCGCGGAGGCGGTCCTCCCCGGCCGAACCGCCCCGGCGCCCCGTGATCGTCGCGATGGTGCGCCGTCCCCCGTCCACCAGGTGGGCGACCGCGTGGGCGGCCGCGCCCACCTGGTCGACGTCCACGTAAGTGAACCGACCTGGATCCGCCGGGCGCCCGGCGAAAACCAGGGGGATTCCGGAGGACGCGAGCTGCTCAGCCAGCGGCTGCGATCCCGGCACCGCGCACAGGGCAACCCCGTCGAGTTTGCCTCCAGCCGCAAGCTGGACGATCCG
>PLXL01000042.1:333-6308 GCA_003153215.1 Candidatus Dormiibacterota bacterium
ACCGTAGATCGGACGGGTAGGCGGGTCCGCGCGAAGTGATGGCCATGCCGGATGATCGCAGCGAGAGACTCCGACAGCCCCGGCGCGTTGGCGAAAAGACTCAGGAGCGTCACCATCCGTTGCCCCGGCCCGGGGTGAGCCGCCGCGGCCCCCGCCGGCCGCGGTCGGGCCCGGCCAGCCGAGGTCGGCGAGCGACCGACCCCGTTCCGGATGCTGATCATGTGCTCGTGCGGACGCACGCTGCCGGCGTGGGCATGCCCCTCGGTCGGTGTGGCGATGCAGGCGAACGAGGGGGCGTCGCGCACGGTGGTAGTGGAGGTCTCGCTGCCGAGGATCGCCCGGACCAGGTTTCAGCAGTCGCTGACCGAGTCGCTTCGGAGGCGACGACGACTCCACCGACGACGGGGGCCGGGGCGCTCCGCACCCTGGAAGCCACCCGGCCCGCACCGTGGGGAGCATGCACGGCCGCGATGCTCCCGTCCCCCGGGGAGGACAGGCGATGGGGGCTGGTCGGCTTCCCCGACGGGCCCACCGCAAAGGCACGCAGACCGCCGACCTGCGGGCCTGCCATGGGACGGCAGACCTGTGCGCCGCGGATGTCCCTGCTTCGACAACGGCTTTCGACGCCGGCCACCCGAGACCACCGTTTTCCTGCGTCGAGCCGCATGACGACATGGGACCGGCAGCCCCAGCGTGGGGCGGCAGCGGTCCCCTGCTGAACCCCAACGGGTGGTCGACCGGCAGTGTCGACCCTCCGTCCGCAACCGGGACTCAGTGGGGATCCCCAGAGGCCCGCCCCCGAGGCGGGGTGAGCCGAGTCCGGCTCNNCTGCCTGATGGCGACGTGGACCGGCGGGGACTCGAACCCCGGACCTCTGCCGTGCGAGGGCAGCGCTCTCCCAGCTGAGCTACCGGCCCCAGAGGGACCACAGTCTACCTGGGGGCCACATGAGCCCCGCCGCCCCGTGCCCCGCGGCGAAGGTCAGTCGTCGACCGCGTCGTCGACGAAGTAGGTCTCGCAGGCCTCGTCGAGCAACTTGGTGGTGAGTTCGGGCTCCCGCCCCAGGTAGCGGCAGAGGTGGATGACGTGCTCCAGCAGGTCGCGCGGGTGAGAGCCGTGGAAGTTGCGGCCCTTCTCGATGTAGTGGCGCCGGATGAGGTCGGCGATGACCGCCTCCCGGTAGGGGATCTCCTGGGACGCGCAGATCCGCCGCCAGATCTCGACGAACTCCTCCGCGTTGGGATCGGGAACGTGCACCTTGTAGCGGACCCGGCGCAGGAAGGCCTCGTCCATCAGGTTGTGGGGTTCGAGGTTTGTGCTGAGCATCAGCAGGCAGGTGAAGGGCACCGCGACGCTGGTGCCGGCCCGGGCGATGTTGACGTAGTCGACCCCGTTCTCCAGGGGGACGATGAGCCGGTTGAGGAGGTCGCGCGGCGACATCTTCTGCTGGCGGCCGAAGTCGTCGACGAGGAGCAGGCCGCCGTTCGCCTTGAGTTGGAGGGAGGCCTCGTAGAAGCCGAGGGCGGCGTCGAAGCCCAGCTCCAGCATGCGCGGGGTCAGCTCACCGCCCGCCTTGACCGCNNCCCATCACCCGTGCGCTGGCGTCGGCGATGCTCGTCTTGCCGTTACCCGAGGGCCCGTAGAGGAAGCAGGCGTGGCGGGCTGAGAGGGCCGGCCCGAGGTGGTCGAGCACGCGCTGGTTGAGCACCAGGTGGGAGAAGACCTCTTGGAGGCGCGCCCGGTTGACGGCGATTCCCACGTCGGCCTGGCGGGCGGCCATGGCGTTGTAGTCGGCGATCGGCACTGGCGCCGGGCCGGCGTACTGGTTGATCTCGAGGAGCTCCCGGGCGCGCTGGCGACCGGTGGTCGTGATCGTGAACTGCATGCCGGCATTGATCGATTCGTCGTCGGCAAGCACGGCGGCCCTGACCCCTGCCGACGCGCAGTACCCCTCGTCAGCGAGGAACTTGAGGGTGGTCTCGACGAAGGGGAACGGCATGCAGACGTGCCGGGCGATGTCACCGCCCAGCATGCTGCCGTTGAAGTACAGAACCTTCAGGACCAGATCGCACACAAAGCTGAAGGGGAGGCCCGTCTCCTCCGCGCTGCGGGGCATCGGAGGGAGTGCGATCGGTGCCGGGGCGACGGGTAGCGCTTGGACAGCCATGTCTCGGGCGATTGTGTCATCGCCAGATTCGCGAGCCCCCTCCCGGCCGGGGACTTGTCATAAACCTGCCACACTCCTGCGTCCGAGATCTCGCGTTCCGCGCCCNNCTCTGGATCGGCGCCGCGATCGTCGCCGCGGTCCTCGGGCTCTACAGCGTCGCCGTCATCCTCAACGGGGCGTAACCTTTCCGGCCTCGGGTCCGTTCCCCCTGGGCGCGCCCTCAGCCCCGCCCCGCGCCACCTGATCGGAGCTTCATCAGCACCGTGCCCACCACTCCCCCCGACAACCCCCGCACCCGCAGGGTGCGGGCCGGCACCGTCCGGTCCCACAACGGCTCGAACGGCGCGGGAGCCGGTGGTGGCGCCGCTCGGAACGGGGCCGAGGCGGTCCCGCCGGCCGCGCGGCGCCGCAACCGGCGCGACCTCCTGGTGGGCAGGAAGCGGAAGGCACCGCGGCGCGGGCGGCCGCTCCTGCGCACCTCCCTGCTCTTCCTGGCCCTCTTCTCCAGCATCGCGGCGGGCGCCGCGGTCACCGTCGACGCCGGGTACAACATCTACCTGGGGCAGATCCCCGACGCCGCCACGGTGGCCTCGATGGAGCCGGCAGTCGACACCAACGTGTACGCGGCCAACGGCACCCTCATCGACATCCTCCACCCCTCGGGTTCCTTCCACCTCCACGCCAACCTCGACCAGATCTCCACGTACGCACAGGAGGCCACGGTCGACGTCGAGGACCGCCACTTCTGGACGGAGAGCTCAGTGGACGTGGGCCGGATCGCGGTGGCCGGCGCGGGCTACCTGCGTCACACCAACGCCGGCGGCGCCTCCACCATCCCCGAGCAGCTCGCCAAGATCAGCTTCCTGCAGGACAACGGCAGCCTCGGGTACAAGATCAAGGAGATCATCCTCGGGGCCCAGCTGGTCCAAGACTTCTCGAAGAGCCAGATCCTGGAGATGTATCTGAACCGGATCTACTATGGCAACGAGGCGTACGGGATCCAGACCGCGGCGGAGCTGTACTTCCACGAACCCGCGAGCGCCCTGAACCTCGCCCAGTCGGCGATGCTCGCCGGCCTGCCTCAGGCCCCGTCGGAGTTCGACCCCAACCTCAACCCGGGGGGCGCCAAGCAGCGCCAGGGCACGGTGCTGCAGGCGATGGTGACGACGGGGAGCATCACCCAGGCCCAGGCCAACGCGGCGTCGGCCGAGCCGCTCAAGTACTACACGTGGAGGGAGTACCTCCCCCCGACCACCATCGACGGGGCCAACACCTCCAGCTTCCTCAACTACCTCACCGGCTACTACCTCCCCAGCCTCTTCAATGGAGACGGGTTCAAGGACCCCGGCGGCTACGACATCCACACGACGCTCAACCTCCAGGACCAGGCGCTGGGCGATGCGACGGTGCACAGCGTGATCACCTCCAACCCGGGCTGGTTCGTGCAGGGCGGGGCCTATGGTGACGGAGCGCTGGTGAGCCTCGACCCGCAGACAGGGGCGGTGCTGGCCATGACCGGCAGCGCCAACTACAGCAGCACGGTCTACGGCCAGGACAACCTGGCGATCGGGGAGCGCCAGCCGGGCTCCACCATGAAGCTCTTCACGTACACGGACGCGATCGCCTCACGGCAGTACACCATGACGACGCAGATCTCAGACGAGACGATGACCATCAACGGGTGGACGCCCAAGGACTATGAGGGCTTATCCGCCGGTTACGGCTTCTGCGAGATGGAGTACTGCTTGGGCAACTCGCTGAACCTGCCGGCGGTCAGGACCGAATACGCGCTGGGCGTGCTCCCCATCGCCAACCTGGCCGTCGACGCGGGGGTCAGCCTGCTGCAGGGGTCCAACTTCCCATTGGCCGCCGAGTACTCATTCACCCTGGGGACCTTCCCGGTCAGCCCTCTCGACCTCGCCGACGGCGCCGCCACCATTGCCGACCTCGGCGTCCACCACGCCCCGGCTCCGGTCGTGAAGATCACCGATGCGGCGAGCGGCGCCCCGGTCTGGACCTACAACGCCGCCGCCAACGCCCAGCGGGTGGTGCCGGAGAACGTCGCCTACATCATGGACGAGACCCTGAGCCAGGCCACCTACCGGCTGGCGGCGTTCGGCAGCTACCAGAAGCTCAGCCTGCCGGGTCGCCCGGTCAGCGCCAAGACCGGCACCAGCGGGTCCGGATACGACAACTACGACAACTGGACGGTGGGCTGGACTCCAACCATCCTCTCGGCGGTGTGGGTGGGCGACCCCAAGGGCGAGAGCCCCGCGTACGGGCTGACCCCCGGCGTCACCAGTGGTGTGACCGGGGCAGCGCCGATCTGGCAGGCCTACATGGAGGGCGCGACCGCCAACACCCCGGTGGTCTGGTACCAGCAGCCCTCCGACGTGTACGAGGCGAACGGCACGTGGTATCTCCCCGGCACCGGTCCGGACAGCGCGATGGGCGCCGGCGTCCCGATCTGCAAGCCGAACTGCATCGGGCCCCCGACGACCCCGGGCGTCAGCTTCACGCAGCCGCTGCTGCCCACCCCGACGCCCGGGCCCACCCCGACGCCCGGGCCTACCCCGACCCCCACACCAAGCCCGGGGACCTAGCCGACCTCCGGCCCGTCCCCATCCCCGGGTGCATCGGGGGCACCGTGGCGGAGGATCGCCCACACCCCGTCGAGGTCGGCGACGTCCGGCAGGCCCTGATCGAGGCGAACGGCATCGGCCTCCACCGCCCCGAGGGCGGCGACCCGGATCGAGACGCTGCAGCGGATCTTGAGGGGAATGTCGTCAGCCTCGGAGACGGTGTCGCTCAGCGACCACCAATACTGGAGCGAGACGTCGCCTGCGGCCTGCATGCTCACCGAGAAGGCGTTGAGCGCGGGCGCGTCGGGATCATCGGCGACGTCCGCCGAGAAGATCCGCAGAAGGCGAAGGAAGGCTCCGCGGTCCATGCTGACGTCGAGCGCATCGACGAACCGCTCCGGCGCCGGCGCGTATCCGGCGCCCGGCACCGCCCACGATCCTGCCGGTCCCTGCAGATCGCGGCTGCCGTCGAGCACGTCGTAGGTCGCGTCCTCGACGACGATCTGCCCCAGCTCGGCCTCGAACTCCTCCAGATCGAAGATCCGGGGATGGGCGGCCAGGCGCCCCCAGCGCCCCCCCCCGTCGAGGCTGTAGGCGTAGGCGGAGCCGTGGCGCGCGACCAGGAAGCGCATCGGCGGGTCGGGCCCGTACAGGGCAACCTGAGCGCGGTCGAGCACCCGATCCTCGTACTCGACAAACGTCTCCAGGCTGACCGGCTCGCCGGCACCCTGCTCGCCGGCCGGCGCCGCGACCGTCCGCTCCTGAAACTCCACGGTCACCCGCACCCGCCCGGCGTCACCCAGACCGGCGCGCATCTCGCGGTAGAGGGCACCGAGGCTGAGGTGCTGGTCCGAGCTCACGGCAGGACCGGCGGCAACGAGGGGCGGCGGCTCATCGCCGGTGGACAATAGCGCGAACGGCCCCCGGGCCTGCGGGGCGGTCCGCTCACCTCCGCCGGTCGGCCTCCCCCCTCCACGCCGATAGACTGGCCCGGTGACGGAGAACACCTGGTCTGACGAGGGAGGGCTGCCCCCCCAGCCCCCGGCGCTGGCACGGGTCGTCGCCCTGGGGCTGGTGACCAGGTACCGCCTCCGCCTCGCCGATCCCCGGGACAGCCGGCTCGGTGAGCTGGGCTCCGATTACGCGCTGGTGACCGTGGCGTGGACCGGTGCGCGCTCAGCGCTGGTCGGTTTCTTCCAGCCGCCGGACGACCCGGCCGCGCAGGT
>PLXL01000095.1:0-4363 GCA_003153215.1 Candidatus Dormiibacterota bacterium
CTTTGACCTCGACCCCCTCGAAGTCTTGCGGCCAGTTCCTGCCGCCGCTTCTTGGAGGGTCGGGCCACGGTGCTACCTCGCTGCACCGACGGGGGCGCAGATTCACGATGGGGCACGGCCGGGTTCACGCCCGGCGGCTCGATCCTGCCGCTGCCCGGTCCCCAGCGGCCAGGGCCGAAGGTCGGCAGGCGGCGAGGTCGTCGGGCACTCCGCGTGCCCCTGACCCCATTGCAACGCGAATGTGACAGGGCCAATCGGCGGTGTCACTCCCTGTCGACGGCGCTCTTCCCGCCGCCTGCCAGTGCCCAACATTGGCTGGCGGCGCCTCCGCAGCGGGCAGCACGTGCCCGCCGGCGCCCAGCACCTCGCCGAGATGTCAGGGGTGGATCAAGGAACCATGACCTGGAAGGCCACATCCCGGGGAAGCGGGAGCGGTTTGATCGGCAAGCTCGCTCAGGCCAACATCGACGAGGTGGCGCCCGTCGATGACGAGGTGGTCGTGGTCCGGGACGATGACCCCGCCTCCGCCCCGGTCCGCCAGCGGCTGACCGCGGGCACCCTCCTCCGCGTCCGGGAGGTCACCCGGGCCGAGGACCTGGCGGCTCTGACCGCGTCGGGAAGGACGCGGGCGGTCGTCCTCTGCCGGAGCGGGCTCTCGCTGCTGGCCCTGCACGACGCCGTCGCCGTGGTGCGGCTGGCTTGTCCGGACGCCGCCCTGATGGTCCTCGACGACCAGGCGGGAGAGGCGCGCGAGGAGGTGGCCGCCCACGCCGGTGCCGACGGGATCATCAACCTCGCCCAGGACTGGAAGTCGGCCGGAGAGGCTGTGCTCGCCGCTGCCGACCAGCGGGCTCGGGCTCGCGCAGTCGGCGACGCCATCGCCGTCCAGAGCGAGGCAGACCTTCTCGGGCTGCTGGAAGAGGAGTGGCCGCTGTCCGTCCTCGTGCTTGCCATCAACAACCTGGAGACGCTCGCCAGCCACTACGCCCACGGTGACGTGGACGCGCTGATGCTCGCGCTCGCCATCCGGTTGCGGCCGGTGCTCCGGCCGAGCGACACCATGGCCAGGGCGGCGGATCGCAGCCTCGTGATCGCCCGCCGTGACGACGACGAGCTGGCCATCGCGGCGCTCGCCGACCGCCTGCTCCGTGCCTGCCGGGAACCGATCGTCGTCACCGAGGAGAGCGTGCCGGTGACGATCGCCATCGGCATCGCCGCGCGCAGCCGGCGGGTGGGCGAGGCCGGTGTCACAGCGGCCTCCCTTCTCGAGCAGGCCCGGGGCGCGCTGGCCCGCCTCAGCAACCGAGGCCGTGCAGCCTACGAGCTGGCCGACGCCGCGCTCCAGGCCCGCGTCACCGCTCAGCGCCAGACCGAGATCGCGCTCCGCCATGCCGTCGACGACCACGAGTTCCGGGTCTTCTACCAGCCGGTGGTCGAGTTGCAGACCCGGGCCCTCACCTCGTTCGAAGCCCTGATGAGATGGCAGCGGGCCCAGGTCGGTCTCTTCGACGCCGCCAGCTTCGTCGAGGCCGCCCAGCGCAGCGGTCTGATGACGCGGATCGGCCAGACCATCCTCCAGGAGGCCGCCGCCGAGGCGGTGAGGTGGGCCACCGCGGGCGAGGCGGCGCCTGCGCTCTCGGTCAACCTGTCCCAGCAGGAGTACTTCCTGCCCAACCTGGTGGCGAGCGTCGGCCACATCCTCGCCGAGGTCGGCCTTGCGCCGAGCCGACTGATCCTCGAGATCCCCCTCAAGCTGCTCGCTCGCGACCCGCTCTCGGCGCGGAGCATCCTCCGCGACCTCGCCTCTCTCGGGGTCACCCTGGTCGCCGACGACTACGACGGTCAGATGACCGACGCAGTGCGCAACCTCCCACTCCGCATGGTCAAGCTCCGGATGGGGCTGCTCGACGGCATCGAGACCGACGCCGAACGGAGGGCGCGAGTGGCGGGGATCGCCGCCCAGGTCCGCGCGGCGGGCTGGCTCTGCGTCGGCAAGGGCGTCGAGACGGCGGCGCAAGCCGCGATCCTCCGTGATCTTGGCTGCCACGGCGGGCAGGGGTTCCTCTTCAGCGGGGCGCGTCCCGCCGAGGAGCTGCCCATGTTTCGCGGCGCCGAGGGCGTCTGGGCCTGGACACCGCAGGCGCGGGCCATCCCCGCCAGCTAGATCAGGCGGCTCAGGGCGTCGGCGTCGCGCCGTACGTCTGGTCGGGGACCAGCGTGGAGCTCAACCCCAGGTCGGCACAGCCAGTTGAGCTGGCGACGATCACGCCGTACTTGTCACCCGCGGCGAGCCCCTCCCAGTAGAGGGTGACCGAGGCTCCGTTCTGGACGACGTCGACCCCGGAGGCGGCGTCGACCGAGAGGGACCAGGCCGACCCCGACCAGCTCCGGAGCCCTCCGTGCCACTGGATCCCGCTCCAGTACGCGATCAGCTGAAGGGTGCCGGCGCGGTTGACCGGCCCACTGGTCGCGGACGCCGTCGCACTGGGGGTTGCTGTCGCACTGGGGGGCGCCGACGAACCGAAGGGAAGGACCGCCGCGATCAGGCTGAATACCGGAGTGGCGGACTGGACGGTGCCGCTCATCTGGATGGTGATGAAGGGGTTGGAGTACCCGACCACGGGGTCGGTGCCGATGCCGCTCGAGGTGGAGACGAGGGCCAGCCCGGTGGGCAGGTGCCCGGACGGGATCGAGGTGCACGCCGCGACGGGAGCGAGGACGTCCGCCGGTGAAGCGGTGGGCAGCTCGGAGGCGGGCAGCGTGGCCTCGGTCGGCGGCGCCACGGCGCTTGGCGCCGTCGGGCCCGGGCCGAGAAAGGCCTTGGCGGCGAAGACGACGAGTGCCACCAGGATGACCATCACCAGCAGCGCGACCAGCCCCACTCCGACCGCCAGTCCCCTCCCGCGGTGCGGCTGCGCCGGAGGTTCGCCGGCCGCGGAGCCTCGCCGGGCCGGCGGCGCGGCCGATTGTCGAGCCGGCGCTGGGGGCGGTTGCGGCGGGGTCGGGCGGGCCTGCGCGCCCTTGCCCGCAGGCGGGGTGGGGGTGGAGCGCTCCGCGTCCCACGGGCTGAGGGCGACACGCCCGCCGGCCGCCAGGACGTCCGCCTCGGACATCGGAGCGCCCGGTGGCTGCCCGCCCGGCGGCTGGAGATCGATCCGAGCCTCGGCCGAGACCAGCCACTCGACCGGGGCGATCGGCGTCCCGAACCTGATGATCGAGTCCTCGATGGCGGCGGCGATGTCGCTTGCGGCGGCCATCCTGAGCGTCCGGGCGATCCCCGCGCGATCGACGAAATAGCGGAGGCCATCCGCATAGAGCCCGTGTGCCTCGACGATGTCGGCTGCGCTCGCCGGTGGGGCGGCGGCCGCCGAGGCCGCCCGCAGGCGACCGTAGTCCGGCCGCCAGCGTCCCAGCGCAGCGTCGAGCTTGTTCAGCCCGCGTAGGAACTGGAGGAGGTGTCGGTGCGCCTCGGCCTGTTCCGGGCTAAAGGTGGGTTCGGAAGGATCCACGTCATCCCCTGTGGCATCCGCGGTAGCGATCATGGCAGTCCGGGAGGCCGTCTGGCAGGGCGGCATTCGGGGAACCCCGGATCTCCAGAGGCCGGTTTCGCGCCGGACCGGTGGCCAGCGCCGTCGTTCGGTGCGCTGTATCCCGCCTGTTACGGGCCCGCAACAGGGGGTGACGATTGACCTGGCTAACGTGACTCGCGTATGACTTACGCGCCCGGTTCCGAGTTCGGCAACACGGCGACCATCGAGGGAGGGCACCGTCAAGCCGCGGCCATCGAGCGCCGGGTGGGCACGGCCATCGCCGCCTGCCAGACGTTCCTGGTGGTGCGCATCCTCAGCGTGATCCTCTTCGTCAGCCTGCTCCCGGCACAGCTCCCCTCCGTGGTCCTCACGCTCGACACCGCCCATGCTGTGAGGCTGCCCCTCGGCGGTCTGGACCGCGGCACCGTCCTGATCGTCGTCGCCGCAGTCTCCATGGTGGAGCTGGATCTCGTCTACCGCCTCGCCGACCGGCGGCGGGTCGCGCGGTTCGGCGTCCTTCTCATCGAGTCGTGCGCGATCGTGCTCACCACCATCGCCCTCGCCTACGGCGCCAGCCTGGCCGTCCTGCCTCTGGTCACCGCCATCGGAGCCACCTCCGTTCTCCTGCTCAATCAGGTTCGCTGGGCCTTCCGGCTCACACTCCGGCAGCGCGCTCTCACGGGGCGCCGGCAGGGGGGCACCTTTGCCGGCTACGCGGCGCCCTCGCTCGACTGCCCGAGGACGCCGCAGCGGGTCGGATACCAGGCGCGGCGGCACGAGGACGGGAGGCCGCAGCCACTCCCGTCCATCCCGCCGCCGGCCGAGGCGCGGAA
>PLXL01000095.1:4392-9130 GCA_003153215.1 Candidatus Dormiibacterota bacterium
GTCCGTCGCGATGACCCCCCCGACCCCGGCGCCTGGGCCCTCCCGGGCGGCTTCATGAGCCGCGACGAGCGCCCCGCCGAGACCGCCCAGCGCAAGCTCACCGAGAAGACGGGGGTGGGCGCGGTCTACCTCGAGCAGCTCCAGAGCTACGGAGATCCGCATCGCGACCCCCGGGGCTGGATACCCACCGTCGCCTACCTCGCCCTGATCGACGCGGCCGTGCTTCGAGCCGACGAGAGCCAGGCGCGCTGGTGGCCGGTCGACGACCCACCCACCCTGGCCCTCGACCACGGCGGGATCATCGGCGACGGCGTCGACCGGCTCCGGGGCAAGCTCTGGTGGTCGAACATCAGCGTCGGGCTGCTTCCCGAGCGCTTCACCATGCCCCAGGCGCGCGGCGTCTTCGAGGCGATCAGCGGCGTCCGTTACGAACCGAGCAACTTCCGTCGCGAGCTGGAGCGGAGCGGTCTGGTGCAGGCCACCGGGCGGGTCGCCAAAGGCGGCCCGGGGCGCCCGGCGGCCCTCTACGAATTCGTCTCGCGCCAGCCTGCCTGGTCNNAGTTCCGGAAGGAGTTCCTTCGGGAACGTTCGCTCAGTTCCCCTGATCGAAGTGGGTGCGGGCGACCGCTGAGGCATCCCCTTTCGGGAACGATCCAGGGCCTCCTTGGCCGCCTCGGCTCTGGTCAGGTCGCCGCCCTCGATGGCACGGACCACCCGCGACCAGCTGGGGTGATCGGTGACGGCCCGCCTGCGCCGAGGCCGGCCAAGGCTCTTCCCCTCGGCGCGCGCCAATGCGCTTACCTGCAGATCGCCAGCCCGAACCCGGCGACCACGAGCCCCCCCAGGAGGGCGAGGAGGCCCCGAGAGAGGACGCCCGCGCCGAGGGTCTCAAGACCGGTGCTGAACATCCAAGCACCGCCCACCACATAGGACACTCCGCATGCCGAGAAGCGCACGCCCGTGATTATTCCAACTTCTCCGTCATTAGAGATCCGTACTGCACTGCAAGCAGCTGTCGAAAGTTCACGTATGCCCGCCACCGCCGAACTGCGCCAACCAGAGTTGCGAGCGCGATTATGGCCATCGGAATCGCACGGACGCGGTCGGGCCAGAGCGCAAAGCACACGACCCAACACACGGCGATAGCGACGACGAGAACCGCGGCCAGAACCATGGCCTTGGCCCACGCCGTCGCTGCGTAGTCGATCCGAGCAACGCCGGTCATCCCGCGCCCAAGGGAGACGCGACCCAGCCGGCGCTCGTCGGCAGAGCAACGCCTGTACAGGCACGGGCGGAGAGGCCGGTTCACGACACCCGAGGCTGGGAGGGTCGATCAGCCAGCCCGTTCATCGGCCAAGTCTGTGCACAGGATGTTCATGGTCATAGTTAGGCGATGCCGGTCGCTGCGGCCAGCTATGGGATGTCGCGGGACCTCGCCTCCACCCATCCCAGCAGGGCAAACAAAATACCCCATCCCAGGAGAACCAGTCCCCCCGCCCATGGTGCCAGCAAAGTGGTTTTGCGCACATCGACTTGGGTCACGGCTGATGATGCTGCTCCGGGAAGATATTTGTAGATATCTCCGAGCCATGCCCAGAGCGTTCCCAATCCGCCAATTATCGATTCGATCACCAGCAGATAGACAAGACTGGCGATCACAGCCGCGATCTGATTGCGAATCAGACAACCGATGCCGAGACCCACGATGGCATAGATCGTGACCACAGCAATTGCGGCAAGGATAACCAGACCCAGATCGTTTCCGGCCCAATTCAAGGTTATGCCCTTAGCGTTTAACCAGGGGATGGCGATGGCAAGGGCGACAACGGTGGCTGCGACCCCATAAATCAGACCAACCAGCGCCGCCACCACCACCTTGGCGATGATCACGCGGCCGCGATGTGGCTGCGACAAGAAGGTTGGCCTGGTGGTGAAGTGACGAAACTCGGTGGTGATCATGATGATGCCGACGATCAAAGAAAATATGTACGCATCGCGCGGAGAAGCCAGCAGCGTGCGCTGCGCGACTGCAGTTGTCAGCGGCGGCGACTGGCTTCGTTGCAGTCCNNCCCCACCAGAGCCGGGTGGTGAAAACTTTGCGCAGCTCGGCGCGGAGAAGACGTGTCATAGTCCAGCCACCTCGCTGCCACGAATCGCCTTATCGGCGGTGAGCTCGAGAAAGACCTCCTCGAGACTCACATTTTCGGTCACGAGTTGATGGAGCTCCAGCTGTCTCGACCACGCGGCGCGGCCAACCTGTTCAGCCGTAGCACCGGTCACGTTAAGCGATTCACCGTTTGCCGCACTCACGGTTACGTGGGGTCCGATGACGGTAATGGCGGAGCGGAGACCCACCAGGTCTGGCCCCCGGACACTTACCGACCCGGCGGCACCAGATCGCAGTTCGTCAAGGGTGCCCTGCCGGATAAGCCGGCCGCGGGCCAGGATCACGATCCGGTCCACGGTCTGCTCGACTTCGGCGAGGAGATGGCTGGAAACCAGGACGGCACATTGGCGCTGATCGGCGATGTTGCGGAGAAAGCCCCGCAGCCAGGCCACTCCCTCAGGATCCAGCCCATTGGTGGGTTCGTCGAGGACCAGGACGCTGGGATTGCCAAGCAACGCCGTGGCCAGCGCCAACCGTTGCCTCATTCCCAGCGAGAAACCGCCGGCCCGCCGGCCCGCGGAATCGGCAAGCCCGACTTCGGCCAGGACTTCCTTGGCCCGGCTGTCGGGCAGACCGGCAGCGGCGCAGTAGATTCGCAGATGATTGAGCGCAGTACGCCCGGGATGGAAGCTGTTGGATTCGAGCACGGCCCCCACCATTCGGGTGGGATCAGCAAGATCGGCGTAGTGGCGGCCACCGATGGTCGCCTCGCCGGAATCCGGTTTGGCTAAGCCCAAGATCATGCGCAGAGTAGTGGTTTTACCGGCGCCGTTGGGGCCGAGAAATCCGGTCACCGAACCAGGTTCAACACTGAAACTGAGGTCGCTGACCGCATGGACGGAGCCAAAGTGCTTGGTCAGCCCACGGGCTTCGATCCGATTGGGCGCCGCCGCTTCTGTCATGGCCCCGATGATGCACGATTTCTCAGCACACCGGCTGCCAGCTTGGCTTGCAGCGCTGGGCCGGGCAGGAGCGAGAAGCGGGCGCTCCTCCCCTTCCTGCGCGACTTCCTGCGCGACCTGACCCTCGCGTACGCGCGCCGCTGCAAGGTCTCCACCCGGCCGGACCGCCCCGTCTTCCCCGGCCGCTTCTGCAACGACGCGCTGAGCCCCCGCCACGTCACCCGGCTGATCACCCGGCGGCCGCCCAGGCCGATCTCCCGACCCGGCGCCCGGTCCACGCGCTGCGCCACAGCCACGCCCGGCTGCTCCGCGAGGTAGGGGCCTCGGTCGAGGATGTCTAGCACTCCCTCGACCATGCCTCGCTCGCCACCACCACCACCTATCTGCACAAGCTGGAGGGCGCCGGCGATGCCTTCGGCCCTCAGCTCGCAGAGCTGCTGCTCGGCGCCGGCGGGGGCGGGACCGGCGCCACCCGACCCATCTCGGGTGCCGCTGCTCGCCGCTCGAGGCCAGAGCCGACGCCGTGCCGCGTGGGGAGAGGCGCTGGGGCGACCACGGAGGTCTCCCCAGCGCCAAGGGGGGGAACTCCATCGCAGAGCTGTGGCCGCATCCCGTCTACCGGCCCTGGGGCGGTCCTGTGAAGGTGCACGAAACTGGCAGAGAAGACCCGCGGCTGGGAGACTTCCCACCGTTCCGAAAAGGTGGTTTCGGGAACTACTTTGCGGCTGGTGACACGTGTGCGACACGAGGTCGCGCGTGCTTCTGTCAGACAACACGGCACATAGGAGGGTTCGTGTAGAGATTTGACCAGGGGTTCTGCCCCCTGACCCTACCGGGGCATGCGGCGGGAGCAATTCCGCGGTCTGAAGCCCCCGGGACAAGGTCCCCTCACCCGGAACTGTGGCGACCAAGCCGTGAGGCAAGGTCGGGACTGCCAGCGTCAGGGTGGTCGGGGGATTGGGTTGATGGTATGGCCAACACATGTGAATCGCCGAGAACTCATCGTCAACCAGAGCAAGCCCAAGGCGCTGATAGGCTTGAACCAAAAGGTGCGCGACCGGGAGCAGGAGCGACGTGACGACTGCCGCAGACCATACGGTCGCCGGTGAATAGGCGGGGCCTAACCCATCAAGGAGCATGTGCGGAACGTGGTAAGCCCGTACCCCCCCCATCGAGGGAAAGCGAGCCGTGAGGTGAGCCCATGGGGGTGCGGGTATGGGATCGCAGAGCAAGCGAAGGCCGCCCTGTAATGGGGCGGATACGGGCTGGTGCCCGACGCCAAAGCGGGCTGACTTCTGCGAGGTCTCTCGTCACGAGAGAGCGTGGTAAAGCGGCAAAGGAGGCAAGCAGATGACGGCAAGGGCTACGGCAGGCTCGTCGACGACGAGCCATGCTCCCCGTGCTGGTGCAGCCCCCCATGGAGAAGATGACTGGCACAGGATCGACTGGCGCCAGGCTGATCGTAACGTGCGCCGCCTCCAGGTGCGTATCGTGAAGGCAACACGGGAAGGCAAAGGGAACAGGGTGCGTGCTCTGCAACGCTTGCTGACCCACTCGTGGAGCGGCAAAGCGCTTGCTGTGAAACGGGTAACGGAGAACCGCGGCAAGAAGACACCGGGCGTTGACGGGGTTGTCTGGTCAAAGCCCGGCCAGAAGACGGCGGCCATTC
>PLXL01000121.1 GCA_003153215.1 Candidatus Dormiibacterota bacterium
CGATAGCACCGCGGTCGACGTCAGGTCGTGACCCCCGAGGCCCGAGGATATGGCTCGCCCCAGGCGGGTGGGGTCGACCACAAGGATGCTAGCGGCTGTAGCGAGGGTGCAACGCTCGGGCGCCCACTCTTCCAGCAAATGAGCCCAGCGTCGCTGCAGCAGCCGTGTGGTGAAAATGGGTCGGGCCGTGCTCATGGCGGCCTCCGGGCTGGGCCGGCCAGACCGGTGAAAGAGGTCCATGGTGTGCATCCAGAAAGGACGTCGGCGGCGTCGATGGCTGGGCTCGCCCGTGGCAGAAGGCGCGTCACTGCCTCGATCACCGCGTTGACCCCGTCCCGCTTCCGCACGTATATGACGCTGCCGAGGGCAAGGGCGGCCTCGACATCGGCGTCGCGGTCACGGCCGGTGAAGAGGATGATCGGCGTCGGGGCGCCTCCTTCCTCCCCTCGTATGCTCCGGCAGAGCGTGAGTCCATCGAGGCGAGGCATGGTGACGTCGGTGACCACCACGTTCGGCATGAACTGCCGGAAGAGCTGCAGCCCCTCGGCCCCGTCCCGCGCTGCGCGCACCCGAACGCCGGCGCCGGCAACGAGCAGAGTCAACAACGAGCGAAGCTCAGGGCTGTCCTCGACGATGAGCACTGATGCCTCACGCCAGCCGTCCATGCCACTCTGAGCCATGGGCCGGAGCCGGCTCCGAGATCTGGATTCGGCTTGCTCGGCCTCGATCGAGTACCGTGCCATCGCGCCCCCTCGAGAGTCCTGCTTTGTTCAGCTGCGCTCTGCGCTCTCAGGCCCAGCCTCCATCCTGCCGCCCCCAGATGAAACCAACCTGAATGCTGAGCGGGCCCGCGCGGGGACGCGGAGAACCGTGAAAGGAGTTCAGCTTGGTTTCAGGCGGCGTCCTTACCCTGGTGGAATGGCGAACCCGGCAGCGAGCGGCCATCGCCAGCGGTCCCTAGCTGCCCCGACCGCATCAGACCACAGGAGTTCCTGATCGGCTCCTTCAAGGCGACCACAGCATGACCCGAGTCAGCACGGCATACGCAAGGCACCAGCCGATCTTTGTGTCCCTTCTCCCGATCGTTCTCGCCGTAGCCACGGCTGCCTGCGCCGGCAGTGGCAGTAACGCCACACTGACTCCGGGTGGCGCCTCGGCACCGATCCCCTCCAGCGTGGGCGACCCTGCTGAGGCGCTGCAGAACGACTTCGTGGCCGTGGTTCAGCGCATCAGCCCCTCGGTGGTCCAGATCCAGGACTCGCAGGGGCTCGGCTCTGGGATCGTCTTCGACCGCCAGGGCGACATCGTCACCAACGCCCACGTCGTCGCAGATGCGACGACCTTCACAGTCACGTTCGCTGATGGGAAGACCGACTCGGCCACGCTTCTCGATGCGTACACGCCGAATGATCTGGCCGTCATCCGAGTCCAGGGTAACGGTGAAGGCCTGTCGCCAGCGGTGTTCGCAGACTCGGCGAAACTCCAGGTCGGCGATGTGGTGCTGGCCATCGGGAATCCTCTGGGGTTGCGCTCGAGCGTGACCGAGGGCATCATCAGCGCCTTTCGCACGGGTGTGTCCGAGAGCAACGGTTCCATGCTGCCGTCCGTCATCCAGACCAGCGCCGCCATCAATCCGGGCAACAGCGGCGGGGCCCTGGTCGATCTGACCGGAGACGTGGTCGGTATCCCGACGCTGGCGGCTAGCGATCCCCAGCTCGGCGGCACCGCGCCCGGCATCGGCTTCGCCATCCCCAGCAACACCGTGAAGGATCTCGCCACCCAGATCGTCCAGAGCGGCCACGTCGTCAACTCGCACCGCGCCTACCTCGGTGTCCAAGTGGGCGCCAGCTCCGGGCAGGGGGCGGTGATCACGGGGGTGGTCTCCGGCGGGCCGGCGGCGAACGCCGGGCTGACCGCGGGGGACGTCATCACCTCTCTCGGTGGCGCGCAGGTGAGGACCCCGGGTGAGCTCACCTCCGTCCTCGCTGGTCTTCAGCCTGGGCAAAGCGTCAGCGTGGGGATAAGCCGCCCGGATGGCTCGACCGCCGCGGTGACGGTAACCCTGGGGACCTACCCAGGAGGCTGACCTCGCGCTGGGGGAGGCTGTTACCTTCCGGCGGCGCGGCTGAGCGGTTGCTCGCCGGCACAGCTGCCCATTACGCCGAGCGCCCTCATCGCTCGCGCCACCTTGCCGTTGGGAACCCGGGAGATGCGGAGCGATCGAGCCAGCGACGGGCGAGGGGACCTCCTGGAAGAGTGAGGCATCACCGCTGAAGTCTCCAGGGTGACGGGCGAGCTCTGTGAGAAGCGTTTCCGCCGTCTGGGCGGGTGCCGCGGACACCCGGTCGGCTGCACGGTTCGACCCGGGAAGATCATGACCCTTCGCGCTCTCCTACAGCGGACGACCGCCAGGATAGCCTTCCAGCGGACCGGGCAAGGCGCGCTCCGCCAGCGCCTCGAGGCGGCGCTCGTTGCGGTGGATGACGAGCGCCGCGACCACCGTGACGGTGACGCCGGCGACGCCGAAGATGATGGCCAGCGGTCGGCTGAGCTGATCCATCCCCTTGCCGAGGAGATACGCTGCAATGCCGTAGGAGGACGCCCAGACGATACCGCCGGCGGCGTTGTAGATGAGGAACCGGGGCCAGGGCATCCGGCTGGCGCCGGCCAGGAAGGCGGCGTACGCGCGGAGGATGGAGATGAAACGGCCAAAGAAGACCACGAGCCCGCCGCGGCGCAGGAAGAGGTACCGGGCCACCTTCACCTTCGCCTGGTCAAGCCGGACGTAGCGGCCGTAGCGGACCAGGAGCCGATACCCCCCCCAATGGCCGATGAGATAGCCGGCGTTATCGCCGAGGAAAGCGCCGGCAACGGCGGCAAGGATGACCCCGGCGATGCCGAGGTTGTGGGTCGACCCGGCATAAAGGGCCGCGCCGATCAGGGCGGTCTCCCCGGGCAGGGGAGTGCCCAGCGATTCCAGTCCCACCAGCATCAGGACAGCCAGGTATCCGTACTGGTGAATGAGCTGGGTCATCTGCGCAGCCTGATTCCCGCGCGCGCGAGGGGCGATTCGGCGGTCCGCAGGTAGTGCCGTGCTGCTCACCGAACGCCGGGGATACGGTGCGTCCTCGACGGATGTGTGCCCGCCTCACGATCTGTGACCTTCTCGGTTCGGCGGTCACCGGGGCAATGGTGTTGGGGAGCGCTTGTCGGTGAGCCCGAACACGATGCGTCACGAGCAGGGCGACGACCACCGCTACGGGCTGACCCTGGAGTACGATGCGGTCTGCGCTCAGGGCGGGCTGCCATCTCACCCTGCCATCCCGGATCACGTCGGCACCGAGAAGCCGGGCATCGACGCCAAGAGCGCCATCCCCGCAACGGCCGCCTCTCTCAGAATCATTCGACATGCCTGTGCCGCGACACTCGCCACCCCGTAGCCGTGCGACCCGAACCACCCGGACGCCCTCCATCTCGTATGGCTCGCCGAACACCTGGCGAACCGTGGCGACTTCGCCAACGCGGTTGAGGACGTCGTCCGCCTCCATGGCTTGATCCTCCAGCTAGCGGATTGGTAGGGCGGGCGGGCCAATCTTCGATAGCGATGTCCGCCCTGCGTGGTTCGTTTCGTGGCGATCGGCCTCTTCCTGGTCCATCAGAGAGAGGTAGGCCTCGTCTTCCTGGGCGAAATGGAGACGCAGTACCGTGTGCAGCCCGTAGAGCAGCCGGCGAAGCTCAGGGAGATCGTGTCCGCCGGGGCCGGCCTCCCCGACATCGTCGATGGCATGGCCCAGGAGCCGGGTGAGACGTCCGATCTCCACGTGTTCGCGCACCATGGTGGCCACCGGGTCATCGCCGCCGATTCGTGCCGCCACCAGGGGATAGAAGGACCGCTCCTCCCGCGTTTCGTGGGGGAGTATCTCCGAGGCGAGGAAGGCGTGGACGGCGTACAGCTGGGTCATGGCGTCTGGCGGCGGCAGGTGATCAAGCCGGTCGGCAAGACTGCGCAGCTCGTCGACCCCCGAGAGCAGGGCGTCGTGATCCCGCTGCAGCTCTCGGCTCAGCGCCAGCGCGGCGGGGGAGACCGCGGACTGGGCGCGGCCGCCCGCATGGGCGCGAAGGGCGTTCAGAATAACGGCCACGTCGATCGCCTCCTGAAGAATGGCTCCGGCCAACGGTGGGAGCAGGCCTGCGGCGGCGGCCGCCATGGCCAGAATTGACAGCCCCATCCCCGCGAGGACGCTCTCGAGGGCGACGCGCCGGCTGCGCTGCGAGGCGTGAAGCGCGTAGACGAGACGCTCGAGGCGGTCGACGACCAGAACCACGTCGGCCGTCTCCGAGGTTGCCGTGGAGCCGCGGGCGCCCATGGCCACCCCGACGTCGGCCGCGGCCAGGGCCGGGGCGTCGTTGATCCCGTCGCCGACCATGATCACCATGCCCCGAACCCTCTCGGCGAGCACGGCATCGACTTTGCGTGCCGGCGTGCATTCAGCGATGACCTCGTCGACGCCCAGGGCAGCACCGACGGTATCGGCGACAACGCGCTGATCCCCCGAGGCCATGACCACGCGCTGGATTCCCGCGGCACGCAGGGAGCGGATGGTCCGTGCCGAGTCGGCACGAATCGGGTCGTCCAAGACGATGGCGCCCGCGATTCCGTTGTCCACCCCCACGAAGACCGCCGACCGTCCTTCGCTGGAAGCGCGGCGCCGCAGTCGAAGGCTCCACTCCGGTGGCGGCCCCGGGCCCGCCACCCACTGGAGCCGGCCCAGGCGGACCTTGCGTCCATTCACCTGACCGGAGATGCCGCTCCCGGGCACCTCGTCCGTCCCTGACGGCGGGGTAAGGTCCAGCCCTCGGCGACGAGCTGCGCGAACCAGGGCTGCCGCGAGAGGGTGGGTCGACGCCTGGTCGAGCGACGCGGCGAGTCCGAGCAGCTGGTCAGGGCTCCAACCAGGCTCGACCTTGATGCCGGCCACGGTGGCGTGACCCGCGGTCAGGGTCCCGGTCTTGTCGAATATCAGCACGCGGGCGCGGGCGAGGGCTTCGAGGGCGCCACCGTCCTTGATCACGACACCATGACGTGCGGCGCGCGACATCCCGGCGACGATCGCCACCGGGGCGGCGAGGATGAGGGGACAGGGAGTGGCGACGACAATCACGGCGAGCGCTCGCACCGGGTTGCCAGACATGCCCCAGGCGATCGCCGCGATGAGGAGCGCAAAGGGCACGAAGGCCAGGGCGTAGCGATCGGCGAGGCGGACGAAAGGGGCCCTCGAGCCCGCCGCGCTGCGCACCAGTCGCAGGATCCCCGCGTAGGTGCTCTGCTCGGCCGTGACGCTGCTTAGAAGACGAAATGGGCCACCCGCGTTGACAACCCCGCTCCTCACCTGGTCACCCGCCTCGCGCAGCACCGGCCGGGCCTCCCCGGTGAGGGCGGACTCGTCGACGAGCGCCGAGTTGCCGGTCACGCGTCCATCCACCGGGACAACCTCGCTCGGCTTGATGAGGAGCCTCTCGCCAGCCAGTAGTTCGGTGACGGCCACGTCGACAGTGCCGGTTGGCGTGACCCGGTGTGCCACCTGGGGATTCCGCTGCAGCAACGCGGTCAGCTCGCGCTGAGCTCGCGATTCTGCATACGCCTCGAGGGCGCGACCGCTGGCCAGCATGACGGCGATCACCGCTCCCGCTAGCAGCTCGCCGAGGCCGAGGCATCCGAGCATCGCAATGAGCGCGAGCAGGTCGACCCCCGGGCGTCGACGCAGTACGCTGCGGGCGAGGTCGGCGGTCACCGGGAGAGACCCGGCGATGGTGGTGCCGCCCCACACCCAGTGAGCGGCACCCGGCTGCCCGGCGGCGGCGAGGACGCCGCCGGCCGCGGCACCAGCGATCAGCGCCTCGAGAAGCCACCGGCTGCGTCGCGAACCCGCAGCCCCCCCGAGGGCCCGATCAATCACCACCCGCCACCGCAGGGTCCCTGGACCGACCTTGAAACCGCTGTCGATGACCCTTCGCCGGATGCCGCGACTGAAGGGTCTTGACCTCGAGGAAGCTTGCCAGGGCGATCAGGCGAACGTGGATCGCAGCAGTCTGTGGGCGCTCCACGCGCGCAGCGACAGGCATGACCGAGCCTTGTCACCGACGGACCCCGGCCTGGGTCACCCACGTGACGGCTTCGGGCGCCAGCCTCTCGTCGTCGATAAGGTGCCCGTCACGCAGGCGGATGATCCGATCTGTGCGTGACGCCAGCTCGAGGTCGTGGGTCACGATCAGGAAGGAGACTTGGCTCTCGCCGTTGATGCGTCGCATCAGGCCAAGAAGCATGCTCGCGGTCTCCGTGTCGACCTCGCCCATGGGCTCGTCGCCGAGCACGAGGGTCGGCTGATTGATAAGCGAGCGAGCGATGGCAATCCGCTGCTGCTCGCCACCGGAGAGCTCCGTCGGGTGATGGTGGGACCGATCAGCGAGGCCGACCTCGTTGAGGAGGGCCTCGGCACGGGTCCGCGCGGCCTTGCGATCGCCGCCCGAGTAGCGCAGCGGCAGCAGGATGTTATCCATCGCGGTCATGGTGGGGAGGAGGTTGAACTCCTGGAATATGAAGCCGATACGGTGACTCCGGAGCTCGGCACGCTCGCGCTCGTTCAGAGTTCCGGTGTCGACCCCGTCGAGGAGCACGCGTCCGGCCGTCGGCCGCATCAGCAGCCCGACACAGTCCAGCATGGTGGTCTTCCCACTTCCGGAACGACCCACGATGGCGACAAACTCTCCCTGGTCGATTTGGAGGTCGACGCCGGCCAGCGCCCTCACCTGGTGGGGAGGCTCGCCGTAGTGCTTGGTCAGACCTTCCACCCGCATCGCGGGCATAGTCCGTCCTCCTACTGGGACCGCAGCGCGGTCACGGGGTCCATCCGGGCGGCACGGATCGCGGGCATGAGACCGGCGCCTGCCCCCAGGGCGATGGCGAAGCCAAGGGAGAGAACCGCCAGGTGGGGAGTCACCAGGAACAGGCCGCCGCTCGGGTCTCCGGCATCGAGGGCCACGGTCAGCGCCGCTCCGAGGAGGAACCCGAGCGCCCCGCCGATCAGCCCCATCAGGCTGGCCTCGGCGAGGAACTCGGTGAGGATGTGGTGGGTCTTGGCGCCGATCGCCTTCTTGAGCCCGATCTCGCGGACCCGCTCGGTCACTGACATGATCATGGTGTTGACGACGGAGAGGCCACCGATGATCAGCGCCAGAACCGCCGCCGCTGTGGTGATGAATGTGAACACCGCTCCCCCCGCCTTGAAGCTCTGGACCAGCGTGCTGGGCTTGGCAGCTTTGGCCGTCGGTACCTCGCGGGTGATCCGGTCGGCCAGGGCGTCCAGGTTCACCCCGGGCCTCCCGTACGCCACCACCCCGGAGACGAGCTGGTAGGGATCGACCTGGCTCCGGAGTGCTGCCGGCATGCTCTCTCCCTGGAGGGTCTGGGCATCGTGAGTGCTGACGAACGCGCCGTTGTCGGGCGCGGTCAGCGTACGGTTGATCAGCCCGACCACGGTGAACCGGTGAATGACGAAGTCCGACTTGGCATCGCCCGGGCGCACCGGCAGTTCGATGGTGTCGCCCACCTGCTTCTTGAACTCTGCCGCGAAGGCCGACCCCAGGTCGACCTGGTTGCGGGACGCGTCGGTCACCCACGTACCCCGAGCGAGCGACATCTTGAAGGCCGAGTAATGACCGGATCCCGGAGCGTAGTTCGTGATGTAGTCAGGGATGCCAAACGTCACCACGTCGGACGATCCGGGCTTGGCCACGACCCCGACCGTGGGGAACGCGGCGGCCACTCCGTCGACGCCCCGAATCTCGTCTAGAGTGGACAGCGACATGCAGCCGCTCGTGAACGTGCCTCCGTTCTCATCGGCCACCTGCACACTGTTGCCGTAGTAAGTGATCCCGCCTTGAAGAAGAACGTTGAAGTGCTGTGCCATGGATCCCATGGTGGTGAGGGCGAAGATGCCCATCAGGATGCCGCTTATGGTCAGGACGGAGCGCAGCTTGCGCTGCCAGAGGTTGCGGACAATCTCCATCTCAGCCCTGTGTGGACGTGGCTTGGCCCTGCAAGCGGGTGCAAGGCGCGTATCACTTCCGCTGGTGAGCGTTGCGGCCCATCAGCCTGATTCGTGCACTGAAGAGTGGGGCTCTAAGATGAACCCAAGCTGAACGGGCCAAACCCAGCGTGCATAGTGATTCACTTGGCTCCGAGAGCCCTGAGGACCGGTGCCATCGACCAAACGGGATGGCGGTTCGCGGCCGAGATGCCGCCTTCCCCTTACCCTCGCTGGTCGAGCAGATCGCAGCCGGGGCTCGCGGAGTTGTGATGGCGATGGGCAAGGGCGGCCTCTGCAAGATCACGGTCGCCGCCGCGGTCGCGGTCTCGTTGGCTATCCGCGGCCATCGCGCCATCTTGACTACCACCGACCCCGCCGCCCATGTGGCCGGGGTGCTGCCGAATCCGCCCAGCAACCTGACCGTCACCCCCGCCGAGACCGCTGCCTACACGGCGGGCGTTCTCGTCGACGCCGGCCGGGAGCTCGACGCGCATGCGTACGCGCTGCTCGACGAGGACTTGCGATCGCCCTGCATGGAAGAGGTCGCCGTCTTCTACGCGTTTGCCCGCGCCGTGGCCGCGACCTCCGGCTGCTACGTGGGCATCGACACCGCGCCCACCGGTCACACGCTGCTGCTCCTGGACTCCTCACGCAGCTTCGCGCGCCAGGTCACGCCGCAGACGGGAGCCCTGCCGGAAGCCGCATCGACGCTGCTCGACACGCTCGCTGATCCCGACCGCACCCGGATTCTGCTCGTCACCCTACCCGAAGCCACCCCCGTGCACGAGGCCCGCAAGCTGCAGGCCGACCTGGCCAGTGCCGGCATATGACGGTGCCGCCTGCGCCGGGAACACCCAGACCGGCGCTGTGTCGCTGAGCGGCAGCACCGGGCCGGTGGTCCTGGGGGGCAGCACCGTGACCGGGGCGGTCTCAGTGACCGGCAACGTCGGAGGCCCCACGGTCATCGAGGGCAACCACATCACCGGGACGCTCGCTTGCAGCGGCAACACACCGGCGCCGACCGACGGGGGTACCCGCAACACCGTGACCGGCGCCCGCTCCGGTCAGTGCGGGGCGGCTGGATTCTGATGTTCTGTAACATGCGTAGCCGGCTTGATAATTGGCGGAGTGAGAGATGATGTTGGGATGTCGGTGTCTGCCTCGTCGCTCCCCGTAACCAAGGGCCAGCGCGACCCATCCGCGCGCTCGTGGTGGAGCCGGGTGGTCCCCCTTCACCAGGTGCTTGGTGCCCGCGGCATCCTGATGGCCGCCGAGAGGGTCTCCAACCAGGCGATCGCCGATCGCCGCCCTAGGGTGCGAGCTCTGGCTCCCTATTGATCGGTATCCAGGCCTCAACCACCGTGCCGCTAGGCGGGTGGTCGATCCGGAGCCAGCCGCCGGCCTGCTCGGCGCGCTCTGTCATGTTGGCGACTCCGAAGTGGCGGGCACTGTTGGCCGCCCGAGGACCGCAGGTAAAGCCCACGCCGTCGTCAGCAACGCGCAGCAGGATGCCCCCACCGACCTCCTCCAGAGATACTGAGACTGAACGAGCACGCGCGTGCTTGCGCACGTTGTTCAGCGCCTCCTGCCCGATTCGAAAGAGAACAACGCGCT
>PLXL01000090.1:0-1162 GCA_003153215.1 Candidatus Dormiibacterota bacterium
CGGCTGGAAGGCCTGACCAAGCACTACGGAGGCGCCACTCAGGTGGTCAAGGCCCTGGACGGCGTCTCCCTTCAGATCGAGCAGGGCGAATTCGTCGCCGTCGTCGGCAGGTCCGGCAGCGGCAAGACCACCATGCTCGACTGCGCCGGGCTCCTGATGCGGCGGATCCACCGGGAACGCCGAGTCACCTTCCTGATCGTCACCCACGACCTTGACCTGGCGGCCAAGGCGGGTCGGATCATCCACCTGCGCGACGGCCACCTGGCCGGCGACGAGCGGGTGGAGTCGGTCCGTTCCCCGGTCGCCGCCGCGTGACCGGCCTCAGGCCGGGGATGGGCCCGGCGCGGGCTGGAGCACCACGCTGACGGTGACACCGACCCAGGCGAGCAGCCTTCCCTCGGTCCAGTACTCGGCCCGGTAGCGTCCTGGGTCGCCGAACATCGGGGCCACGTGGGTGACCGTGCTGATCAGAACCTCGCCCTGATCGGGAGAGATGGCCTCAGCCGCCTGGAACTTGAGCGTGGCCGGTGGCATCACCAGCTGGCCATCAGGGTCGAGGAGGCGCAGCTCAACGGTGTGGACGCTGTGCGAGTCGGCGCTCGTGAAGCGGAAGCCGCCAACGACGTCAAAGGCCACCCTGCCGGGGATGGCGGGGAGGCCCAGGGTGTTGATGCCGCCGCCCAGGACGTACAGCTTGCCGTCGGGGGGGACCGAGGCGTGGTCGGCGAGGAAGGCGAAGGCCATGTCCATGGGACGCCAACTCTCGCACGGGGACCCCTCCTCCCGTCCGAGCTCCCGGATGCTCCATCGGCGGCGCGGCCCGCCGACGCCCCGAGGAAATTGCTGCTACGGTGGGGCGAGGGCACGCGGAGCGGCAGCGCAGGTCGGGAGGCGGAGAGATGGGCTACATCAAAGGCTTTGTCCATGGAGCGGTCGCGGGCACGCTGATCGGCCTCTGGGTCGCCCCTCAGTCGGGCGAGCGCACCCGGGCCCAGCTTCGCGCCTTCGGCAAGGCGGCGCGCGGCGGGGTCGACGCCGCCCAGAGGACGGCCAAGCAGGTCGCCCCCGTGGTGGGAGGAGCGGCGTCGTTGGCCCGCGAGGAGCTCGAGCGGCGGCGCCACCGCCAGGAGCCCGAGGTGACCTTCCGGGCCACCCCGGAGAA
>PLXL01000090.1:1169-5969 GCA_003153215.1 Candidatus Dormiibacterota bacterium
AGAGGAAGCCGACCACCGCCAGGATCAGCAGGACCACGCCTGCCGCCCCGGTGACGAACCGCCCGATCCGGCGGTTCGCGAGGAAGCCGACGTAGGCGAAGGCGGCCAGCAGGACCAGGTCGAGGACGTCCCGGACGTAGGTCAGGTGGAGCTGCATCCCNNAGAGTGGTCTTTCCGCCTCAGGAGAGGTCGAGGCGGGCCACCACGGCGGTGACGTTGTCCGTGGCCCCGGCGGCCAGGGCCGCGGCGACCAGCCGTCGCGAGCCCTCGGCCGGGGCCACGTCGCCCCCGGCCAGGCCGGCGATCTGGCCGTCGGTGAGAGGCTCCCAGAGCCCGTCGGTGCAGAGCACGACCACGTCCCCGGAGAGCAGCGCCATCTCGGCGACATCGGGCTCCATCGGATCGCCGAGCAGGGCCCGGGTGACGTAGTTGCGCCGGGGGTCGTGGCGCGCCGTCTCCGGGTCGAGGATCCCGGCGCGCACCCGCTCGCCGGTGACGCTGTGGTCAGAGGTGAGCTGGGTCGCCTCCCCGTCGCGGAGCAGGTAGGCGCGGCTATCGCCGGCGTGGGCCAGGGTCAGCCGCCCCTCCTCGATCACGGCCGCCACCATGGTGGTGCCCGGGTTGCCCCCCAGCTGGAGGCGCACCCCGGCGACCGCCGCGTTGGCGGCGGCGACCGCTTCGAGCAGCCGTTCGTCACCGCCGCCCTGCGCCCCGAGACGATCGGCGGCGCCGGCGACCGCCGCCTCGGCGGCCTCCCGGCCCCCGCTCTGGCCGCCCATCCCGTCCGCCAGGATCAGGCCGAGGCCCGCACCCCCGAGGAGGACGAGCCGGAACGCGTCCTGGTTCTCGCGCCGCACCGGGCCACGGTCGGTGGCACCGGCCCCGATCAGGCGCCAGTCACCGGCCTGGACGGCGGCCTCCGCCTTGCTATCCGCGCCGGTCACGGCGCGACTGGCGCATTGGCGTCTGCCGGTTGTGTCACGACCTCATTGTGCCGTGAAACCTCCCGGCCGCATGCGATCGGGGTGAGGCACAATTGGTCAGGTGCCAGCTGAACGCGCGAGAGCTCACAAGCCGGTGACCACGAGATCCGGAGTGGCGAGTGCCGATGGGGGCGACCCGGACCAGCCCACCTTGGATGTCGTGGTCGGTCGTGCCACGCCCACGCACGNNACGTCGCCGACGTCCTGATCAACCGCGAGCTCTCCTGGCTCGACTTCAACGCACGGGTGCTCGCCCAGGTCGAGGACGAGAGCCTGCCTCTGCTGGAGCGGGCGCGCTTTCTCGCGATCGGGAGCCGGGCATTGGACGAGTTCTTCCAGGTCCGGGTCGGCGGTCTCAAGCAGCTCGCGGCGGGGCTCGAGAGCGCCGCCTCCGACCCCCAGGGGCCGCAGGCGCAGGTCCGGGCGATCCGGCTCAAGGTCGTCGAGCTGTACGCCCTCCAGGCACGCTCCTTTCTCCACGGGCTGGTTCCCCAGCTCGACAGCCACGGCATCCGCTTCAGCGACTGGTCGGCCCTGGACGACGACGACAAGGCGTACCTCGACAAGGTCTTCGAGGAGCGGATCTTCCCGGTGCTGACCCCACTCGCGGTCGACCCCGGGCACCCCTTCCCCTACATCTCGAGCCTCTCCCTCAACCTGATGGTGGTGGTGGTCGACCCGGCGAGCCCCGAGCAGCGGACCGCGCGGATCAAGGTGCCCCCGCTGCTCAGCAGGTTCGTGGTGCTCCCCGACGGCGAGCGTTTCGTGCCCATCGAGCAGGTCATCGCAGCGCACCTCCACTCTCTCTTCGAGGGGATGCGGGTGCTCACCCACCACGTCTTCCGGCTCACCCGCAACGCCGACTACACGATCGACAGCGACGAGGCCGACGACCTGGTCGAGGCGGTGAGGGCCATCCTCAAGGAGCGGCGCCGCTCACCGCTCGTGGTCCGCCTCGAGGTGGGCAGCGACATGCCCGCCGAGCTTGTCGACCTGCTGGCGCGCGAGCTGGAGATCCAGCACCAGGACGTCTACACGGTCTCCGCGCCGCTCGACCTCGGCGGTCTCTTCGACGTCTGCAAGCTGGACCGCCCCGACCTCAAGTTCCGCTCCTGGGTGCCGGTGACGCCGCCGCGGTTCGCCCACGACCTGGGGGGGGGCGACGGCGACCTCTTCCGGGCCCTGCACGAGGATCAGCTCCTCGTCCACCACCCCTACGACAGCTTCGAGCACACCGTCGAGGCGTTCATCGCGCGCGCCGCCGAGGACCCCGCGGTGCTCGCCATCAAGCAGACCCTCTACCGGACCTCGGGACCGGTGAGCCCCATCATCCGTTCGCTCACGCGCGCGGCCGAGGCCGGCAAGCAGGTGGTGGCGATGGTCGAGCTCACCGCCCGCTTCGACGAGCAGAACAACATCAACTGGGGCGAGGTCCTGGAGGACGCCGGCGTCCACGTGGTCTACGGCACCGTCGGTCTCAAAACCCACGCCAAGGTGACCCTGGTGGTCCGCGAGGAGCAGGGCGGCATCCGCCGCTACTGCCACATCGGCACCGGCAACTACAACCGCGACACCGCGCGCAACTACGAGGACCTGGGCCTGCTCACCTCCGACGCCGCCCTGGGCGCCGACGTGGGCGAGCTCTTCAACAGCCTCACCGGCTACAGCCGGCAGGCGCGGTACCGCAAGCTCCTGGTCGCCCCCGACTCGATGCGCCCCGCGTTGCTGCGCCTGGTCCGGCGCGAGACCGCGCGCGGCGAAGCGGGCCGGATCGTCATCAAGGTCAACAATCTGGTCGATCCGGAGATGATCGCGGCGCTCTGCATCGCCTCACAGGCGGGGGTGCAGATCGACCTGATCGTGCGCAGCATCTGCTGCCTGAGGCCGGGGGTCCCCGGGCTCAGCGAACACATCCGGGTGCGGTCGCTGGTCGGCCGCTACCTGGAGCACTCCCGGATCCTCCGATTCGGCCGCGACCCGAAGGAGAGCGACTACTACATCAGCTCGGCCGACCTCATGCCCCGCAACCTGGACCGGCGCGTGGAGGCCGCGGTCCCGATCCGCGCCCCCGAGCTCCGGGCCCGCCTCGATCAGATCCTGGACATCAACCTGAGCGACGACACCCTCGCCTGGGAGCTGGGCTCCGACGCCGAGTGGCGCAGGGCGCCAAGGGGCGCCGGCGTCGACACCCAGGTGCGGCTGCAGGAGGTCGCGCTGCGTCGAGCCGAGGGGAAGAGCTGAGCCCGGCCCTGCCGGTCGAGCGGTGCCAGGTCGACCTCCCGGTGGGCATCGCGTTCCGGCTCCGCCAGCTGCGGTGGGGACGGGCGGCCGCGACGCGGATCGAGCGCTTCGAGACCATCCACTGGGACACCCCGGACTTCCGGCTCGCCACCTGGGACGCAGGGCTCCGCTACCGGCGCGGTCGCGGCTGGCGGGTGACCCTCGCCGACTGGCCCGAGGGGCCCGGATTCCGCCGCATGTTCGTCGACCTCGAGGGGGGCCCGGCCTCGCCGCCGGCGGAGGCGCTCCGCCTGCTCAGCCCCTACCTTCGGGGAGTCGAACTTCGGCAGGTCGCACGACTGCGGCACCTGGAGACGGGGCGCCAGGTCGGCGAGCTCTGGGCCATCCACCAGGTGGTGAGCCTGCTGGTCGAACGCCGCGCCGTGGCGCACGCCCGCCGGGTCAGCCTGCGCAGCCACGGCCCCCTCACCGGCACCCGCCCGGCGCTCACGGCCCTGCGCAAGGCCGGGGTCGTGGACACCGCCGCCGTGCCGCTCCTCGCCGAGCTGATCGGCCCCGAGGCGGCGCCGGCGTGGCGGGAGACCCCACTCGATCGCGGCAGCAGCGTCCCCCAGGCGGTTGCCGCTGCGCTGCGGGACTACGCCGCCAGATTGGTCCGCAATGAGGCGATCGTCCTCGAGGGGAGCGACCCCGAGGGGGTGCACCAGGCCCGGGTCGCATGCCGCCGGTACCGCTCCGCGCTGCAGACCTTTGGCCCGGTGCTCGAACCCGCGTGGACGGCCGAGCTCCGCGCCGAGCTGGGGACGCTGGCGACGGACCTGGGCGCCGTGCGAGACGCCGAAGTCCTGCTGATGCGCCTGCGCGCCAGCGCCGCCGCACGCGGCGTCGAGGGGGAGGCGACCGAGCGGCTGCTCAGCCGCCTGGTCGGGGAGCGCGTGCTGGCACGCGACGTCCTGGTCTCCGTCGTCGAATCCCACGAGCACGGCGAGCTGCTGGACCGCCTGCTCGACGCCGCCTCCCACCCCGCCCTGCTGCCGGAGACCGCTGAATACCCGGCGCCCGTCGTCCTGATGCCCCTCGTGGGCGGCAGCTGGCGCAAGCTCGCGCGACGCGCCAGCCGGCTCAGCGCCCCCCCCACCGACGATGAGCTCCACCAGCTGCGCATCGCCGCCAAGAAGTGCCGCTACGCGGTCCTGGCGCTGGTCCCCCTACTCGGGGATGGTCCAGCGCGGATCGGGGCGCGGCTCGGCGCCCTCCAGGACGCGCTCGGCGAGCAGCACGACGCGGTGGTGGCGGGCAGCTGGCTGCAGGAGGCGGTGCAGCGGGCCGCGGACCCGGAGACGGCGTTCGCCGCCGGCGTCCTCTACGGGGCCGAACGGGAGCGGGCCGAGGCCGGCCGGGAGGCCTGGCGGGAGCCCTGGCGGGCGCTCGATCGCAAGAAGGGGTGGGGCTGGATGTGAGCGCAAAGCGAGGGGGCGCCCGGGGCAGTGCGGCGGCAAACGCGCCCGGGGCGCGCTCGCGCTCGGGGCGGATACTCCTGGTCCGTCACGCCGATGCCGGCGAGCGGGCGGAGTGG
>PLXL01000090.1:6104-11435 GCA_003153215.1 Candidatus Dormiibacterota bacterium
ACCTGGGTCCTGGATGTCCAGGACGGCGCGGTCAAGTCGGCGCGGTACCTGCCACCACCCGATTAGGCCGCATCGGGGTGTGGCAGGAAGGGGGGCCACCGGCACCCGCGATCAGGGCATGATTTTGAGGGCATACTGCGGCACCGTCGGGCACCGTGCCGTGTCTCGTCGCGCCGCGCACCCATCGAAGAAAGGGGACCAAACCATGGCACCGTTCGGCAAGAAAGGGGCGAGGACGCCATCGACCCCCAGCCGGATCCCGGCTGTGCTCCGGGTCGGGGCGCTGAGCAGACCGTCAAAGCCGAGCGGGCCCAACGAGCTGCTGATGTCCGGGATGCTGCTCGGGCCGGGTGGAGCCAACCTCCCGCAGTTCACCGTCGTCGTACCACCCTTCGTCGCGGGACCGAGCCAGGGGATGGAGTTGCGGGCCAACGTCGACTCAACCAACCTCGACCTGGTCACCCTGACCCTGCCCGTGGGAGTCACTCCGGCGCCGACCCAGCCCTCCCAGAATGCAGGCGGCTGGGACCCAGGACCGGGAGGCGGGCACAATCGGGCTCTCGCCGACTGGCTCGCGGCTCAGGGTTTCCTCTCGTCCGACTTCGGGCCCACCCTCGTCGGCCGGCCTGGTCTGGCCGATTGCCTCGACCAGGCGGCCGCCCGCTATGTCTCGGTGGTCCCCCCGGGGGTCGACCTCACCCTGACCCAGAGCGGCGAGCCCGTCCAGGGCCAGGTCACGGCGGTGCAGGTGCTGCCGTTCCCCGCGCAGCTCCTCCCCTCCCCGAAGGCGTGCATGACCTGGCTGACACTGGCGGTGACACCCCAGTTCGGCTCGCCGTACCCGGTCACGATCCGCATGGGGTTCAGCTCCCCGCAGCGCTTCGCTCAGCTGGCCACGATCGGGACGCGACTCCCACTGCGCCGGGACCCCGACAACCGGATGCTGGTCACCATCGACGCCCCACCCGTCTTCAGCTGAGAGGATGCGAGATGCCACTGTTCGGCAAGAAGGGGGACGGGAACCAGCCTTCCAGCGTGTTCGTGGAGGCGCCGTTGACCAGAGCCCCCCGGCGCGTGAGCCGGCCCCCGCGGTGAGGGCCGACCCACGAGGCGCGGGTCAGGCGGGGAAGAGGCCCTCGACGGAGAGGTAGCGCTCGCCGGTGTCGTAGGTGAAGGTGAGTACGCGGGCCCCGTCCTTGAACTCGGGAAGCTTCTGGGCGACGGCCGCCAGCGAGGCACCCGACGAGACCCCGATCAGGATCCCCTCCTCACGGGCCGCACGCCGGGCGTACTCGGCGGCGTCCTTGGGGTCGACCTGGATCACGCCGTCGATGAGGTCGAGTCGCATCACCCCGGGGATGAAGCCGGCGCCGATGCCCTGGATGCTGTGCGGCGAGTGGGTGCCACCCGAGAGCACCGGCGAGAGGGTCGGCTCGACCGCGTAGACCTTGAGCTGCGGCCAGCGCTTCTTGAGCACCTCGGCGACGGCGGTGATGTGGCCGCCGGTGCCGACGCCGGTGATGATGTAGTCGAGCCCGTCGGGGAAGTCGGCGAAGATCTCCTCAGCGGTGGTGCGCTTGTGGGCGTCAACGTTGGATTGGTTCTCGAACTGCATCGGGATCCAGGACTTGGGGGTCTCCTTCTGCAGCTCGTTGGCGCGCGCGATGGCGCCCTTCATCCCCAGCTCGCGCGGCGTCAGGTCGAGCTCGGCCCCGTACGCCTTCATCAGGCGGCGGCGCTCGATGGAGAACGATTCGGGCATCACGAGGATCAGGCGGTATCCCTTGACCGCGGCGACCAGGGCGAGCCCGATGCCGGTGTTGCCCGAGGTGGGCTCGATGAGCACCNNGGTCGAAGAGCTTGTTGATCCGCACGTGCGGCGTTTTTCCGATGGTCTCGAGAATGCTGTCGTACGGCATGGGGCAGATTCCTTCTATCAGATTGAATAATCCGAGTTGCCGAGAGCGTCCAGGACGCTCCGCACCCGGATCTGGCTGGTGTGGTACACAAAGGAGCGAGGAGGCACGCTGGTGGTGAGCCAGACGTTGCCCCCGATCACGCTGTCGTGGCCGACCACAATGTCGCCACCGAGCACGGTGGCATTGGCGTAGAGGACGACGCGGTCCTCGATGGTGGGGTGGCGCTTGGACCCGGCGGCGGACTTGGTGACACTCAGCGCGCCGAGGGTCACGCCCTGGTACAGCTTGACCTCGTCGCCGATGATGGCGGTCTCGCCGATGACGATGCCGGTGCCGTGGTCGATGCAGAGGGCCCGGCCGATGGTGGCCCCGGGATGGATGTCGATGCCGGTGCGAGTGTGCGCCACCTCCGCCAGCAGACGGGGCAGGGTGGGCACCCCGAGCCGGTGCAGCTCGTGGGCGATGCGGTGCACCGCGATGGCAAGGAATCCCGGGTAGGCCGCGACCACCTCGTCGAGTGACTCCGCGGCAGGATCACCGGCGACGATGGCTGCGGCGTCGTCGCTCAGCCGCTCATAGATGGCGGCCAGCGCGTGAATGAGCTCGTCCGCAACCTCGGTGGAGCGCTGCCGGGGCAGCACCGTGTGCAGCATGCTGTTGAGCTCGGCGCGGAGGAGAGAGACCCTGGCGAGGAGCTGCTCCTCGGTCGCGCTCCCGTCGGCAGAGTGCTGCGGAAAGAGCAGCCCCACCGCGGAGTCGACGAAGGTCTCGACCCGCCGCCGCGAGGGCAGCCGCGCCCCCTGCGTCCGGCGATGCTCGAGCAGGTCGCGGACCAGCGCGCGATCGCGGTCGGCCGAGTCGGTCACGTCCGGCCGCTCGCTGACCGCGATCCCCAGGTCACGGTGCGCACGCCGCGGGCCGCCGGCAGGATCGTGAGCTGCCGCACCCACGCTGCCGCCGTCGGTGATCGTCAACGAGTCCATCTCTGCTCCTGCTGAACGGTGGGATGCACGCCGTCATCGGCATGGCATCAAGACCAGGGTCCGCCAAGCCTGGAATGGCCGCTCCGGGCCGATCCAGGCTCAGATACAGGAGCAGGTGTTGCGCGCACCAAAATCGAGGTACAGCCGCCGCGTGGGCAGGTATCGACGTCCGGGCTGCGCGCTCATCGGGCATTGATGATACACGTGCCCGGTGACGCCCCCCCGGCGTGGGGGACCCGTGGGCCCAGAGGCAGCGCCCTGAAGAGCGCTCACAGAGCGCCCGCGGCGGCGCCGACCAGCAGCTCCGCCTCCTCCCCGTGCTCAGACGCCGGAGCCGCCGGCGAGAGGAACGCGGGCAGCCGCCGGTCGTCGGGCTCGGGCACCACCCCGCCGTCGGCGAGCTTGCGGTACTTCCAGCGTGGGCCCCGGGTCGCGATCTCGAGCAGCGCCTCGGCGAGCCGGTCGACGTCCTCGTCGACGTTGCCGAGGCCGAGACTGGCCCGGATCGCCCCGGGCACGCGCCGGCCGCAGCCCGGCCGCCACTCGTCCGGACCGCCGTCGGCGAGGTGGGCGAGCAGGGGGTGCGCGCAGAACGAACCATTCCGCACCCCGATCCCGTACTCGGCGCTGAGGATGGTGGCGACCTCGGCGTGATCGCGGCCATTGACACTGAAGGCGNNTTCTCCTCGGCCGCCACCGCATCCATCCCGATCCGCTGCAGCGCACGGCAGGCCGCGGCCAGGGCGAATGCACCGATCACATTGGGCGAGCCGCCCTCGTGCCGGTCGGGCAGCTCGGTCCACTCGACACCCTCGGCACTCACCTCGGCGACCGCTCCCCCACCCGCGAGGTACGCATCGCCGGTGGCCAGCCAGTCCGGCCGGCCCATCAGCACCCCGGTGCCGAAGGGGGCGTAGAGCTTGTGCCCCGAGAAGGCGACCCAATCCAGGTCCAGCCCGGCGACGTCGATCGCCCGGTGCGGCGCCAGCTGGGCGCAGTCGACCAGGATGCGGGCACCGTGGCGGTGGGCCAGGGCCGCCAGCTCGGCGACCGGCCAGACCTCACCGGTGACGTTGGAGGCTCCGGTGACCGCGAGCAGCGCCGGCCTCCCGGCCGGGATGCGTTCCAGGGCATCCCCGACGCTCGCCATCAGCTCGGTCGGACTGCCCGGGACGGGGAGCTCCACCGCGGCCTGGTAGCGGCGCCACGGGAGCAGGTTGGCGTGATGTTCCATGAGGGTGGTGACGACGGCCGTCTCCGGCGGGAGACATCGGGCCAGCAGGTTGATGGCGTCGGTCGNNGCCGTGGAGACCTGCGATCGGAAACCCGCGCCCCGGTGGACGCTGCTGTACCAGGGGAGGAGAGCCTGGATCTCGTCCCAGACCTCGACCAGCGCCGGCGCGCTCGCGGCGTAATCGAGATTGATGTAGCGGGCACTGCCGCCGCCGACCAGCGGCACGTCAAGCCCACCACCCACGACCAGTGAGCCTCTCGATCCGATAACCATGTCGGCCGCCTCCGGACACTTGGTTGCCTCTCGCGAGGCCACATCCCCGAATTGGAGTGGCACCTTGGATGTCCATCCAGGTTGCCGGGTCCGGCCGGGCGCCGGACCGCTCCTGATGCGTCGCGGAGTCTAGCGCAGATCGGGGGTCNNCCGGATGACGCAGAACGCCGTTCGCTGGGGGGTCCTCTCCACGGCGTCCATCAGCGACGCCCTGATCCCGGGGCTGCTCGCCGCCGACGGGTCCGAGCTGGTCGGGATCGCCTCGAGGTCTCCCGAGAAGGCCTCCGCTGCGGCCGGCCGCTGGGGCTGCCGGGCCTACGCCTCGTACGAGGAGCTGCTCGCCGAGCCGTCCATCGAAGCCGTCTACATTCCCCTCCCCAATCACCTCCACGCGGAGTGGACGGTGAGGGCGCTCGAGGCGGGCAAGCACGTGCTCTGCGAAAAGCCNNTTGGCGCTCTCGGTCGGCGAGGTCGACCTCATCGCGGAGGCCGCGGCGCGGAGCGGGCGCCAGGTTCTGGAGGCCTTCATGTACCGCCACGCGGCCCGCTGGCGGCGTGCCGTCGATCTGGTCGCCGCCGGGGCGATCGGGGAGCCGCGCGTGGTCCGGGTGGGCTTCGCCTTCTCCGTGCCCACCGACCTCACCAACATCCGATTCGTCCGCGAGGCGGGCGGCGGCATCGTCTGGGACATGGGCTGCTATGCGACCAGCATGGCGCGGGGGATGCTGGGGCGGGAGCCGACCGAGGTCTTCGGCTTCGCCGACGTGCGCGACGGGCAGCCCACGGAGACGACGGTCACCGGGGTGATGCGCTTCGGCCCGCGGGTGACCGCGCCGTACTGGGTGAGCTTCGACTTCCACAACCCCTTTGCCCAGGTGGAGGTGGTGGGCTCCGACGGCTGGCTGCTGCTGCCGGGGACGGG
>PLXL01000071.1:0-6893 GCA_003153215.1 Candidatus Dormiibacterota bacterium
TCGCCGCCTGGCTGGATCGACTCGGAGTCTTCGGGCTGCGCAGCTACGAGAAGCGTGTCCCGGATGTGGTCCATGCACAGACGATCAGTGGGATCGGGGTTTTCCTGCGTCATCTCTGGGCGACGGACGGCTGCATCCACATGCCCGAATCAAGGGATCAAGTCCCTGACGTCTATTACGCGACCAGCAGCCGAGCTCTAGGCTACGGGGTCCGCTCGCTGCTCCTCCAGCTCAACATCGCTTCACATATCCGCAGGGTCAGCCAGAGTGGCAAGGGCCGCGACCAATACCACGTCGCAATCCCGGGCGGCGAAGATCTGCTCCGATTCATCGCCCTGGTGGGAGGCCTGCGCCCCGGCGCCGACGACCACATCGCACGGATCGCCGACCGCCTCGACCGCACGGAGAGGAACCCGAACCGCGACGTCGTCCCGGCGGCGGCCTGGAGAGCGGTGGTGCTCCCGGCGATGAGGTCAGCCGCCATGAGTCAGCGGGACCTTCAGGCGGCGCTGGGGACTCATTACCACGGCAGCGCCCTGCTGGCCCACGGGCTGGGCAGGGCCCGCGCCGCCCAGGTGGTTACCGTGGTCGAGAGTGAGCAGCTGTTCAGACTTTCCGAGAGCGACGTGTACTGGGATGCCATTGCTTCCATGGACTCCGACGGGACAGAAGAAGTGTTTGACATCACCGTCGATGGCGTGCATAATCTGGTAGTAAATGACATAGTAGTCCATAACAGTATCGAGCAGGACGCGGACGTCGTGCTGTTCCTCTACCGTCCGGGAATGCACAAGGACGACATCGACAAGTCGGTGACCGAGCTGCTGGTGGAGAAGAACCGGAACGGACCGACCACCAAGATCGACCTCCACTTCCAGGCCAATCAGATGCTCTTCTACGAGCCGGCTCGGGAGTAACGGGAGGGGATCCGCGCACTGGCGCTCTGCCGCTGGCCAGCCGGCGCGGCTGTTCAGTCGCGCTGGGAGCCCGGTGAGGCCGCGGCGCCCAGGGGCCGGCCACCCCGCCCGGACTGCAGTGTCCGGCCCAATGGGGACCCAAAGCCTCTCACCCGCACCGTCACAGCCGTTCGCTCCAGGCGCGTGTACACTCGGCGGGGCAATGACTGGCCAGCTCGCCGACTTCCTCGCCGCCCATTCCGAACGCGTCGCCGAGATCTGGGCTCAGCTCCAGGGGAGCGCGCCCGAGCAGCGGACCGGCGGTGGCACCCGGAGCCCACGCCAGTTCCTGAGCGCCTGCCTGGTGGCTCTCTCCGCGGACGACGTGGGGCCGCTGATGGCCTTTTATGAGGTCGACTTCGACAAGGCGTTCGAGCTTGACCAGCACCTGGAGAAGGCTCTCCTCCACCTCGCCGCGCTCCGCCCGGCGACGGCCAAGGCGGCGATCGAGGCGGGCCTCGACACGGAGTCCCAGCTCTCCCTCGCCCTGGACACCGCCGAGGACCTGACCGTCATCGCCACCCGGCTGAGCGTGACGGTGGCCCGGCGGCTCGCCCAGCAGATCTCGGCGATGACCACGGCGAGAAGCGCCAGAGGAACCTCGCTCTCCATCACCATGCACGAGCTGCGCCGGCCGCTCACCATCCTCAACAGCTACGGCCAGCTGCTCTCGACCGGGATGCTCGGCCAGATGCCGGACAGCGCGACGGTGGCCATCGACGGGATCACGGCGAGCACCGAGATGATGGTGCGGATGGTCAACGCGCTCGCCGAGCTCTCCCGTCTGGAGGACCCCGACGACAAGCTGACCATCGAGCCGACCGGCCTCACCGACCTGGTCGCCGGGGCCATCGAGACGGTGATGATGGAGTCCAAGCTCCGGGACTGCACGCTGGCCCAGGACGTGGCGCCGGACGTCACCTTCCGGGGCGATCGCCGACGGCTGACCCTCGCCCTGACCAACATCCTGGGCAACGCCGTCAAGCATGCCCCCAACGGCTCGACCATCACGATCCGGGGCTGGCAGCAGGACGACATGATCCACATGGCGGTCCGCGACCAGGGCCCGGGCTTCGCCCCCGAGGAAACTGACAGGCTCTTCGAGAAGTACTACCGCTCGGTGGCCGAGCGCCACCGCAAGGTTCCGGGCAGCGGCCTCGGCCTCTACATTGTCAAGACCGTGGCAGAGCGCCACGGCGGCAGCGTCTCCGCCCGATCGGAGCCGGGCACGGGAGCGGAGTTCGAGATCATCGTCCCGAGGAGCGAGCGGCGCTGATGGCCGAGAGCGGCCCCCCCGCCTCCCGCCGCGAGCGCGACTCGATGGGTGAGCTGGAGGTCCCGGCCGGCGCCTATTACGGCGCCAGCACGATGCGGGCCAAGCTCAACTTCCCGATCAGCCCGCTGCGCCTCCCCCGCGACTTCATCCGGGCCCTCGGTCTGATCAAGCGCCAGGCCGCGCTCGTCAACACTGAGCTGGGGTTGCTCGACCGCCGCCTCAGCAAGGCGATCGCGCAAGCCGCCCAGGAGGTGGCGGACGGCAGGTTCGACGCCGAGTTCGTGGTCGACGTCTTCCAGACCGGCAGCGGCACCTCTACCAACATGAATGCCAACGAGGTGATCGGCAACCGGGCGATCGAGCTGCTCGGCGGCACCCTCGGATCGCGCACCCCGGTCCACCCCAACGACCACGTCAACCTCTGCCAGTCGTCCAACGACGTCATCCCCACCGCGATCCACGTCGCCGGCGCGGTCACGCTGTCGCGCGACCTCCTCCCGGCCCTGGAGATCCTGGAGACCTCGCTCCGGACCAAGAGCCGGGAGCTCTGGCCGATCGTCAAGACCGGGCGCACCCACCTCCAGGACGCCACCCCGATCCGGTTGGGGCAGGAGTTCCTCGGCTGGGCGGGGCAGGTGGAGCGGGCCGGGCGGCGCTGCCGTCAGGCACTCGACGAGCTCTGCGAGCTGGCCCTGGGGGGGACCGCCGTCGGCACGGGGGTCAACTCTCATCCCGAGTTCGCCGGACGGGTCATCGCCGGGCTCGCCGGGAGCTGCGGCCTTCCCTTCCGGGAGTCCGACAACCACTTCCAGGCCCAGGGGACCCTGGACGGGGTCGTGGCCGCCCATGGCGCCCTGCGCAGCGTCGCCGTCTCCCTCTACGCGATCGCCGCCGACATCCGCCTGCTCGCCTGCGGCCCCCGGGCGGGGATCGCGGAGATCGCCCTGCCCGAGGTGCAGCCCGGGTCGTCGATCATGCCGGGAAAGGTCAACCCGGTCATCGCCGAGTCGCTCACCATGGTGGCCGCGCAGGTGGTGGGCAACGACGCCACCATCGCCTTCGCGGGGGCGGCCGGCTCCCTGCTCGAGCTCAACGTGATGATGCCGGTGGCCGCCTACGATCTCCTCGAGTCGATCGCCATCCTGGCCGCCGCGGCCGCCAACTTCGCCACCCGGGCGGTGGACGGCATCACGTCGACCGGGAACGGNNCCAGCGGCCGCACGGTGCGCGAGGTGGCCCGAGAGCAGACCACCCTCACGGAGGAGGAGCTGGACGAGCTGCTCGACCCGGAGGCGATGACCGAGCCGTCCACGGGCCGGATCGGAGCGGGAGGCTAGCAGCTCGTCGCTGCCGCGCGGCTCCCTTCAGAGGGACATCACGCGGGCGCGCCAGGGGTCAGGCCCGACCGCCTCGAGGGTCGTTCCCACCTGGCCGGGCCAGGTCGGCCTGGATCTGGGCCTCCAGCTCCGGCCTGTCCCAGAGCAGGACCCCGGACGCGGCGGCCATCTCGCGGGCCTCGTCGTTGAACGTCGCGGTGCTGACGACCATGCCACCGATCTGCGAGCAGCCGAGCCGGCCGAGAGTGCCAGCGTGATACTGGACCGCGGCAACGATGGCGCGGATGACCTCGGGCCCCAGCGCGGCGTTCCAGCGCTTGACCTGGACGACGACACCCTGCTCGCCCCTGCAGATGAGGAGGGCGGCGGCCACCTCACCACGGCTCGGCACCGGCCACACCGTGTATCCGCGGCGGCCAAACAGGCCGGTCAGGTGACGCTCGATCTCGTCGTTGGTCATGACCGTGAGGTTCACGGCACGCCTTGGGACCGGCGGGACATCCGCCGCCGGGACGCCCGGCATCGGTCCACCCCCTCCACCGGACGGCACGTCATCGCCACGACGCCGGCGCCACCTGTCGAATGGCGAAGGGCGGGAGATTCCCTGACCGACCCGACCGATCTGCACGTCAGTGACTCCGGATGACCAGCCCCACTCCGGGGCTGGACGGCACAGCTACCAAATGACCATAGGCCGCCCCCGTTGCGCGCCTGCGATTGCGGAGTGACAGAACCGCCTCAGCGATGAACAGGTCCGTTCAATCCCGCGAGAGGGCGCAGGTCGCGCAGAGACCGGGGAGGAGGAGGGGGTGATGGCCGAGCACGAACCCCGTGTCACGGCGCAGCCGAGAGCCCAGGGCGTGGACGGCCGGGACGCTCACATCCTCGGTGGCGCCGCAGCGCGTGCAGACGGCGTGGTGATGGGCGACCTCCTGGATTTCGAAGCGGGAGACGCCGTCGCCGAGCCGCACCTGCTCCAGCAGTCCTGCCTCGGTGAGATCGGCCAGCACCCGGTAGACGGTGGAGCGATCCATCTCGCCGCTCCCCTCCCGGAGCCTCAGCCAGACGTCGTCAGCGCTCAGATGGGCGCCCCCGGCGCGTGCGACAACGAAGAGGACGGCGAGGCGCTGGGGCGTGGCCCGGAGCCCGGCGGCGCGGATCGTCTCCCGGGTCGCCGCGTCGCCGTTTCGGGGCGCTTTGGAGGTGGGCGACCTCATCGGCGCAGTGTACCCGGCCCATCGGGCCAAGCTGGAGGCACCGTCGGGGCCGCGGCGCCGCGGCCCCGACGGTGCAAACTTGGAGGTGGAGTCCACACCCAGGAGATTCGACGTGTCTGAACACGTGCGCGCGACTCTCTCCGACCGGACCGAGCACGCCACCCTCGACCTGCCCACCCGGGAGAAGGTGATCGTCATGGTGGCGGTCCTCATCGGCCTCTTCCTGGGCGCCCTGGACCAGACCATCGTCGGCGTCGCCCTGCCCCGGATCGTCAGCGACCTTCGGGGCAGTGACCTCTACACCTGGGTGGTCACCGCCTACCTGCTCACCAGCACGATCACGGTTCCGATCTACGGCAAGCTCGGCGACGTCTTCGGGAGGCAGCGGATGCTGATCGTGGGCATCGTCATCTTCCTGACCGGGTCGGCCCTCTCCGGGCTCTCTCAGAGCATGGGCGAGCTAATCGTCTTCCGAGCCCTTCAGGGATGCGGGGCCGGGGCGCTCTTCCCCATCGCCCTTGCCGTGATCGGTGACCTCTTCACGCCCCGCGAGCGTGGCCGGTACCAGGGGCTGTTCGGCGCCGTCTTTGGCCTCAGCTTCATCGTCGGCCCCTTCCTCGGCGGGGTCATCACCGACGACATCAGCTGGCACTGGATCTTCTACGTGAACCTTCCGGTCGGGATCGTGGCCCTGTACGCCATCTCCACCCGCCTCCCCAACCTCAAGACCACCGCGGCCCGGCTGCGCGATCTCGACTTCTCCGGCATCGCCATCTTCACGGTCGGGGTGGTGCCCCTCCTCATCGGCCTCACCTTCAAGGGGCTGACCGACGCGAGCGGCAACCTCTACGGGTGGACCGCGTGGCAGGTCGGCGGACTGATCCTGGTCGGGCTGGCGATCATGGCGGCCTTCATCGTCAACGAGGCACACGTCCGACAGCCGATCATCCCCCTCGACCTCTTCTCCACCCGGACACTGGCCGCCACCAACGTCGCCGTCTTCATGGTCGCGTCGTGCATGTTCGCGGCGGTCATCTTCATCCCCCTCTACTACCAGGTGGTCAAGGGGGTGAGTGCCACCGCGTCCGGGTACTCGATGTGGCCACTCCTGCTGGGACTGATCGCCACCAGCGTCGGCGCGGGCTTTTACCTGACCCGGACTGGCCGGTACAAGGCGCTGCTCCTGATCGGCCTCGGCGTCCTGATCGTCGGCAGCTTCCTGATGACCCACCTGAGCCCGTCCACGGCGACCCCCACCCTCTGGCTCTGGCTGGCGCTCACCGGCCTGGGGATCGGGCCCTCGATGTCGGTCTTCACCGTGGTCATCCAGAACGCGGCGCCCCGCGAGCGGTTGGGAACGGCGACCAGCACCCTCACCTTCCTCCGCCAGGTGGGCGGCATGGTCGGGCTGGCGATCGCCGGCACCGTCTTCAGCCAGGGGCTCTCCACGCAGATGCCCAAGCAGCTGAGCGCCGCCCACCTCCCCAGCCAGCTGACCGCCCATTTCTCGGGGAGCGGCACCTTCTCCGAGAACAACATCGCGTCGGTGGGCAACCTGGGCCAGACCATCCTGCACGCGGTGCCGGCGGCGGCGCGCGCCGAGGTGCGTCCCTACCTCCCCCAGATCGTCGGCGCCCTCCACAACGCGATGTCCCTGGCGCTCGGCGGCGTCTTCTGGGTGGCGCTCGTCGGAGCGGTGCTCGGCTTCCTCGCCACCCTGGTGATGCGCGAGCTCCCGCTGCGGGGCAGTCACCGGCAGGCCGGGGAGGCTGCCCCTCAGGTCCGAGACGAGGAGCCCGAGATGGTGAGCGTCAGTTAGCCGCCGCGGGCCCGCCAACGGCGATCGAGGCCCGCAGGAGCCCACCTTCGCGCCTGGCTAACCGGGCGATGACCACAGAGGGCGGACGTCGTAGATCGTGTAAGGAGCGGTCTGCACGAGCACCTTGAGGTTCTGCGCTCGATACCAAGCCGGGTTTGCCACGATCCCGTTGACGCCCTGGGGCTCGAACTCCACGTACGACACCGGTACGAATGCCGGGTATTCGCTGCGGTACCGCTCGACGAGCTCCGTCACCGGGGCATCGATGCCCCACCGAGCCCGGACCTC
>PLXL01000071.1:6909-7206 GCA_003153215.1 Candidatus Dormiibacterota bacterium
GTCGCCGGGGAGCGCCGGGGTGCCTGCCGCCGCTGGTACCCTCCCCGAGCGGATGAACAGCGGCACCCCGACACCGGGCTCGCAGTGGGATCCCGAGCAGTACAACCGCTTTGCGGGGGAGCGGGAGCAGCCCTTCCGGGACCTCCGCTCGCTGGTCGAGCCCGTGCCGTCGCCGCGGGTGGCCGACCTCGGCTGCGGCGACGGGCGGCTCACCAGCGCGCTCCACCGGGAGCTCGGGGCGGCGACCACCACCGGGGTCGACCTCTCCGAATCGATGCTGGCGCGGGCCGCCACCCA
>PLXL01000174.1:0-1477 GCA_003153215.1 Candidatus Dormiibacterota bacterium
GGGCCGGCTGGTCGGCCTCCTCCCCGCCGACCGGGACGACTACGGCGCCGACGACGTCATCCGCTACCTGACGGGCGCCGCCTCGGCGCGCTGACCCGGGCCGCCAAGGCGGCGGAAGCGAGGAGCCCCCTATCCTCGGAAGCGTGGCCGCCGTCAGCTGGGCCGGCTTCGCCGCCGGCATCGCCATCCTCCTGCTCACCGCGGCGAGCGTCTTCGGGACGCTGGTCGTCCCCCGGGCCGCCGCTCCCCGGCTGACGGTGCTCATCACCGGGGTGGTCCGGCGGAGCTTCCTGCTGGTCACCGACCGGGTGGACGACTACCTGACCCGGGACCGGATCGAGGCCCTCAACGGCCCGGCCCTCCTGATGGGTCTGCTGGTGGCCTGGGTGGGGCTGGTCTTCCTCAGCTTCGCCCTCCTCTTCTGGCCCTTCGTCGCCAGCTTCGGCAGCGCCCTCCAGATCACCGGGTCGTCGATGTTCACGCTCGGTTTCGAGACCCCCCGGGGCACCGCCCCGGTCGCGCTCGCCTTCCTCTGCGCCATGAGCGGTCTGGTGATCGTCGCCCTCCAGATCGCCTACCTGCCAACGCTCTATGCGGCGTTCAACCGCCGGGAGACGCTCGTGACCATGCTCGCGTTCCTGGGCGGCGTCCCGGCCTGGGGCCCGGAGGTCCTCATCCGCCATGAGCTGATCGACAACAAGGAGAGGCTCGGGTGGTTCTACGAGCGCTGGACGGAGTGGGCCGCCGACGTCTCCGAGTCCCACACCACCTACCCGCAGCTCCTCTACTTCCGCTCCCCCAAGGCCCTCCGCTCCTGGGTGATCGGGCTGCTCGCGGTCATGGATGCGGCGGCGCTCCAGCTCAGCCTCTCGCCGATCACAGCGCCGGCGTCGGCCCGCCCGCTCCTGCGCATGGGCTACGTGGCCCTGCGCGATCTGGCCGGGACGCTGGGGATCACCGTCGATCCCGACCCCGACCCGGCGGACCCCATCCAGCTCTCCCGCGCCGAGTTCGATGATGCCGTCGAGCGGCTGCGCTCGATCGGGTGGAAGCTCGAGAGAGACCAGGACGAGGCCTGGAAGCATTTCCACGGCTGGCGGGTCAATTACGAAGCCGCCGCCTACGGACTCGCCCTCCGGCTCGACGCACCGCCGGCACTCTGGTCGGGCCCGCGCCGCAAGGGACGCAACCAGGTGATCAGCCCTGCCCGCCCCTCCCATCGCGTCCCGCTGGAGGGCGAGAAGGAGAAGCTGCTTCAGTCCGGCGCCAAGCGCCGCGCCGCGCGCCGCGCCGCCGAGCACGCGCTCCACGCCCACCACGACGAGGCGACGGAAACCCCCGGGTCGTAGGAGAGCAGGGGCCAACGGCCTAATCGGGTGGTGACCCTCGCCCCTATCCCCGTCCATCCCGGCCGGGGATGCTGCGACTGATGATGGTGTCGGATTTCGTCCAGATCGACCGGCCGTTCGCCGCCGTG
>PLXL01000174.1:1505-8117 GCA_003153215.1 Candidatus Dormiibacterota bacterium
CTCTTCCCCGCCATGGTGGCCGAGCTCGAGTTCACCCCGATGGGGACCTCCATGACCTCGATCAGCTTCATGGGCCGCTACGTGCCGCCGCTGGGGCCGCTGGGACGGGAGGTGGACCGGATGCTCCTCCACCGGCTGGCCGAGGCCAGCGTGCGCGCGCTCCTCTCCCGGGTCGTCGAGCGGTTGTCCGACGACGCCGGGCAGGCGCGGCTGCGGGTCGCCGACGCGTCACCGGTGGTGGGGTGACGGTTCGGGTGCCAGCCGAGGCGGGCGCACCGCCGGATCTCCGCCCGGCGGCACCCTCTGCGCCCGCACACCCCGACGCTCGAGGGCACGATGGCGGGCCTCCGAGGGGCTCCCCCCGCAGCCGGACCCACGGGAGATCCCACGGGGTCAGCCCGCTGCCCCTGCGGACGGTCGCGATCGACCGCTATCTGGAGACGATCTTCTGCATTGCCGCCGAGGACGAGCCGGTCCGGCCCAGCCGGATCGCCCAGTGGCTCGGGGTGAAGGCCCCGACCGTGAGCATCGGACTCCGACGGCTCCGAGCCGGAGGCTGGATCCAGACCGAGCTGGACCGGCGCGTCACCCTCACCGCGGCGGGCACCGACGCCGCCAAGGCCATCGTGCGCCGCCACCGGCTCGCCGAATGCTGGCTCACTGACCTGCTCGGGCTGGACTGGGCGAGCGCTCACCTGGAGGCGACCCGCCTCTCCGCCTCGCTCTCCGACACCGTCCTAACCCGGCTCGACATCTCGCTCGGCGAGCCGGCGACCTGCCCGCACGGTCACACCATCCCGGGGCGGACGGCCCCCTACGGGGAGCTCGTCCCGCTCGCCGACCTCCGTCCCGGCGCGGTGGCGGCGGTCCGCCGCATCTCGGAGATCATCGAGCACGAGTCCTTCGAACTCCTCCGGGCGCTCGCGGCCGCCGGGGTCCGGACCGGGGTCGAGGTCACCGTCGAGCCCGGCGGGNNGGGGATAGTGCGCTGGGGCGGCCGTGGCACGGGCGGTGTTCCACAGGCCCACTGCCGAGGAGCTCGGAGCCGCGGCCCCGCCCGGGAGGCGGCGTCCCGCCGGCCGGCCCCGGGTCGCGGTCAGGTTTGGCCCGAACATCATCGCCGTACGGGCCGGGGACCACAGCGCTGAGGGAGGCCCGAGACACCGGTGGAAAGGGGCCATTGGGCTCTGGTGCGTGGAAACCGCAGGGGCCACTCTGGGATGCCTTAGGAGGATCGGCTTGATGCGCACCGCGATCGTGTACGAGGGGACGCAGGGCAGCACCGCCGCCGTGGCCCGGATCATCGCCGCCGAAGCCGCCGTGCACGGCCCGGTCATCGTCGGAGAGGTGCACGAGATCCCGCTCGCCGAGCTCGACGGTGTGGAGTTCCTGGTCGTGGGCGGGCCGACCCACCACTGGGAGGAGTGGGCCGACGTGGCCCGGACCCAGAGCGCGGCCCACGTGCTCCGCGACTTCCGCTCGCCCACCGCCGGGGTGCGGGGCTGGCTGGACCACCTCCCGCCGCGGCCGAGCTTCTCCGCCGCCACCTTCGACACCCGGGAGCCGGGTCTGCGCGTTCTCAACGGGACCGCCGCCCTCGCCCTCTACCGCGCCCTCCGCCGCCGGGGCTGCCACCTGGTCACCCGCCCGGCGAGCTTCCTGGTGAAGCCCGGTCAGGTCTGCGAGCTGATGGACGGCGAGCAGGAGCGGGCGAGCAGCTGGGCGGTGCAGGTCTTCCGCCGGGCGGAGCACCACCACCCGGTCCGGGTCGGCTGAGGCTTCCCGGTAGCACGTCGACTCGCGGGCGGCCGGAGGAGATGTGATACTAGACAAGACGAGACGTCTCGTCTAGTATCATCGCAATGTCCGCAGCGAAAACTGGAACACCGGCGGTCGGCGCGACCAGCGGGGAGGTCGCCCGCGACCGGATCATCGATGCCGCCCGGCAGGCTCTGAGCGCCGGCGGACTACCGCCGCTCTCCACGCTCGCCCGCGAGGCGGGCGTCTCACGGGCCACCCTGTACCGTCTCATCGCGTCGCGGGCCGAGCTGCTCCGGCTACTGGAGGTGGAGCCCGACCCCAGCGCGCGTGAACGGGTGCTGGCCGAGGCCGTCACGCTCTTCGGTGCCCATGGCCTGGCGGGTCTCTCCATGGATGAGCTGGCCGACCGCGCCGGCGTTTCCCGTGCCAGCCTGTACCGTCTCTTCCCCGGCAAGGCTGCGCTCTTCCGGGAGGTGGTGCGCGTCTACGCCCCGTTCGTCCCCGTCGCGCTCGCCTTCACCGAGCACGCAGGCGACCCTCCCGAGCGGCTGCTGCCGATCATCGCCCAGGCCCTGCTCCGCAGCGCGCAGGCGCACGTTGGACTCGTCCGCACCCTGCTCGTCGAGGTCTCGGGGCCGGACGTCGACGCCGAGCTCGCACGGCAGCTCGCGCTCTCCGAGACCGTCGCCCCGCTGGCCAGGTATCTGACGACGCAGATGGCGGCGGGCCGGCTGCGGCGGATGGATCCGGTGCTCGCGCTCATGGCCTTCGCCGGCCCGCTGATCATGCACCTGATCACTCGGGACCTCGTGGTGCGGGCCTTCGGTTTCGACGCCCCGCTGGAGACGGTCGCCAACGAGCTGTCGTCCGCCTGGCTGCGAGCGATGAAGCCCGACGGGGAGACGCATTGATGACAACTCAGGCGGTGGCAGTCTCTGTCGATGGCCTGACCAAGGTCTTCGGGTCGATCCGAGCCCTGGACGGCGTCTCCCTCACGGTCGGGGCCGGGGAGATCTACGGGCTGCTCGGTCCCAACGGCGCGGGAAAGACCACGCTGATCCGATCCCTGGTCGGGCTCGTCAACGCCGACGCGGGCACCGTCACCGTCCTGGGCCGCCGTCTTCCTGACCGTGCCGTCCTGGCCGATGTCGGATACATGCCCCAGGCACCCGCCCTCTACGCCGATCTCACGGNNTCGACGCGCTGGAGCTCGTCGACCTCAGCTCGCGGCGGCACTCGGTGGTGGCCACGCTGAGCGGGGGGATGCGCCAGCGCGTCTCGCTGGCATGCGCGCTGGTCCACCGGCCGCGCCTGCTCCTTCTCGACGAGCCGACGGTCGGGGTCGATCCGCAGCTGCGCGCCGAGCTCTGGCAGCGGTTCACCACGATGTCCGGCGAGGGCACGACCATCATCGTCTCGAGCCACGTCATGGACGAGGCGGAGCGCTGCGGGCGGCTGGGGCTCGTGCGCTTTGGCCGGATGCTCGCCGAGGGCACCTCCGCCGCGCTGCGGCGGCTGGCCGGTGTGGAGCGGCTCGAAGACGCCTTCCTGGTCCTCTCGGAGAGCAGGTCGTGAACGGGCGCCGCGCCGGCGCGATCAGCCTCCGGATCCTCCAGCAGTTCCGCCACGACAGCCGCACCCTGATGCTGCTCTTCGTCGCGCCGATCATCCTGCTCGGCCTCTTCTACTTCCTGACCGGCGGCGGCTCCAGCCTCCCGGCGGTCGACGTGGTCAACCTCGACCGGGGCCCGCTGGGCGCGGTTCTCGCCGCCGACCTCGGCCAATCCACCGAGATCAGCGTCACCCGGACCACGCAGTCCCGGGCGGCGGGCGACCTGAGCGCCGACACGGTGGCCGCCTACGTCGTGCTGCCTCCCGATCTCTCGGTGCGGGCTCTGAGCGGCGATGTCATCGCTCCGACGATCCACCTGGAGGGCACCCAGCCCGCTCTCACCCAGCCGGTGCTGCTGGCCCTCGACCAGTCGGTGACGCGTGCCTCCCGCAGCCTGGCGGCCACGGAGGGGGTGCGGGTGCCGGTGCTCGAACCGAGCCTCGACTACCTCCACGGCGGCCCCGGCCTCGACACCCTCGACTACTTCGGGGGCGCGTTCATCGGGCTGGTCGTATTCCTGCTGGTGTTCGTGGTCACCATCATCGCGTTCCTGCGGGAGCGCAGCCAGGGCACCCTGGAACGGCTGATGGCGAGCCCGCTCCGGCGCGCCGACATCGTGGTCGGGTACATCGGCGGCTTCATGGTGGTGGCGACCGTGCAGGCCGTGGAGGTCGTGGTCTTCACCCTCTATGCGCTCCACGTCCACAACCAGGGCGATGTGGCGCTGATCGTCTTGCTCACCCTGCTGATGACCCTGGTGGCGGTGAACCTCGGCATCTTCCTCAGCATGTTCGCGACCACCGAGTTCCAGGCGGTCCAGTTCATCCCCCTCGCGATCGTCCCGCAGGTGCTGTTGAGCGGGATCGTCTTCCCGGTCGCCACCGAGCCGGGCTGGCTCCAGGTGGTGTCAAGGCTGCTGCCGCTCACCTATGGTGTCGACGGGCTGCGCGACGTGATGCTGAAGGGCAACGGGCTCACGTCCGGTCCTCTGCTGGTCGACATCGCCGTGGTGGTGGCCTTCGCCGCCGCGCTCATCGGCGCGGCGACGGCGACCCTACGCCGGAGCGCTTCCTGAGGCCCACCGCAGGTCAGGGCGCGGGGACCGCCCCGAAGGTCCGCCCGCTCACGAAGGTGCCCTCGATCGAGATGAAGCGCACCACGTCCTCGGTGAGGAACGGCCAGTCGCGGGCCAGCATGCTCCGAGCCTCGGCCAGCTCAGCGGCGTCGGAGATCTCCGACGCCACCCCCTGGACCAGGACGCTCCAGCCCCAGGCGCCGGCGGGATCGTACCGGTCGGCCTCGAAGGCCACCACGGAGCGATGGACCGCCGCGTCCAGCTTGGCGCCGGGAGCGGTCCGGAAGACCACCTTCTCCCCAACCACCACGTATTCGACCGGCAGGATGGCGGGCAGTGCCCGCACGCTCACACCGACGCGCCCGACCCCCAGGGTGGCGAGCAGGTCGAAGCAGCGCACGCGGGACAGCTCACGCAGGCTGAAGAGGCGGCGCTCCATGGACCCCCAGCATCCCCGGCGAGAACCCAGCCGGGCCAGGGGCAGTCGCCTCGCTCGTTTCGGGACCTTCGGCCCTAGGCGAACCTGCGAACCGGGGACAACAGNNTCGACACCGTGGCCTGGGCCGTCCTCACCGCCCTGCTCGTGATCACCGCGGTGGCCCTGCTCGGCTTCCTCTTCCTGGCGGCGATCTGACTCAGCGCCGACCGAGGCGCCGGCCGGTGACCTCCTCGATGGTGATCCGCACCCAGCGCTCGGGCGCCCTGGTCACCCAGGAGTGAAGGGGACCGCGCCGGAGAGCCTCGACCTCGCCGGGGTCGGTGACCACCCTCGCCGTCCCGCGGACCACCACGCTCCATCCGGAGCGCTCCAGGGGATGGCTCTCGTCGACCTCGAACACCACCTGGTGACCCTCGCCCACCGCGCCGAGCGCGGTGCCCTCGGCCGTGCAGAAGACGACGGCGTCCTCGTCGGCCAGGTAGTTGACCGGGAGCACCATCGGGCGACCGTCCAGGACAAAGCCGAGCCTGCCCACGAAGGAGTGGTACTGGAGGAGCTCGAGGCACTCCTTCCTGTTGAGGTCGTGGAGCGGTCTCGGGCTGGTGGTCATGGCTCCTCCTCGTGGTCTCGCTTCGCTCTGAACACCATACCGAGAAAGCGACCGCTTCCGGAACGCGGGCGTGCCAACGGGCGGCTCCCGGGGCTGTCCGGCGGTCCGGGGCGGGCGACCTTCGGGCCGTCCGCCCCCGGCCGATGGCCCCTGCCCCGACCTCTATCACCCTAGACTTCGCCTGATGACCGAGGTGACCCGGACCTCCCGACTCCTCGATGCCGTCGTCGCGCTCTCCGCCGATCTCAGCCTCCCGAACGTNNGGCGGGCGAGTCCGATATGAAGCGCGGCCTGGTCGAGTTCATCACCACCGGAATCGACAGCAAGGGCATCCGGGCCATCGGCCACGTCCCCCAGGGCATCGGGGTCCTCGGCCTGCTCGTCACCGACCCCAGGCCGCGGCGGATCGCGGACATCGGTGCCCACCCCGCCTCCGCCGGCTTCCCCCCGCACCACCCGCCGATGACGTCGTTCCTCGGCGTCCCGATCATGGTGCGCGACCAGGTCTTCGGCAACCTCTACCTGACCGAGAAGCAGGGCGCCGCGGAGTTCTCGCAGTCCGACGAGGAACTGGTGGTGGCGCTCGCCGGCGCCGCCGGCGTCGCCATCGAGAATGCCCGGCTACACCAGCGGCTCGAGCAGCTGGCAGTGCTGGGCGAGCGGGAGCGGATCGCGCGCGACCTCCACGACACCGTCATCCAGCGGCTCTTCGCCACTGGGATGGGCCTCCAGAGCCTGGTCGGCCGCATGGAGGGCAGCGACCTCCGCGAGCGGCTGCAGCAGGCCGTCGACGAGCTGGACGAGACCATCCGCGAGATCCGCATCACCATCTTTGACCTCGAGGCCCGCGATGCCGTGAAGGACGGCCTGCGAGCCCGGGTGCTCTCCCTGGTCGGGGAGGCGACGGCGACCCTCGGCTTTGCCCCGAAGGTGCACATGGACGGCCCGCTCGACGCCGCCACCGACGCCGCCACCCAGGAAGAGCTCCTCAAGACCCTCCGGGAGGCCCTCTCCAACGTCGCCCGGCACGCCAACGCGAGCGGCATCGAGGTGCTCCTCCACGCCGCTTCGGGAACCATCACCCTCCGCGTCGCGGACAACGGCGTGGGCCTCGC
>PLXL01000174.1:8127-8994 GCA_003153215.1 Candidatus Dormiibacterota bacterium
GTGGGCCGTACCTCCGGCACTTCGTCAGCTGGTACGGCGTTTGCGGGACCGGGCCCCTCGCTGACCTGACCCAACCAGCATGGCCGCGTACCGGCGACCGGCACCGGAGGAGAAAGTCATCGATCGACCCAGTGGCAGACCCTAAGGAAATAGGGCCGCCGGTCACCTTGGTTAATGACGGCTGGCCCTGGTTGGGCTCGGTAGTTACCCTCAGCATGGAGGCATAAAGGCCTGACAACCACTAGGGAGACCATTCCATGACCAACGCACTTCGCTGGCGGGTCCTCGTACTCCAGGCGGGACTCGTCCTCATCCTCGGCTTCGTCGCCGGATTCGCCTTCTGGGCGGCCGGGTTCACCCACAACTCCGTGACCACGCAGCTCGCGGCCCAGAACATCACGTTCCCGGCGGCCAACAGCGCCGAGATCACCGCCCTTCCCGCGGTCGACGCCGCCGCCATGCGGCTGTACGCCGGTGATGTGATGACCACGGGCCCCCAGGCCGAGGTCTGGGCCGACAACTTCATCAAGGTGCACCTCAGCAAGATGCCGAGCTACGACGCGGCGAGCGCCATCAGCATGGCCAACCCCACCAGCACCGCTGACGCCACCACCGTGGCCACGGTGTTCAAGGGCACGACGCTCCGGGGCATGCTGCTCAACGCCTACGGCTGGTGGACGGTCGGGACCTACTCCCTCTACGCCGCCATCGGGCTCACCATCGCCGCGGGCGTGGTCCTGCTCACCTTCGTCTTCGAGCTCTGGCGCTGGGCCGTCGAGGTCCGCGTGACCCGGCCGGCGACCGTGCCTGCTCCCGCTTTCAGCGCGGCGGGGTCGGTGCCGGCGGTCGGCATCGCCCAGATGACCA
>PLXL01000029.1:0-141 GCA_003153215.1 Candidatus Dormiibacterota bacterium
TGGGCGCTGGCGCCTATGCTCGGCTGCTCGGCTGCTCGGCCGCCTGCCGCCTTCGGCCTGGCCGATCGAGGCGAACTAGGGCTATAACCTTGCACTGGCCTGCGACGCCGCGGTGAGGGTGGTCTTCGGCGCCGACTCCGC
>PLXL01000029.1:220-4546 GCA_003153215.1 Candidatus Dormiibacterota bacterium
GCGGCTGATCCGCACCGACGAGGGGGTCGTGGCCCTGCCACCCGTCGCCGATGACTACAGTCCGGCCCGAGGCTCCTCCCGCCCTCGCGCCCCCGACACCCCTTCGGCGGGCTGCCCCGTCGCGGGCTCGCTCATTCCGCTGCGGTCCGCGGTCCAGCCGGTGGCCAGGGGCACGAGCACGTGGCCGTCGCGAGATCGGTCCCCACGCTGGCCGATCGGATGCGTTGAAATGCTCAATCGGTTGACAGGACGCCGCCGACGTCTGCCGGCGCGGCGGTTCATCGAGGCTCTGACCATCTTCTCCTTCCTGGCCAACGTGGGTGATTCCAAGTCGCTGGTGGTGCATCCGGCCACGGTCACCCACGCCCAGCTGACCGAGCCCGAGCTGCTCCTGGCGGGGGTGAGACCGGAGCAGATCCGGCTTTCGATCGGCACCGAGGACCTCGACGACCTGCTCTGGGACCTGGACCAGGCACTGGAGAAGGCAGGGCGCTGACGTGCCTGCCGGTGGGCGCCGCCGGGCCCCGGAGCGACCGTGCTCAGATCAGAGCGTCGCCCGCGGAGCCCGGAGCCAGCCCTCGATCTCGGCGATCCAGCGGACCCCCGGCGGCCCCATGCCCGCTCCGGGCACCCCGAGCCGCTGGAGCACGGTCCGGCGGGGGCCTACGCGGACGATCCTCCGGTGGGGCAGGCCAGCCAGCCGCTGGGCTTCCCGGAGCGCCCCGTCCTCGTCCTCGCAGACGCGGTCGACCAGGCCGAGGGTCACCGCCTCGGTGCCGAGCCAGACCTCTCCGGTGGTCACCCGGGCGAGCTGCGCCTCGTCGAGGCCGCGGGCATCGGCGACCGCCCCGGTGAAGCGACGGAAGATGGCGTCGACGAGCGCCCGCTCCTTGCCCTGGTCCTCCTCGGTGGGCTCCCGCCAGGGGGCGCCCAGATCCTTGAACGGCCCCGTCTTGGTCACCTGCACCGAGGCACCCAGCCGGCGCAGCGCCTCGACGGCGACGGGTCGTACCGAGATCACCCCGATGGAGCCGACGATCGCGGAAGGGAACGCCAGGATGCGGCTGGCTCCGCACGCGGCGAAGTACGCACCCGACGCTCCCGTGCTGCGGATCCAGGCCACAACCGGCTTCTCGCGTGCCAGCCTGCGCACTCCCAGGTAGAGGGCCTCGGACTCGGTGGCGCTGCCCCCGGGGGAGTCGATCTCGAGGAGGACGGCCCGCACCCTCGGATTGCGCCGTGCCTCACCGAAGGTCCGCAGGGTCTCATCGGTCCTGACGGCTCCACCGATCACCCCGCGCAGGCTGATGACCGCGATCCTCCGGCGGTCAGCGGAGGCTGCGAGGCGACTCACCCCGCGCCGTTCCTTGGGCATGTGACCGATCCTACTGGATGCGGGTGCACCGCCCCTCCGGAGAGCATGGCCGGCCGTCGCGATCCACCCGCCGGATCAGTGCTCCGCCGTGGTGCGCGCCTTCTCGGCGGCCACCAGGGTGGCGGCGCTGCCGGCCCCGGAGGAGCCGATCACCATTCCGATGACATTGCCGTCGCCCCAGACGCAGAGGGTATCCGCCGCACCGGAGAGCGTCACCGGAGCGCAGTGGAAGCTGACTCCATTGTCGCTGGAGACCGATGCAGTGGTCAGATTGAAAGTGACGCCGGTGCTGCTGTTGAAACCGGCAACGAACTGGCTCAGGTCGGACGAGGTCACGGCCTGATCGTCGCTCGCGATGCCCAGGATGTAACCTGGGCCTCCCGGAGTCGCCGAGGTGTACACCGTGAACACCGATCCCGTGATGCCCGGCTCAGCGGCCGTCTGGGACTTCACCTGGGAGCTGAGGGCGGTCATCGCACTGGTGGTCGTCTGAGGCAGGCCTCGGAGCGTCGCCGGGGTCGAGAGGGTGTGCGTCCCGGAACCGAGGCCCTGGGCCGACTCGCTGCTCAGGTAGAGGAATGCGCCGGCTCCGACCAGGGCGACGAAGACCAGCAGGACGAGGGCTCGAATGGCCGCGCGAGACCGCCCCGCCCGTGGTGCGCTGGCTGCGGGCTGTGCCGGGTAGCCGTACCCGGGATACACTCCGACACCGGCGTAGGCGCCGCCGGCGGACGGCCCGCCAGTCGCGCCAGCCGTCGCGGGGATGGGTGCCCATGTGGGATACATCGACGGCTTCTGCTCGCGAACGCCCCAACCGCGGCCACCGGCGTCCGACGGGTCGAGCGGGGGCGAGGCGGGGCTGGCCGCGTCCACAGCGCGCGGCGCGGGCGGGTTGGCGGGGGCGGACACGCGCGGGGCGGCAGCCAGGGCGGACCCCGCTCCGACGTCCAGGTGGAAGGCCATCGGAGCCCGGGGGGCCGGTGGTGGGACGGCGGGGGGGAGCGGAGGTGGCGCGGGGACCGGGGCGGAGGAACGGCCATCGGAACGCGTCGGCCCGGGCGCCGGGGGCGGGCCCCACACGTGGGGGACGGGAGCCCGGGGGGTCCGGGGCTGCTCTCTGGGCACGCCGGTCCATCCGTTGGAGGCCCACACCGGGTGGCTGCTCACCGACAAGCGCTCAGCCGGCCAACCTCCCTCCTCGCCGGGCTCGGAGCGCGGGCTCGGCTCATAGGTGTGGGACGGTGACGCGGGCGGTGCCAGGGGGGCGGGGGCCGAGGCGGCGCCCTGTCCGTTGCTGCCGTACACGGTGAAGCCACCCGGTGCATCACTGGACGGGGGCCGGGGAGCGAGCGGCGCAGAGCAGCTCCTGCACACCGACGCGAACGTCGAGTTGGCGGTCGCGCACGACGGACAGATCTGCTGAGACACCAAGGTCCTTTCTCCTCCCGGGAGCGGGTGGAATGTGCTTGCCAGGCTACTGATGTGCGAAAGCGTGGACCGCTCCCATCGGAGCAATGAGGCCACTGCGTTACCTCCGTGAGACAACGCTCCGCACGCTCCAGAACACCCGGCTGCGTTGCTCGGATCGACCGCCGTCACATTGCTCGAATGGGCTCCGGTCAGTGGAAGTCGTGCGATGCGGAGGGCCACTCCGGCAGGGCATCCCGGGGGGCGGCAGTGCTCGGATGGCCGTCACCGTCCAGGGCGGTGACGGAGGTGACAAGCAGGTTGCAGCGCCCCGAGCTCACCTCCAGGGTCCCTTCGGCGAGCAGCAGGGGGCTGGCGTTGGCGACGGCGCGGGTGCGCCGCGCGACCTCCGGCCGGAAGATGAGGTCCAGATGAGCGCCCTCGTCGGCAAGCGTGAAGAAGCGGAAGCCCTTCGCCGAGACCGGGGCCTGCCGGGCGATCACCAGCCCGGCGACCGTGATCCGTGACCCGTCGCGGAGCTGGGCGACCCTCGCCAGGGGGACGCAGCCCAGGGCGTCCAGGGAGGGTCGCAGCAGGCTGACCAGGTGCGGCCCGGTGCTCACCCCGTGGACCGCATAGTCGGCGGCGACCCGGTCGCGCTCGCTCATCGGCGGTAGCTCCGGGGCCGAGGAGGGCAGGTCGAGGAGCGGTCCGAGCGGCGGGACGGCGGGCGCGGGAGCGGCGGTGACATGGCCCCGTCCCCGCGGAGGGCCCAGCGCCGCAGCCGGACGGTTGCCGGCTCCCGCTCGGCGGCGGGGCGGGAGCGAGCCCTCCACCCCAACCAGCTCCCAGAGCAGCTCACGGCGGGCTCGCCCGGGATGGACGCGGTCGAAGGCTCCGCAGCGGACCAGCTGCTCCATCGGCGGCCGGGTGAGCCCGGTGTGCCGCCAGAACTCCCCGATCGAGCCGGTGGCGCCGGCGTCGACGGCCGCCTCGCAGGCGGCCCGGCCGGCCGGGCCGAGCCGGGCGACGTAGTTGAAGCCAAGCCGCACGCCCCACGCCGCAGGCGGCGTCCCCATGGCGGGACGGCAGGACCACGGCCCGGCGACTAGGCGCGCAGCCGGCTCTGCCGGGCCACCGAGGCGCGGCGAGCCCCTGTGAGATGAGAGGGGTCCCCACGCAGCCTGCTGCGTGAGGTGATCGCCTTCATCCAACCGCTCCACGGTGCAGCGGGCCCGGCTGCGGGTGACGTCCACGGGAAGGGTGCGGATGCCGTGGCGTTTGCCGTCGTCGACCAGCACCGAGGGGTGGTAGAAGCCCATCGGCTGGGCGTTGAGCAGGGCGCAGAGCCAGTGGGCCGGGTACTCCAAGCGCAGCCAGGCGGTCTCGTAGACGGTCCGGGCGAAGGCGGCGGCGTGCGACTTGCAGAAACCGAACTCGGCGAAACCGGCGACGCTCCGGAAGAGCTTCTCGGCGACACCGGCGTCGAGACCCCCGTGCTCCTCGCAGCGGCGGACGAAGTCGTCGTGCAGCGACTGCATCTC
>PLXL01000248.1 GCA_003153215.1 Candidatus Dormiibacterota bacterium
CGGTTCCGTGACACTCACCCTTGACCCCGGGACGATCCTGCTCTGGGCCTTGATCGGCCTGGTGGCGGGCTTCCTCGCGAGCAAGGTCGTGACCGGCCGTGGCAAGGGCGTCGTGGCCGACATCGTGGTCGGCATCATCGGCGCGCTCGCGGGCGGCTTCCTCGCCCAGGCCCTCAACATCAGCTTCAGCATCCCCGGACACACCACGCTCACCGCGATCGTCATCGCCTTCGTCGGCGCCGTCATCCTCCTGGTGATCGTCCGCCTCGTCACCGGAAACGGGCGCAGGTGGTCGCATTCGCGGTGACACGAGTCCGCAAGAGCGTTGCTCAGCCCGGCTGCATCCTCGAACTCACTCGATGAGCCCGACGAGGGAATCCTGATGCCTCCGGTCTCGGGCGCCGACAGNNGTCCTCTGGCTCCTGGTCGCCGGTGTGGTCCTGGTAGCGGCCGGCTGAGCCGTAAGGCAAGTCTGGCTGGGGGATAGTTGGGTCAGCGTCGGGGCCCACCCGTGGATAATTGGAGGGTTGCCGGTCCTCACGGCGAGGACTGGCGGGAGAGCAGTCATGGGCGAGAAGGAGATCGGCGTGCGCACGCCGGACGGGGAGATGACGACCTTCGTCGTCCACCCCGACGGCGAGGGACCGTTTTCGGTCGCGGTGCTGTATATGGACGGGATCGGATACCGCGAGCAGGTGAAGGCGAACGCGCGCCGGTTCGCTGCCGGCGGCTATTACTGCGTCGCACCGGACCTCTTCTACCGCTCGGGCAAAGGGGTGACCTTCGACATGGGAAAGCTGGCCGCCGAGGGATTCGGTGGGCCGGCGGGGCAGCGGATGATGGCGGTGGTCCGGAGCGTGACCCCGGACGCGGTGCTGGCCGACACCGAAGCGGTCCTCGAGGCAATCGATTCCGATCCGGCGGCGAGCCGGGGGNNCCCTGTTCACCGAGGCGCCCGACTCCCCCCACCACGACGTGGCGGCCGTGCGCGGCGAGCTCTACTTCGCCTTCGCGGAGAACGACCGCTCGGCCACCCCGGAGGTCGTCGACCGCTTCCGCGGCGAGATGGAGCGGCAGGGGGTGCGCGGCGTGGTGGAGCGGCTGCCGGGAACATCGCACGGCTTCGCGATGGCTGACCTCCCCGTCTACGACCACGACGCGTGCGAGCGGCACTTCGACCGGACCCTCGACCTCTGGCGCCGCAACCTGGACGGCGAGCGAGCCCCCAACTGAGTCTCTCGATCCGGGCGCCGTACGCCCGTTTCGACGACCTCCGCGCCGGGGAGAGCATCGAGTTCCGGTCCGCGTCGCCCTAACCCACCGTCCTGGTGGCGGCCCGGCCGGGAGAGGTCGTGCCCGTGCTGCGCGCGGTCGAGGAGGCGGCGGCGGCGGGGAGATGGGCCGCCGGATTCGTGGCGTACGAGGCGGCGGGTGGCCTCGACCCGACGCTCGTGACGCGCGCTCTGGCACCCAACGAGCCCTTGGGTGAGCTTCCCCTGGCCTGGTTCTGCCTCTTCGACGCGCCCCGCTCCGTCGAGAGCATCGGGTCGGGAGCGGAGACGGAGGGGTCGTGCACGGTGGCCCCGTGGCAGCCAGACTGGGATCGCGCCGACTACAACCGCAAGCTCGATCGCATCCGGGAGCACCTCGCGGCAGGCGACACGTACCAGTGCAACCTGACCGTGCGGCTGCGTGCACGGGCGGACGGTGACCTGCTCGGCCTGTACCGCGATCTCGCCCTGGCGCAGCGCGGCGCGCACTGCGCTTACGTGGACACCGGGCGCCATGTCATCGCCAGCGCAACGCCGGAGCTCTTCTTCGACTGGACCGGGGACCGGCTGACCACACGCCCGATGAAGGGCCAGCGGGGGCATCAGCCTCTGAGGCCAACCGCCTGTCCCCGCCGGCCATCGGAATGCGAGATCAGCACGGGGCACCCCAGCGGCATCTGCCCGCATCTGAGGCGCCACGACTACCAGCCCATGTGCGGGTCGACGGCGACGCCTCAGTAGTAGTGCCGACGACCGCCCACTGCGTGCCCGAGCATCCCCAAGACAGCAAGGATGAGGCCGATCACCAGCAGGATGACCCCGAGTGTCCAGAGAATAGGAATGCCTGCAATGAACCCGATGATTAGCAGGATGATCCCGAGAGTTATCATGCGGCACCTCGCGCGTGGTCGAGCTGATCCAGAAGCAACTCCGGCGCACCCACGCCGTCGTTTGCCGCATTGTGTCACAGGATCACGACGTTCGTCGGCCCGCCAGGGTACAGACCGTTTGTCGCGATGCCACCTCTCGCCGTGTTCAGCCGAGCGTGAAAGCCCGCGGCGACGCCGAACACGACGCCGCCGAGACTCCCGGGCTGCTTGCTGCTCCTCGGCAGGCATCATGCCGCCCTCCCCCGTCTTGGCCAGCCAGTAGTCGGCCGCCGGGCGCCGGAACGCGCCCAAGTTGAACAAGGCACGATCACCTGTGTACATTTGATCCTGCAGAGCCCCTACCCCACCGGCTTCGGCCGTCCGCAGTGCCCTCAGCGTGGAAACGCGCCCTGGACGCGGAGATGGACCGACCAGCAGGCCGGGTGAAGGCGACCCCGTCACCGGCAGCCGGAGGAGACGAGAGTGGCGCCCACGACCCGCCCGGAACCCCGGGCAAGGAGACGAACCTGGCTGGTCCTCGCCGGGGCGGCCATCGGCGCCGCGCTGGCCCTCTCGCTCTCTGTCACGCCGCTCTGGCGTCCACGTCGATCGACCTGCTCGGAACGTTCAGGATGGTCGCGGTCACCAATGGCGCCTCGTACGCGCAGACCTGGCACATCACCTCCGAGAACGAGCAGACCGGGGCCTTCTCGGGTACCGACGTCGGTCCGACGATTGAGACCTTCACCGGCGTGCTCGATGGGCGGAGCTTCACGAGCACCGGCTCGCAACCGGGTTACGACTGGCACGGGGTCGGCACGGTGTCAGGTGTCGCCGGAACCCTCAAGGTCAGCGGGACCTTCACCGACTCCAATGGCGCCACCGGCACGTTCTCCAGCAATCAGACGAGCGCGCCGGCAACGCAAGAGATCACCGGACCGGTGGCCGCCAGCGCGCCGGCCGCGCGAGAGGTCAGCGGACCGGTGCCCGCCGGCCCGCCCGGGAATGCCGACATCTCGACCATCGCCAGTGCCCTCCCCACGCCTGCCCAGGCGTTCGCGTCCACCGCGACGGTGGCTGCCGGTGTGGGCCTGTCCCTGGGGGCGATCCTCCTCATCACCTTCCCCTCCCACCTCTTCAACCTCACCTTCCAGGAGAACTCCGCCGAGATCCGGGAGTGGGGGCGGCGAC
>PLXL01000194.1:0-507 GCA_003153215.1 Candidatus Dormiibacterota bacterium
TGAGCACCCCATAGACCACGTAGTCACCCCGTGCCTGCTCCTTGATGAAGCCCATGAAGAGCGCGGTCGCCATGGAGACCACGCCGACCAGGACCAGGCTGCGGCGGAGGGTCACCCCGCGCACCGCCTGGCTCAGGAGACCGCGAGGATTCCAGCGGATCACGAGGTGGGCGGCGGTGACCACCACCGCCAGGGTCAGGCCGACGTAGCGCAGGGCGAGGATGTTGGGCGTGATCACCGACGCGGGCAGGCAGGCGACCACCATCCCCGCCGCGGTCAGCACGGTCGCGAGCTGAGCGAAGCGCGAGCCGCGGAGGCCGCCCCTCTCCCCGGCGAGGGCGATGTTGCCACCCACCAGGATGGCACCCACCAGCGCCTCCTGGGCGATCATGTAGTTGCCGAACGTGCCCACCAGGCTGTCGAAGTAGCCGAGCTGCACGTTGTGCAGGACGAGCACAAGGATGAATCCCACGACCGGCATCAGCAGGGTGGCGACCAGGCCGATGC
>PLXL01000194.1:590-5642 GCA_003153215.1 Candidatus Dormiibacterota bacterium
GGCCGAAGCTGTTGCGGTACCAGACGAGCAGCGGCGCCAGCACGATGAAGAGACCCATGGCGAGCGCGACCAGGGGGAGGAAGAGGTTGACCAGGGTGCCGATCCCATTGCCGAAGAACCCGACCATGGCCACCACCGCGAAGATCGCGAAGGTCGCCCCCAGGCTGAAGATGAGGTAGTAGCTGTTGGCCGCCGCCCGGGAGTAGCGGCGGGCGTAGGCGTTCCCGCTGCGCAGCCCGTAGCCCTCCATCGCCGCCGCCAGGGTGATGGCACCCACCGAGAACTCGGCGAGGGCGATGTGGGCGAGAAAGAGCCCTCCCACGATCCAGGCATCGCTGATGCCGGGGAAGTTGGGGATGGTGACGGTGAAGCCGAGCANNGTCATTCGGCGAGGTCTGCGCTTCCGAGGCTGGCGGCCTCGGCGGTGGTCATACGGCGGCCCAGCATGTCCACCATCGGGGCGCTCACCTCATTGAGCCCGTGGTCGTAGTCGGTCCGGTTGCCGGCTGCCCGCGCCGCTCCGGCAGGGTGCTCGCCGTGGGCGTGGTGATGGCCGCCCTCGGCCGGCACAGCCCCGGCATGGACCGGGCAGCCCGGGGCCTCCTGACTGGCGGCTTTGGCACCGGCGCCGGCACCGACCGGGCAGCCCGGCGCAGCCGTGGCCTCGCCCTCGAGGCGCTCGCGCATCAGAGACCTGGCCTCGGCGATCCCGGCCTCGGCGTGGAGGATCTCGACCTCGGGGGCGCGCAGCGCGATGGCCAGCCGCTCGATCTGCTCGGCGGCGAGGTTGCGGAGAAAGCCGGCGGAGATCCGGGCCAGCCGCTCCTCGGCCTCCGCGCTCCAGGGGAGCCGCCGGGGCGAGACGTGCGGGCCGGTGTGAGCCTCGAGCCCGAGCGGGGCCCGATGGGGTCCCGCCCCCTGGTCGAGCGACTCTAGCTCGGGACGGACGAAGGGCTCGACCACCTCGGCGGTGATCGCCGGCAGCCTCCGGGTCCGCGCCTGCTTCTCCACCATCGCCTTGACCCGGCGCCGGAGATAGCCGGCGGGGAGCTGCTGGAGCACCCGCCGCGCCTCCAGGGTCCAGCCCAGCTTGTGCCCGTCGAAACCGATCTCGGCGGCGTCGCCCTCCTGGTCGGCGGCAGCGCGCAGCGCAGCCACNNTCGAGGGGCTCGAACTCAGCCGCTCCGGCTCCGCACACAGGGCACTGCGACGGATGCTCAACCCGGGCCGCATAACCGCAAACCCGGCAGATCGCCCGGGTCTCCTCGGCGGCCGGCTCCTGGAGCATCGCCTGCTCGGCGCCCTCGAGGGAGGTCCGGGCCTCGGCGATGACCCGCATCTTCTTCTGGAACGGCATCAGCTCGTCGAGGGACTCGTCGACGTCGCCACTCGCCACCACGCTGTGGCCGCGCTCGGTCGCCCAGCGCAGCACGGCGGTGCGGGCCAGACCGCGGACACCCGCCGGCACCCGCTCCATCCGCTCCTCCGCCTCGGGGGTCCAGACCACCGAGGCGTCCGCCCGGATGTCCAGGGGCGGCAGGTAGGTGCCGCTCATCACCAGCAGGTTGCAGGGGGCGAAACGGATCAATTGCTCGGTCGCGCCGCCCAGATCCATGCCGGCGTCGGAGTGGATGCCGATCCGCCCCATCACCAGCAGCCACGGCTTCCGCTCGCGGCAATGGCGGAGCAGCCGGTCGAAGGCCTTGCCGTCGAGGAGGGTGATGGGCAGCTCCATCCCCGCCTCCTTGGCGGTCGCCTCGGCCACCCGCAGGTGCGACTCGTAGATCTTGGCGAGGCCGGTGTCGATGATCTCCTCGTGGAGCGCCTCCTGCTCCTTGAAGCGGAAGACCTTGCTCGCCTTCTCGCTCAGGACGTCGACGATCCCGTTGAAGACGGCGTAATGGAGGTAGGGGTCGTAGACGGCCACCGCCTCCACCCGGCGCTGGAAGCGCTTGCCCAGCTCGAGAGCGGCCCGCAGCCCCGCGAAGCTCTGGGGCGAGCCGTCGATGGCCACGACGATGTCCCCCTCCCGCTGCCAGTCGAGGTCCCGGACCAGNNCCGGTGCCGAGGGCGCCCATCACCACCAGGTCCGGCTTCACCTCGGCGACGTCGGTGACGATCTCCTCCCAGTTGCGGCCGTCCCGCCGCCGGGCCTCGAACTCGACGCCGCGCTCCAGGCAGCGGTAGCGCATGACGTCGGTGTAGCTGTCGCTGATCAGCTCGAGACCGGTCGTGATCAGGGAGTCGTGGATGCGGCGCTGCCGGAGCAGCTCGGCCTCATCCTGGTACTCCTCGGGGAGGGTGTACTCCATCTGCTTGAAGCGGAAGTCGTGCATCCGCGCCGCGTAGGCGTGCATCCCGACGCAGCGCGCCCCCCAAGCGGACGCCAGATCGATCGCCAGCCCCACCGCGGCGTCAGAGTGCTCCGAATTGTCCAGCGGGACATATACGTTGGAGTAGCCGCCAATCGTGCTCATCGTTCCCTCGATGTCGGTCCCCGGCGCCGCTCGCGCCTCCCTCTGCGCTCCGATACGGTGCGTGAGGCAATTGTAGGAACATAAGCCATATGGGTGCGTTGTTGCTAGGCCGGAGGACCTAAACGTGGCGAACAATTCAACCGTATCTGAACATGGTCCAATTCCCCCCGCGACTCGGCAGCTCGACGCCGCTCCCGCGCAGGTCGAGGCGGCGGCATGCCCATTCCCCCATGGCGAGAGCGCCGCACCCCACCCCTCCGGCGCGCATCCCACGCTGACGGGGCAGGGCGCGGGAGCCTGCCCGGTCGCCGGCGTTGCCACACCGCTCCCCACATCCGCGGCGGCGGCGGAGCCGGCGAGCCGGGTGCCGGCGGCGACCGTACCCCAGGCAACCGTCCCCCAGTGGACCCCGGACGCCGAGGCGGTGGTTAGGGAGCGGGCGGAGATGTGGTCACACGGCGACCCCGCCCGGGGCGAGGAGCTGGCGCGGGGCGTCGCCGAGGAGCGTGCGGCGGGGCGCCAGACGGAGATCACCGCCCTCTTCCTCCGCACCCTCGGCAAGAAGCTCGGCTACGGTCACCCCCTCAGCGAGAAGGGGGAGGAGCTCCGCTTCACCTGGACCCCGGAGGCGGAGGCCCGCCTCGCCGACGTCCCCGACTTCTGCCGCGAGCTGACCCGCTGGCGGGTGGAGTGGACCGCGCACAAGCTCGGTCTCGGCACCACCATCACCCCCCACGAGATGGAGGTGAAGTACGAGCTCTGGGGCCGCGTCTCCCACGCCATCCAGGAGCGGGAGCGGGAGGGGCTGCCGTGGACCGACCAGGCGGTGGACCGCTTCTCGCGCATCCCCGAGTTCGTCCGGGGTCAGGTGCTGGAGGTGATCGAGGGCAACGCCCGCACCCTGGGCGCGACCGAGGTCGATGACGCCATGGTCGACCTCGTCATCGAGCGGTGGATCACCACCGGCGACTTCCACGAGGGGCTGTACGGCTTCAAGTAGAGGTCCGGCCGGCTTCGCCGCGACGGGCGGGCCCAGCCGCGCGCCCGGGACGGCACCGGCGTCCCGCCGCGAGACAGGAAGGCGGCCCCGCTCGACGGGGCCCCCGAGAAGGGGAGCTCAGAACCGGGTCACGCTGCCGCTGGTGGCCCCGCGCCGGGAGACGACGTCAACGATGGCCGCCGCCAGGAGCACCCCGGCGGTGGTGACGTCGATCCACCAGCTGGCCACCTGGAGCAGGTAGAGGCCGTTGTAGATCATCCCGATCACCAGCCCGCCGAGGATGCCGTGGAGCGTCTTGCCCCGGCCGCCGAAGAGGCTGGTGCCGCCAATGACCGCCGCCGCTATGCCGAGCAGGACGTAGGTGTTGGCGGTCTTGATGATGTTGCTCGTTATCTCCACCTGCCAGGAGGCAAAGAGGATGCCCGCCACGCCGGCTGTGACCGAGGCGAGCACGAAGCTCCAGGTCCGGATGACGGGCAGGCGCACGCCGGCTCGCCGGGCCGCCTCCGCGTTGCCCCCGATGGCGTAGACGTAGCGCCCGAAGCGGGTGCGCTGGAGCAGCAGCGTCCAGAGGCCGAGCACGCCGAGGACGATCGGGATGATGTAGGGAACCCCCTCGATGACGCCGACGTGAGCCCGGTTGATATTGCAGATGACGACCACCACCACCCCGGCCACGGCGATGACGCAGATCTTGGCCAGGGAGAGCCCCGCCGGAGGGGCCACCAGGCCGCTGCGCCGGCGGCGCGAGTCACGCAGCCAGAGCCATGCGGCGGCCGCTCCCGCCATCACGACCAGGGCGATCCATCCCACCGCGGGGGCGAACTTCCCGTTGAAGATGTTGTAGAGGGCGAGCTCGTTGGCGAACCGCCGGCTGGTGAGGGAGACGAGCCCCGAGCTGCTGAGGATGATGAACGTCACCCCCTCCAGGATCAGGCTGACGGCGAGGGTGACCACCAGCGCGGGCATCTTCAGCCGGGCGATGATGCTCCCCTGGATGAGGCCGATGCCCGCGCAGATGAGCAGGGTGACGACGATCGCCGCCCACCACGGCCAGCCCGGGCCGCTCGGCGGACACTGGACGGCGGCAGCGCTGGCGGCACTGCAGGGCACGGTTGGCTGCACCAGCTCGCAGACGACGACCGCGGCCAGGCCCATCACCAATCCCACCGAGAGGTCGATCTCGCCGAGCAGCAGCACGAAGATCTCGGCCATCGCCAGGACCATGTAGATGGAGCTCTGGGAGAAGAGGTTGACCAGGTTGAGGGGCTCGAGGAACCGGCTGTTGAGGACCTGGAAGACGATCGCGATCCCGACGATGCCGACGACGACGGGGAGCACCCCGCTGTCGCCGTTCCTCACTCGCAGCCACCAGCCGCGCAGGTACTGACCCAGGGTCTGGGCGACCAGCTCCGGCGGCACCTCGACCGCGGCGGAGGCGGTGAGGTCGACCGCCGCGTCGGGAGCCGGGCCGGCAGCCCTGACCGGGGCCTCCGGGTCGTTCTCGATGGGTGCCATGGCTAACTCAGTCCCCCGTTCACGGTTGCGGACGCCCCTCCGACCGCCCCGAGCCCC
>PLXL01000142.1:0-1997 GCA_003153215.1 Candidatus Dormiibacterota bacterium
GTACTCGCCGCCAGCGCGGCGCCCATGACCAACGAGGCGTTGACCCAAGCTCGGCGGCCTGTCCGACCCGGGAGCGGCGGCCGCTCGCCGGCGTCCCGAAGCACCAGGGTGGGTGCCTGCTCGAGGTGTCCCACGACATGGATCGCCATGAGACCGAACCAGAGGACGAAGGTCGCCTTGTGCGCAGTCAGCCAAATCTCNNGCGTCGCCCAGGTAGTAACCGGCGAAGCGCCGTCCCGTGCTGGCGAGCTTGAGCAGCACCAGTGGGATCAGCATCAGCCCCACAGCGAGGTGCACCGGAAGGAGGCGTCGGATCGAGAGCAGGGTGGCCCCCTCGACGGCGAGCAGGGACAGGAGCACGATCCCGGTGGTGGCGGTGAGCCGTGCGTTGGCCTCGACAACGGCGGCGGTGCGGCGCTCCCACGATTGAGGGCCGGTCACCAGCTCGGCAAACGGACGTGTCCAGGACTGAACGCGGGCCTCTGCGGCCGCCATCGTCGAGCTCGATTCGATGGGTTCGTTGCTCTCGACCACGGCCGGTGACGATATGGCGCGGGGCTTGCGGCTTCCTGACGGACGCGGGGCCTGGTTTCGGGTCAGGTGGCGGGAGCCGTCGTGCGCACCAGTAGACGGTCCACGCCGGACGTCCACACGGTGCGGCGATCTTCGGTAATGGCCAGGGCGTCGTAGCCGTCGATCCCCGACACCCACGTCACTCCAGGTTCTCCCATGACGAAGGCGGCGGTGGCGAAGGCGTCGGCATAGGTGAGGCTGGGTCCGACGACGGTGACGCTGAGGAGACCCTGCGGGGCCCGGCCGGTGCGTGGATCGACGATGTGCTCGCCGCGCTCATAGCAGCCGCTGGTGGCCACCGCGAGGTCGCCGGCCGCGAGCACCGCAGCCACGCGGTCGGCGACCTCCGGGTGGCGAACCCCCACCCACCAGCGCTGACCGGGCGCCGGCTCCCCCCGCACCACAACGTCGCCACCTGCCCCGATGAAGAAGTTCCTGGCTCCGGCGACCTGCAGCATGGCCGCGGCCCGCTCCACCGACCATCCCTTGACAAGCCCGGATGGGTCAAGCCGGCCTCCCGCATGAATGTCAAAGGCGCCTCCGCTGCGGCGCTCGACCTCCGCGCAGAGCCCCAGCACCTCGCGCACCTCCGGCCGGCATTCCGGCTCGGTGATCTCGCCACGGAGAAGCCTGCAGATCTCGCTGTCGCGCCGGAAGGTGCTGAAGGTGTCGTCGACCTCGCGGAACCAAGCGAACGCCGCCTCAACTGCAGCCGGGTCAATGCCGGGATCGCGAACGTCCACCGTGATCACCGTTCCCATCGCGGGTTCGGCGCGCACGGTTCGTGAGATCGTCGGCACCGAAGCCGCGAGCTGCTCAGGCACGGGCCATGTCCAGNNGGATTGTCATTCGGTGACTGGATCGACTTGACGTCCGTGATCCTGCCGCCGGCGATCACCACCTGCACCTGCACCGGGCCGAAGAAGTTGGGCACGTTCTGGCCGGCGAAGGTTCCGTTCTTGAGACCGATGGCCGCCGGCGTGGGGGTCGGAGTCGGGGAGCCGCCCCCCGATGGCGGCGCGCCCGAGGACGTCGGTGCCGGCGTCGGACCCGTCGTCGAGGATGAGCTGACCGGAGGTGGGGCGACCGCGATGCCCGACGAGGTGGGTGGTGGGGTCCGGAAGCTCAGGGCGAGGGTCACTCCGACCGCCGCGGCGAACAGAATTACGACGGCACGAACCGGCATGGGTCAATCCTCAACTGAGAAACGCGAAGCGCTCGACGTGGATCTGCCGGGCGGGGACCCTGAGCGCCCGCAGGCTGCTGGTGACGGCATCCACCATCTCGCGCGGACCGCAGATGAAGACGTCGCGGTCGCGCAGGTCAGGGGCGGCGGCGAGCAGGAATCGGGGGGCGAACGGGTGAGCACCGACCTCGCGCCCCCGGCGCCCGATGACGTAATGGATGACCCCACCGCGCGCTGC
>PLXL01000142.1:2031-5010 GCA_003153215.1 Candidatus Dormiibacterota bacterium
ACGGTGCAGGGAACGCGTGAAATCGCCCACCTCCTTGACGGTGATGCGGAGGTATTCACCGTTGGGGGCCGCCGAAAGGGAGAACGGGTGAACCTGCCACCACAGACCCGGGGCGAGGAAGCGGAACTTGAAGAACTGGCCCGCCCGCGCCGGGAGGTCGGCGAGGTCGCGTCCCCGGATGTAGATCGAGACCACATCCTGAGCCTCTTCGACGACGACCTGCACGCGCAGCTGGTGCCGCTGAGAGATCCTCACGGGAATGACGATGCGGAAGGCGATCACAAGGCCGGCGGCGACCGCGTACAGCGCCACCCAGTAGGCAACCGCCACGGGATCGTGGACGAAGTCGGTGCCGACCGCCAGCTGGTGAGCAAAGCTGAGTGCGATGGCCAGGTAGATGAGCAGGTGAACGAAGTGCCAGCTCTCGTGGGAGAGCCGCCGGCGCGCCTCCCGCACCGAAAGGGCCGCGATGAGCACGAAGAGGGCCGCCCCGACGTAGGCAATCAGCATGTAGGGGTAGGTGGTCAGGAAGGTCCAGGTCTGAGCGGTGAAGGAGCGGCCGTCGGCGAGCGCATAGCCTGCGGTGGTGAAGACGACGTGGGCCACGATCAGGTCGATGGTGGCGAAGCCCAGCCAGCGGTGCCAGCCCGCGATCCGGTCGATCCCGAAGAGGCTGTCGAGCCAGGGACTCCGGGACATGAGCACCACCTGGACGAGCGCGGCGTAGGTGCCCAGCAGGGCGCTGAGTTGGCCCACCGCGATCAGCACCGCCGCTCCGTTGGTCAGATGCGGAAACTGGCCGTGTCGGAGCCACAGGATCACGATCAGCGCGGCGTTCCCGAGGACGGCCAGGATCACGTCACTCGGTCGCAGTCCCCAGGTGCGGGGGACACGCAGCGAGCGCCGGGTGGTGGCCGAGACGGGCCTGCCGGCGCCACGCGAGAGGTCTGTCGACGAACGGGGCTGCGGCATGGTGGCGATCCTGGGGCGGCCGGCTGACGGGAAGCTGACGGCGATGGCGGTTCGGGGGAGCGGGATGCCAGCTCGCCCCCGGGGCTTCAGGATTCCGCAAGCCTCGGATGGCAGCATCCCGATCGTGGTTGATCGCACGCTGACCGCAGCCAGCCCCTGGGCGCCCTGCCGGGAGGTACCGTAACGGAGATGCGACTCCTGTTGGCCGAGGACGACAGGGCGCTGCTTTCGGTACTCGCCCGCGGCCTTCGCCAGAATGGGTACCTGGTCGACACCGCCGAACGGGGTGACGACGCTCTGCACATGCTCAGGGTGGGCGAATTCGCCGCTGCGGTGTTGGACTGGCGAATGCCAGGCCTGGACGGAGCCGAGGTGATCACCGAGGCGAGGCGCCGGGGGCTTCGCCTGCCGATCCTGATGCTCACCGCCAGGGACACCGCCCAGGATCGGGTTCGCGGCCTGGACTCGGGCGCCGACGACTACCTGGTCAAGCCGTTCGACTTCGAGGAGCTGCTGGCCCGGCTCCGGGCCCTGCTCCGGCGGGGTGGTGCGCCTGCCGGTCCCACCCTCCGGGTGGCCGGTCTGGAGTTGGACCCCGCGACGCGCGAGGTCCACAGTGGAGCACGCCTCGTCGCTCTCACGCCGCGCGAGTACGCCATCCTGGAGCTGCTGCTGCGCCGGGCCGGGGCGGTGGTGACCCGGCAGAGCATCGCCGAGCAGGTCTGGCCGGACGCCGAAGCGAGCTGGAACGCCATGGAGGCGCACATGGCCCGCCTCCGCGCCAAGCTCGGCGGTGATGCGGGCGTCGTCATCGTTGCGGTCCGCGGCACCGGGTACCGACTGGTGAGCGGATGAGCGCGCCGGCTCGCAGCCACCTACGTCGGCGGGCCTTGCGGACCGCCGCCCTTGCCACCGCCCTGGTGGCGCTCGGACTCTGCGGCGTGCTCACCGCGACCGACGTCCTGGTCTCCCACAGCCTCACCGCCTCCGTCGACGGGCGCCTGAGCCAGTGGATGACACAAGCCGCCGCCCAGCCCGCCGCCTCGCTGGCCATAATCGACCCCGACCACGACTTCGATGAGCCCCTCCTGGCCTGGTTGATCCAACCGGATGGCCATTGCCAGCCCGTCGGCGCCGCTCCCGCCCTCCCCTCGGGGCTCTGCACGGTGACGGCGCCGATCACCGCCGACGTCGCGGGCAACCCGTTCCGGCTCCTCGGGAAGCGGATTGGCGCTGGCGGTTTGGTCGTCGGGGCGAGCCTCACCCCGGCCGGGCAGCAGATGGGGGACCTGATGCTTGCCGAGCTGGTGGTGGGCCCCCTCCTCCTCGTCCTCGTCTTCGTCGGCGCCTTCGCGGTCGGTAGCCGCGTCGGTGGCCCGCTGGAGCGCATGCGCCAGCGGCAGCTCGCCTTCACCGCCGATGCATCGCACGAGCTGCGCACCCCGCTGACGGTGATGCAGGCGGAGACCAGCCTGGCCCTGTCCGGCGACGACCGCGATCTCCGCCCCGCTCTCCGCCGGATCAATGGCGAGATCGGCCGAATGCGCCGGATCGTCGAGGATCTGCTCTGGCTCGCCCGCGTCGACTCTGAGCCCGGGTCGCCGAGTGCCGAGTTGATCGATCTGGGCACCGCCGCTCGGTTGGCGGAGGAGCGCTTCGCTTCGGTGATGGCGACGCGGTCCCTGNNGAGTGGCTCGACCGCCTGGTCGGAGTCCTCGTGGACAACGCCTGCCGCCACGCTCGCACAGCGGTGCGAGTGGAGGCGCGCGCCATCGAGGAGGGGCGGGCGGAGTTCTCCGTGAGTGACGACGGCGAGGGGATCCCGGAGGCGGAGCTCCCCCTGCTCTTCCACCGGTTCCATCGGGGCACCTCCACCGGCGAGGGCGCCGGACTGGGTCTGGCCATCGCCGACTCGGTCGTGCGGGCCACCCAGGGGCGCTGGCGCGTCACCAACCTTGCGGGCGGAGGTGCGCGCTTCGCTGTGGTCTGGCCTCTGGGGAGGGGGGC
>PLXL01000017.1 GCA_003153215.1 Candidatus Dormiibacterota bacterium
GGCTTCATCCCCAACCACGTCGGCCGTCCCGGGCGGGTCGGGGTGGTGGCACGGAGCGGCACCCTCACCTACGAGGTGATCCAGGGCCTCTCGGAATCCGGGTATGGCGAGACGACGGCGGTGGGCATCGGAGGAGACCCCGTGCTCGGGTCGACCTTCGTCGACATCCTCGCCCTTTTCGCGGACGACCCTCTGACCGAGGCGGTGGTGCTGGTCGGAGAGATCGGGGGGTCCGACGAGGAGCGGGCCGCGGACTGGATCCGCTCGTCCGGGTTCGACCGGCCGGTGATCGCATTCATCAGCGGGCGGACGGCTCCTCCTGGAAAGCGGATGGGCCACGCCGGGGCGATCATCAGCGGCAGCACGGGGTCAGCTCAGGGCAAGATCGACGCGCTGACCGCGGCGGGTGCCGCTGTGGCCGACACCATCGAGGAAGTGGTCCGGCTGGTCGGGGAGAGGCTCGCGCCCTAAGGCGTACGGGTCGCGGCCTCGGCCCCGGGCTTGGGCTCGTTCCCGGGCTCCGGCTCGCCCCTGGGCGTCAGCGTGCCCTCGGGCTCGTGCCCGGACACCGGCGGCGGTGCGGTCCGGGGCCCGGCCTCGGCATGGGGGCGTCCCCTCAGCTTGGCCATGTACATGGCCGAGTCGGCGCTGCGCAGGATGTCGTCGGGAAGCTCCTGGCCGCTTGCGCTCAGAGCGGCGCCGACGGCCGCGCTGATCACGACCGTCTCGCCGTCGATATCGTACGGGGCGCAGAGGCGGCGGGAGATGTCGTCCGCGATCGCGTCCACCGCCTCGGGCGCGCGGACGTCCTCCAGCAGCACCGCAAACTCGTCGCCACCCAGGCGCGCCGCCGTGTCGCTCTTGCGCAGGCGCTGACCGATCCGCTCCGCGACCTTAACCAGCAGCTGATCCCCGGCAAGGTGCCCGAGATGGTCGTTCACCTGCTTGAAGCCGTCGAGGTCCAGGAAGAGCAGCGCGATCCGCGCTTCAGGATTGCGCCGGGCCCGCGCCAGGGCCTGGGTCAGACGGTCGAGGAAGAGGGTGCGGTTGGGCAGCCCGGTCAGGGCGTCGTGGTGGGCCCCGTAGCGCAGCTTCTCCTCCAGCGCGCGCTGGGCGGTGACATCGGTGAGGGAGCCCACCAGGCGGGTCGCGGAGCCGTCAGGCGCGGCCCGGACCGCGAGCGCCTGGCAGAGCATCCACCGGTAGGCGCCGTCGGCGGCACGGAGACGGTGCTCGCACTCCATGACCTCCCGCTTGCCATCGACGCAGTCGCTCACCGCCTGGCGCAGCCGGGCGAGGTCGCCGGGATGTACCCGGCGGAACCACTCGTCGGGGCTCGTCCCGATCTCGGCGCCCTGGTGGCCGATCATCGTCTTCCACCGATCCGAGTAATAGACGCTCGAGTTGCCGAGCTCCCAGTCCCAGAGGCCGTCGTTGGCGGCCCGTGCCGCCAGCGCGTACCGCTCCTCGCTGCGCCGGATCTCCTCGACCAGGTCGCGCTCGCGTTTGTATGCCCGGGCCAGGTCCTCGGTTTGGGCGCGGAGCCATTCGGTCATCACCTCGCGCTCCACCGCCACGCTGACCAGCGCGTTGTTCTCGAAGTGAAGGTCTCGAACGGTGAGATGGGCCATCTCGATCGGTGTGACCATGGCCATGAGCCCCAGGTCCATGCCCTTGGTCCTCACGGGCAGGATGACGCTGATGTCACCCACCGCCCACTCGACGTCCTCGAAGAGCGCCAGGGGAGGGAAGTCCTCGACCCGCGTCTGCGCAGGGAGCTGAAGCGGCTGCCCCTCCCGCGTGTAGGCGCCGGAGAGGGTCAGAAGGTGCTGGCGGTCACCGCCCTCCTCGCGGTCCGCCGACCAGAGGCCAAGGCAGCCCGCCCGGGCGGCGGTGTTGTCGAGCCAGCCGAGTGACCGGGGGTCGCCCGCGCTGCCGCTCACCAGGGCCATGCTCAGCTGGTGCTCGCGGTGCATCTGCACGTGGAGGGCGGTGGTGGCCGTCGATTCGTGCTGTGCCCATGACCGGGACAGCTCCACCATCATCTCGGTGATGGCGGCCTCGAGATCCGGCGCGACCGTGGCAGAGTCCGCGCTCGCCTCCAGCTCCTCGCGGTACCTCCTCAGGCAGTCGGCGGCCACGGTGATGGTGGTCCACCGCGGGCTGATCGAGAAGAGCGCCTGAGCCGCCTGCCGGGAGGCGCAGGGCGGGGCCGGGGCGCCGACGCCTGCCGCCTGCGCGCAGCGGGCGATGGCCTCCACCGCCGTGTCGAGCGCCGCGGACTGTTCCGCGGGCAGCGGCTCGGTTCCGTTCAGCAGTCGTTCGAGCCGGAAGCGGAGTCGCTCCCTCGGAGTGGGGAGGAGGCGGGGATCGAGCTCGCCCAGCATCCCCACCGCGGTGCCCGTCGCGCAACCGCAGGACTCGCGGGCGACGAACGATGTCGGCACTCGATGGACCCTCGCTGCCACCTGGCGACCCGCCACCATGTCGAGGAGCAGATCGGTGGCGCGGCGACCGGTGACGCTGTAGGACTGGCGTACGCTCGAGAGGGTGGGGCGGACTGACGACGCGCCCTCCACGTCGTCGAAACCCACGATCGCCTGGTCGTGGGGCAGATCCAGCCCCGCCTCGGAGAGCGCCTTCATGACCCCCAGCGCGTTGTAGTCGGTGGCGGCGACGAGGGCGGTCGAGGGCATGCCCGCGGCAAGCATCGCCCTNNCCGGATGGATCCCGTGGTCGCTGAGGGCCTCCCGGTAGGCCTCGTAGCGCTCTCTCGTGTCGGACTGGAATAGGCTCCCGACGAAGGCGATGCGGCGGTGACCGTGCTCGATGAGGTGCGCGACGGCCAGGAGGACCCCGCTGCGGTTATCCGCCTGCACCACGGGGCAGGAGAAGCCCTCCACCTCCTGACTGACGAGGACCACGGGCTTTCCGGCCTCCCTCAGGGCCTCCAGGTACGACCGGTCCACGGCGTTCACCACCACGATGAAGCCCGCGACCTGTTCCCAGGCCGCCCGGAGTCCGTAGTGCGGCACTCGGGCATCGATGTCCCCCTGGCTGGGGTCGAGGGTCTGGATGGCGATCATCCGGCCACCGGCGCCCGCGACGGCGTCCGCGATGGCCGAGAGCACCGCGCTCATGTAGCTGCCGGCGATCAGGGGCGACAGGACCCCGATCCGGAGCTGCCCATCCCGCCTCTCGGCCACCGGCGCCTCCTTCAACGCTGCGCCACCGGACCGCGTCGGCTGCCGTCCGTCAACGCCAGCGGGTCACGCCCGCGCGCCGGGGGTCAGTGGGGGCGCAGTTTCCCGGGGATTCTGGCACCTGGCTGGAGCGATGTCGTGACTGGCGGGGAGTTGTCATCATCTCGAAACAATCCTCCCCCCGAACTCGCGAACACCGTGGACGGGCCGTGTCGCGCGGGGTGGCCCGGCCGGTGAGGCGGGCTCGAGGGTAAGCGCGAGTGGCGCGATTGCTGCGGTGGCGCAGGGTGGACGGCCGGCCGTGCCGACCGGCCGCGCCGGCCGCGCCGGCCGCGACCGCCTGCAGGAGCGCGGGCCACGGGCCGCTCCTCCGCCATCTCCGGACCCCCACGCCCCCGTTGCCCTGGTTTACCCTTGCTGGCGACCGAAACCTCCCCACACCCCGTCGACGTTCCAGAAAAGGGACCTGATCGGCCGGCTCCGCGGTGGGGCGGGCGTCCTCCCGCCTCGCGGCTCCCGACCGGAACACATCGAGATGGCATCGAGAACGCGCCTCCGGCGCTCGCGGTATCGCGTCTTCCCCCGCTGGATGACGACCAGGCGCACCGTCATCGCCGCTGTGGTGGTGGTGGCCCTCGTCGGCGGCGTGTTCGGCTACCGGATCCTGGACGGTCTGGCTCACGTCTTCCACACCAACGTGGCCTCCGTCGTCGGGAGCCTGGTCCGGGGAGAGAGTGGCTCGACCATCGAGAACAATCAGGTCGCCAACGAGCAGCGCATCAACATCGCTCTCTACGGTTACGGCGGCGCCGGGCACGACGGGGCGTACCTCTCGGACTCGATCATGGTCATCTCCATCCTGCCGCACGCGACCGGCCCTGCCCAGGTTGCTGAGATCTCCATCCCCCGCGACTGGGACGTCCCGATGTACAACGCGGCCGGCAAGAAGGTCGACCAGGGCAAGATCAACCAGGCCTACAGCGATGGTGTGCTCGACGGTGATGGTGGGGTTCCGGCTGGCCAGGAGGACGCCGGGGGCGCGATGGCGGACGCCGCGCTCTCCCACCTGCTCGGCATCCCCATCGACTACTTCGTTGGTCTCGACTTCACCGCCTTCGACCAGGGCGTCGACGCCGTGGGAGGCATCGACATCGACGTCCCCGTCAGCTTCGTCGACCCCCAGTACCCCTCGTGTGACGCGGACACATGCCCGTACGAGACGATCAGCTTCAAGGCGGGTGAGCAGCACATGGATGGCGCCATCGCCCTCGAGTACGCCCGATCCCGGCACGGGGACAACGGTCAGGGCACCGACTTCGCGCGCAGCCAGCGCCAGCAGCAGATCCTGACCGCCATCAAACAGAAGGTGCTCTCCATCGGCGGCATCGGTGACCTCCCCAGTCTGCTCGACGCGTTGGGCGGAAACGTCGACACCAACATGACGCTCGATGACGTCGAGGCCATCTACAACCTGGTGAAGGGAGTCAACTCCGCCGCCATCCTCCATATCGGTCTGGATGCCACCAACTTTCTTTACGAGTGCAATGTCCCCACCTGCTCGGCCGACTTCCTCTACGCCTACGACGGCAGCTACGCGACCGTCGACCACTTCATCCAGAAGGTCTTCGCCCCGCCGAACTCCCTCGGTGAGGACCCCAACGTGGGCTTCGAGGATGGCAGTGGCACCGGCGATGGGGCCTCCACGCGGTGGGCTGCCATCTTCGGAGAGTTGGGCTGGACGACCCAGGACCTGGGCCGGGTCCCGACCACTTCTGTGACAGAGGTCATCGATCGGAGCGGCGGAACGGACACTGCGGCTGCGAAGTGGTTCGCGGCATACTTTGGTGTCTCCGTCACGACGGAGCCGCCGCCCAGCCCGGGAGCGAGCGGCTCCGCAGACGGGGTGATCGTCGTCCTCGGGCAGGACGAGGAGAGCGCCTTCAACCATGACCCGGGATATGGGAGCTGACCTTGCGCATCGGCATCCTCACCGGGGGCGGTGACGCTCCCGGGCTCAACGCGGCCATCCGCGGGGTGGGACGGCGTGCCCTGGCCCACGGTGATACTGTCATTGGTGTCAAGAACGGATGGGCAGGCCTGATCGGCGACGGCGACTTCATGGAGCTGGACCGCCGTCTCTTCTCGGGCATCCTCCAACTGGGCGGCACCGTGCTGGGAAGCTCTCGCACCAACCCCATGAAGCGCGAGGGCGGCCGCGAGGAGGTCCTGCGCAACCTGGGCCGGGCCGAGCTGGATGCCCTGGTCGCCATCGGCGGCGATGACACCCTCTCGGTGGCCGCCTGGCTGGCGGACCACGGTGGGCAGGTGGTCGGCGTCCCCAAGACGATGGACAACGACCTCTCGGTCACCGACTACTGCATCGGCTTCGACACCGCGGTGAGCCGGGTTGCCGAGGCGCTCGACCGCCTCCACACCACCGCCGCCTCGCACCACCGGGTGATGGTGGTCGAGGTGATGGGCCGGGACACCGGTTGGGTGGCCCTGATGGGAGGCCTGGCCGGTGGTGCGGACCTCATCCTGATCCCCGAGATCACCGTGACCCTCGAGGAGATCATCGACCGCCTGCAGAAGCGCCTCCAGAGCGGCCACGACTTCAGCATCATCGTGGTCGCAGAGGGCGTGCAGGTGGCCGGCGTCACCGATCAGCAGGAGGGCGACGGCAAGGTCGACGCCTTCGGACAC
>PLXL01000137.1:0-1128 GCA_003153215.1 Candidatus Dormiibacterota bacterium
CGGCTCCAGCGGCTCCGCGCTGCGTCCGACCTGCACCGGCGCGGTCGCGATCGCCTGGGTCTCGCGGATCAGGGTCACCTTGATGACCCCCGGGTACTGCATCTCGCTCTCGATCTCGCGGGCGATCTCGCCGGTCAGGGCGGGCATCTCCGGGTCCGCCACCTTGCCGGCCTTGACGAAGATCCGGACCTCGCGCCCCGCCTGGAGGGGAAAGGCCCGTTCCACCTGGGGATGCCGGGTCGCGATGCCCTGGAGCTGCTCGAGACGCGCCAGGTAAGCGGCCAGGGTGTCCCGCCGGGCACCGGGCCGGGAGGCCGAGATGGCGTCGGCGCAGATGGTGAGCATGGCCAGGTCGGTCGACGGCTCCACGTCGAAGTGGTGGGCCTTGACCGCATGGGCGATGGTGGGGTCGATGCCGAGGATCAGCAGCAGCTCGCCGCCGATGATGGCGTGGGACCCCTCGACGTCGTGGTCCACCGCCTTGCCGATGTCGTGCAGAGTGCCCGCCTCCCGGGCGGCGCTCTGGGGGAGTCCCAGCTCGGCTGCCAGCACGCCGCAGAGGTAGCCGGTCTCCTTGCAGTGCAGGAGGGCGTTCTGGCCGTACGAGAAGCGGTAGTGGAGGACACCCAGAAGCTCGGCCAGCTCCGGGCGCCCCTCCATCGCCATCTCCCACATGGCTCGCTCGCCGAGGTCCTCGATGGCTGCGGAGAGGCGGTGGCGGGTGCGGAGCAGGAGGGGTGGGACGTCCGCCGCCTGCACGCCGCGGTCGAGCACCTCGATCGAAGCCTGACGCGCGACCTCCCGCCCAACCGGGTCAAGGCCGCGGAGGGTCGCCTGCTCCCGTTCGTTGTCGACACCCAGGTCGGTCCCGGTGGACTCCGCGACCACCTGCAGGGCGGTGAGGAGCCGCTCGCGGTGGGTCTCGTCGAGGCCCTCGAGGTTGATGGGGGAGAGCCGGGGAGCGGTGTCGACGTGACTCTCCGACTGCCGCTCGACCGCCCCCACCAGGAGGGTCCGGACCGCGGCCTCGGGCTCGGCCGTCTCCTCGGCGACGAGCTGGGCCACGCGCTCCGCCCGCTCCGCCTCCAGCTCAGCCTCCAGGCTCTCCAGCACCAGACGCTCGGCGGT
>PLXL01000137.1:1221-5083 GCA_003153215.1 Candidatus Dormiibacterota bacterium
GCAGCTGCCGCAGGCGGTGCTGCGACCCGGCTCCGGGCCACGAGCACGATCGCGACCGTGGCGACGACCAGGACGGTGGCGGCGGCGAAGAGGATTGCGGCCATGACTGGTGGCTCAGTTTACGGTGGCGACGCCCCCTCAGCCCGCCCCGCTCGGGCGGGCCCGACAGTTCCCCCGGTTAGAATCGGCCGGGCCACTCGTGCAGGAAGCCGCCAGCAGGAGCCGGAGTCGCACCCCGTGATCTCTCACCTCACCGACCGCATCTGGACCGACGATCTGAGCGACCGCGTCGGTGAGAGGGTGCAGCTCAAAGGCTGGCTCCACCGGCTCCGCCGGCTCGCGGGGGTCAGCTTCCTCATCCTCCGCGACGCGCGCGGGACCGCCCAGGTGGTCGTCCAGGACACCGAGCTGGTCGAGCGGCTGGCACGCTTGCAGAACGAGTCCGTGCTCGGCGTCGCCGGGGTGGTGGTGGCCGAGCCGCAGGCTCCCGGGGGGGTGGAGATCCACGACCCGGCGGTGACCGTGATCTCGGAGGCCGACGAGGCTCCTCCCTTCGACCTCTACCGGCCCGTCATCAAGGCGCAGCTTCCGACCATCCTCGACAACGCCCCGGTGGCTCTCCGCCATCCCCGCCGCCGCGCCTACTTCGCCATCCAGGCTGCCTCCATGGCCGGTTTCCGCAGCGGCCTGCACGATCTCGGTTTCACCGAGATCCAGACCCCGAAGATCGTCGGCTCGGCGACCGAGTCGGGAGCCACCACCTTCGCCCTCGACTACTTCGGCAAGACCGCCTACCTGGCCCAGAGCCCGCAGTTCTACAAGCAGGTGATGGTGGGCGTCTTTGAGCGCGTCTACGAGGTGGGCCCCGTGTTCCGGGCCGAGCCCCACGACACCGCCCGCCACATCAACGAGTACGTCTCCCTCGACGCCGAGGTCGGATTCATCGAGAACGAGTACACGGTCATGGCCGTGCTCACCGACACCATCGCCAACATGCTGGCCGGCATCGAGCGGGAGGCGGCGGGGGCGGTGGCCCTCCTCGGTCTGGAGTTGCCCAAGGTCCCGCAGCCCATCCCCGACGTCCACTTCCTGGACGCCCAGGCCATGATCACGGCCGCCACCGGCGAGGACCTGAGCAACGAGCCGGACCTCTCACCGGCCAACGAGCGCTGGCTCGGGGAGTGGGCAAAGCGCGAGCACGGCTCGGATTTCCTCTTCGTCCGTGGCTTCCCGATGAGCAAGCGCCCCTTCTACACCCACCCCGACCCGGAGCGGCCGGGCTTCGCGGCCGGTTTCGACCTCCTCTTCCGGGGGATGGAGCTGGTCACCGGTGGCCAGCGCCTCCACCGCTACCAGGACTATGTGGATGCGCTGGTCGGCAGGGGCGAGGACCCCGAGAACTACGCCGCCTACCTGATGGCCTTCAAGCACGGGATGCCCCCGCACGGCGGCTTCGCCATCGGCCTCGAGCGCTGGGTCGCCCAGCTCGTCGACGCCTCCAACGTGCGCGAGACGACCCTCTTCCCCCGGGACCTCAACCGCCTCGCCCCCTGAGCGCTCGTCGGGGGTCCAGCGTTGCGACCCAGTCACGGGCACGACGAGCTGGCACGAACGAGCGGTGAGGGAGGGCGTGGGGAGCCCGGTCACGGTGCCGTTGCCGGACCGGCGCCTACCCGGTGGGGGTGCGACCGGCGGGCCCGGTGACTCCCTCGACGATCCGCCGGCAGAAGAGCTGGGCTGCCGGCGGCAGGGTCCGGCGCCGGTCCCAGGCGATCGCCATGGTGCGGGCGATGGGGGGGTCCCGGAGCGGGATCACCACCACCCGGCTGGAGGGGGTGGGCAGGGGCATCGGCAGGAGGGTGATCCCCAGCCCGGCCTCGGCCAGCCCCTGCACGATCGCAAAGTCATCCCCCTCGTAGGCGACGTGCTCGCTCAACCCCTGACGGGCAAAGGCGTCGTCGATGACCCGCCGAAGACCGGTGCGCGACCGGGGGAGGATCAGCGGTTCGCTGGCGATGTCCCGGAGGGTGACCGACGATCGGCCCACCAGGTGGTGCTCGAGGGGAACCACGACCGCGATGCGCTCGCGGAAGAGCGGGACCAGCTCCAGCTCCGGGGTGTTGGCCGGCGGGGGGCCCAGGATGCCCAGGTCGAATCGGCCGTCCAGCACGCCGGCGACGACCTCGCCCGTCGTCCCCTCCTCGAGGATGAATCGCACCCCTGGGTACTGGTCGAGGAAGCGGGCCAGCCGCTCGGGCAGCCAGCGGGCCCCGACGGTGTGGAGGAATCCGAGGTGGACCTCCCCGGTCTCGGCCGACACGGTGCCGGCGGCCTCCGCGACGGCGTCGCGCATCTCGCTCAGGATGCGCTCTGCCCGGCCGACGAAGCGCCGTCCGGCTTTGGTCAGCCGGATCGAACGGCCGATCCGCTCGAAGAGCGGCACTCCCACCTCGTGCTCCAGACGTGCGATCTTTCGGCTGACGGTGGACTGGTCATTCTGGAGCGCTTCGGCCGCTCGGCCCAGATGCTCCAGGCGCGCCACTTCTATGAAAGTCCGCAAGAGATCGGCATTGATGCGATCCATGCATCAATCTGACACCACGGCGGCTGTTGATGTCAACGACCCATCGGGATAGCCTATGGGCGGAACCGCGGTGCGGCGGGTGTCGCGGGTCACAGGAGAGATGCATTGCTCATTGAGAACGCTACCCAGGAGGTTCACCGCGCTCGGCGACGCCACCACCTTGAGGTGGTGGAGCGGACGCGGCTTCGCCGGCTCGTGGAGCGGGTGGACTCCGCCATCGAACTCTGCGAGGAGACGCACCTCCAGGGGATGAAGGAGGTCCCGCCGGATGTCGCCGTGCGCGCCCAGCGGGTCTTCACGTTCGCGCGCAAGGCGGTTCGCCTCACCGGCGACGAGACCGCATGCCGCCAGGTCGACGAGACCCTGGCTCGCCGTCACGTCAAGATCACTGAGATCATGGACATGCTCTGGACGATCCAGGAGATCGTCTTTGACCTCATGCTCCCCTGGCGCACCGAACTCCCCGAGGACGTCGAGATGGACGACGACGAGCCGGGGGCGGGGGAGTGGCGCCACTTCAACCCCGCCGCCTGATCGCGGCACCCATTTCCGCCCAGCTCGGCGGCAGCTCCATGCTGCGAGGACGCCGGCCCGTGGGGCCGCCGCCGGTCGTGCACTTCAAGTGCACTCCCTTCCTGTAGGCTGCGAGGTCGCCGGCCTGTGGGGCCGCCGCTCCTTGATCTGAGCGGCCTGGGCGACGCTCGCCTCTGCCGTGAGGTGCGCTGCCTCGCCCTGCTCCTCGCCTCCTTGCTCTGAGCGACCCGGACGCCACTCCACGCTGCCGAGAGGTGCGCTCCCTGGTTCCTCTCGCTGCCTTGATCTGAGCGGCCTGGGCGCCGCGTTTTGCGAGGTTGCCGCTGATTTCCGCCCAGATCGGCGTCAGTCGCCCTATTCGGCCGGCTGTGCCGGTCGCCTGCTCTCTTTCGCTGCGCTCTCGGCTTCCTGGGTGTGGCCCGGCTCCGCGTGTTCCGCCGGTGAGAGGCGATCCGCGACCTCGCCGAGCAGGCGCTTCCCGAGCTCATCGGGGATCGGCGGGATGGGACGGTACTCCCAGTCGAATTCGCTCTCGAACGGCTCGGGGAGTCGCCACCACCGGATGGTGATGAGACCGCCCGTGGGCTGTTGCGGGGGAGGGGCGGGGTCGTCGCGGGCGGCCTTGGGCATCCGGGTAACGCTACCTGATCTCACCTGACGCACTGTCACCGATCGCCGTCCCGCCCCGGACAAGAGAACGGCCCGCCGGTCGAAACCGGCGGGCCGTACGAGTCGAGTGGGGGG